>CAYQZH010000214.1:0-8071 GCA_964421865.1 uncultured Phycisphaera sp. | reverse complement strand
GCGGCACGGTCTGCGTCGGCAGTGCCACCGTCGCCACCGCGTTCCTGGGGTTGGGATGCCCCAGCTCGACCAATTCCACCCTGATGGCGTTTTCCCCTGGCGCGGCGGGCGCCACCGCGTGCGGGGTCACCTTGAACCTGAGGGACCGAGTAGTGCGATCGGGGGTTAGAGGATCGCTGTTCCAGACGATGACGGGCGGGAACACGCAAAAGCCGTCCGCGCACTCGCCGTTGTCCGTGCCAGGGACCTCCACGTCGTCACACGTCGTTTGGTCGGCTGCCAGGTTGTCCAGGCAACCGCCGCCGCCGTCGCAAGTGTCTGGGTGGTCGCATTGGCTGTCCGAGGGATCGCCGCAGGCGTGACCGGCGCCCTCCAGATTCGGAGCGCAGCCCCCGCCGCCGTCGCACGTGTCCGGATTGTCGCACTCGGTATCGCTCGGATCGCCACAGGGCAAGCCCGCAGGCTCCGGCGGATGGGTACAGAGGCCGGTCTGGCAAAAATTCTTCGTGCAAACGTCGGCGGGAACTTCGTCCGAACAGAGGATCCCGTCGGGCTTGAAGTTGACCTCGCAGATGCCGGCCCCGTCGCAAGCGTCGGGGCTGTCGCATTCGGTGTCCGCGTGGTTGCCGCAAGCGCTGCCTTCAGCCCGAGGCGACCATTGCGTGCTGGAGATCTCCGGTATGCAAGCCTGACAATCATTCGCGGGGTTGTGGTCGCCAGCCCCATAGCACACGCCGTCGATCAGGCAGTCGTCAACGGGTCGAATGTTCAAGACAATCGGCCCCTTGTTGTCCTCGAAGCCGGCTACGCGGATGACGTACGTCGTACCGGTGGTCGTCGCGAAGGTGAGGGCCGACTGCAGAGCCACGCCGCTGTCGTCATCGCAGGCGAGTTCCGTCCCACCGTTGAGCGGACAGCGATTGTACACGCTCAAGACCGTGTCGTTGGAGGGCGCCAGCGCGCTGCCGGTGGTGCTGGCGAAGGTGATGCCGTTGCAACCGGCGGTGAATTTGAACCAGACGTCGTGGTTGGAATCGGGCTGGCAGGAGGCCTCGCCGTCGTCTGTGCCGGCGCTGCTGTTGTTGCTCGTGTTGACGCCGACGATGACGGGAACGGCGAACTCACACTGGTCGTTGCACTGGATATCCACCAGTCCGGTGCAGACGCCGCCGGTGCACGTATCGAAGCCGATGCCGGGCCGACCGGTTCCGGTGCAGGCGTTCCCGTCGTTGCACAGGCTACCGTCAGGCCGGACCGACCACGAGGTGCCGCTGAGCGTGGGGTTACATTCTTCGCACGTGTTGCCGGGTCGCAGATCGCCAGCGAAATAGCAGACGCCGTCGATTAGGCATTTGCCGGCCTGCAGAATGTGGTCGCATCGACCGGCGCCTTCGTTGCAGGAGTCGGTCGTGCAGGTAAGCAGGTCGGCACAATCTCGAGGCGTCCCGCCGGTGCAGACGGCGGTGTTGCACCGTTCCCCGACGGTGCAGAACAGGGCGTCGCTACAGGCCAGGCCGTCCGGTTCCGTGTTGCGCACGCACGTGCCCAAACCGTTGCAAGTATCGGGATTGTCGCAGGCGGTGTCGGAAGGATCCCCGCACGGCGTGCCCGCGGGACGGATGTTAGTCACACAGGCGCCCGCGCCGTCGCAGGTGTCGGCCCCGTTGCACTCCGTATTCGTTGAACTTCCGCAGGGCGTTAACGCCGGCTCCAACCGGGCCAGGCAATGGCCGGCGCCGTCGCACGAGTCCGGCTTGTCGCATTGCGAATTCTGCGCATTGCCGCAGGACGTGTTGACCTGCGAGTTCGGGTGAGTGACCTGTCCGTTGGCCGCGTCGCACACGTCGTCCGTGCACTGAATGCCGTCGGAGAGCAGGGTCAGATTGCCATTGGCCGGATTGCAGCAGTGGGTCGCAGCGTTGTAGTTCTTGGTGTTCGAGCAGGTGCCGTCCGCATTGCACACGTCCGTCGTGCAGGGGTTGCTGTCATTGCAGTTGGCGCTGGTCGTGCAGCGGATGCTCACCACGAACCCGTTCTCTTCTTTCGTGTCCAACTGCCCCCCATTGACGTCAGCAAAATACGTCTCTTCGGGTACCCAACTCACCGTGTACTTGCCCTTGGCCCCTGCCGGGATGTCCAGGACCAGCGAACCGACATAGTAAAGAATGTGCCCGTCCGGCCGATTATCGAGGTTATGGATAAAGTACCACCGATAGAAGTTGGACGACGTGTCCGAGCCACCCGAGGCGCACCCGCCGCTGCCGGCGAAGTTGCAGTAGTTGTTCGCCGGTGCGAGGAATCCCGCGACGTCCACGTAGCCCGCCTTACAGAATCCCAGGGTGCATTGCGCCCAGCTCTCGCCGAACAGGGCAACGCAGTTGGCGTTAGTCGTGCATGGGATCGATGCCGGTGGAACCAAATCCACCCCGACGTTCGACGGCGCGGCGTTGAGCCCCAGGTATCCCGTGGCGTCCACCTTCACCGTGAGGGCGTGCATGCCCGGCGAACCGTCGCCGTTGGGGTCCCAGTCCTTAATCGTCACGTTGAAAAAGGCCCGGAACCCGCCCGAATCGGCAGTCAGCGTATTCCCGACGACCGTCGTGCCGGCCGGATACGCCGGCAGCCCGCCGGGCGGGTTCTTCGGCGAGATGGCGATGATCGCCGTCGGCGGAGAACCGGCCACGACCGATTGCAGATGCACCGGCGACCCGGTCACCAACGGGGCCGCCTCCGGGCGGACCGCTCCTGTTTGCTTTCCGCGCGACGCCGCGTTGTTGGTCAGACGCGGCGCTCCGGAAGCGCCAACGGCCGGTGCCGGGGGGCCACCGACGAATACAACCGATGCGAGGAGTACAAGGAACGGAATTATTGAACGTCTCGGTCTCATTTTTCCCTTCCGTTTGCAGAAACCGTGAGGTATGTTGAGATACGCGGATCGAACTTGCGACGGGCGCCGCCGCACGAACCGCACGGTAGCCTCATCACGTTGCAACCGATGTCGCGAGCGACACATGGTCGTCCCTCGGTGAGTTACAAAACAGCCCTTCGTCGGAAAACCGCGTGCGAACCTTGTACTCCATGCGGGTTGGTGAACCAAAGGAACCGCATCGAAAACGGCGCCGACACCGCCCCGGCTCGATCCGCTTTTCCGACTGACATCCGATAACCCAGAATCATAACAAGGTGCGGCCAGAAGTGCAAGAAAAAAAACGGACTACGACCGCGGCGTCACGCCGTCCGACGGGCTGGAAACGATTACAGTGAAATTTGATCCCTTATTAGGTTCGGAGGCGACGGTGATGGTCACGGCGATTGCTCTGACCCTGCCCCACCGCCGATCACCCCGCGCGTTCTATAGATAGGCGAACCCCGTGTGGCCGCCTCGGTCCTCCCCACCAAGCGACCTCGACGGCACACTGAGCGACGTGGTCCGTGATGTCGGCTCGAAGCGTGTCGCACGCGTGAGCGTCCCATTCAACCGCGAGCACCGTGCGAAAGGCTGCGTTCTTGAAGCCGAGTGCAAGTCCCCCGCATCCCGACTCGCCGATCTTCATGGCGACGGACCAGCTTGCCGGTCGCGGCGCACCCAACTGCGCGCTTTTCCGCCGACCGACGCTGTTGCCTCGCTCGGACCTTTTGGAGCCGCCCCCGTATCGAGTCGGTTGGCTCCGCCCTCGGCCACAAACATCCACGCGCGGTGCAGGGACTCGAACGTGCCCGCGTCGGTCCACCAGCCCTCAAGAATATCATAGGTCATCGTGCCCTGCGCAATGTAGGCGTTGTTGACGTCGGTAATCTCGAGTTCTCCACGGCCGGAGGGTTTGAGCGTGCGGGTGATGCCAAAGACTTCGCGGTCGTACATATAGATGCCGATCACGGCGTAGGAGCTCTTGGGCTTGGCCGGTTTTTCCTCGATCCCAACCAGTCGACCCTCGCGCAACTCGGCCACTCCGAACCGCTCAGGGTCCGGCACCTCCTTGAGGAGAACCTTCGCGTTGCTACCCTGGGCGAAGAAGTCGCCGACGGCCCGGCGGATGTTGCCCTCGATGATGTTGTCGCCCAACACGACCACGATCTTCCCGCCGTCGGCGAAGTCCTCGGCCAGGCGCAGGGCGTCGGCGATTCCCCCTTCGCCCTCCTGGTAGGTGTAATGAAGCTGGCGGAGGCCGAACTCATGCCCGTTGCCCAGCAGCCGCAGGAAGTGCCCCGCGTCGGTGCCCCCCGTCACGATCATGATGTCCTCGATCCCCGCGTTGACGAGGCATTGCAGCGGGTAATGGATCATCGGGCGGTTGAAGACCGGAAGCAGGTGCTTGTTTGTCACCCGCGTCAGCGGTGACAACCGCGTGCCCAACCCCCCGGCGAGAATCACGCCTTTCATGGGTTAACCGTCCTTCCGCGCCCAGTCGTAAGGGATATCGTTGCGGTGCGGGTCGACCCGGAACTCGTCGGGGTTGTCGTACACGTAGCACTCCGTGGGGCAGTGGATGATGATCGCCTCGCCGTCGCTGACGCACTTGAAGCCGTGATAGACCAGCGGCGGGATTTGGAGCAGAATCGGGTGGTGATCCCCCAGGAAGAACTCGTTGATTTCGTTACGCGTGCGGGACTGCTGCCGCGAGTCGAAGAGCACTACTTTCGCCATGCCGCGCACGCAGACAAAATGGTCCCACGGCTTCTTGTGGCAATGCCACGTTTTAACCACTCCGGGGTAGGCCGTCGTGAGGTAAAGCTGCCCGAACCCTTTGAAGAGGGGGTCATCGGACCGCAGCATCTCCATCAGGCGCCCACGCTCGTCCGCCATGACCTTGAGCGGCTTTACCTGCACATCCTGAATCACGGGTAGTCGATCCTGGTGTCGCGACGACGATCCGCTACTGAACCACGACGAATCCTATCGAGGCATTCTGCGTCGAACAACCGACGTCCCCGAGCCCCATGTTTCGCTCGGATCCGGCCCCGTTGGTGTTCCGCCCGACGGAGTAGCCAGGCAGCGGTGGTCGTATCGCTAACCATGCAACCGTTTCCGGTGGCAGCGCCTCTCCGGGCAACGTCCGGCGTCGATGCAAGGGGGTCGAGAGCCAAAAGCCAAGTGTCCAGCCGCTTGTGATGGTTCGCTCCGACGCTTCCCCTCGCGCGGCCATATCATGCAGGATGGACCCACATGTCGCGGGCTGAGTGTCCCACGACCCCAGATATTGGGGCGACCGAGCTCTAGTGGAGGATGAACCTCATTCCGCCAATCTTCCCCGCAACCGCTCCAAACCACCGGTTTATCTTGGTTTTCCAAAATTTACGAGACTCCCATAACTTCAGGCCCCCTAAGAGGGGTGCCCCAGGGTTACTCGACGGCACCCAAGGAAGGGTGTGCGGTTTTCAGTCGAGACGCGGCAAGCCAACGTGGCTAAACCCGCATTCAGCGAACGAAAACAAGGCTGGGAGGTCCATCGTGACGAATAATCGCGACCAGGGGATTCCTACAGCATCCACAAAGTGTCAGATAATGTCACTCCCGTCTTCGCCCGGAGGCGGAAGCTGGCGGTCGGCTTCGGGCGGCGATCGTTCAGCGTCCGTGTTCTCGGGCCTGGGTATTCCCAGGAGCGGCCTTGGATTTCACGCTCAGATATGGAAACGTTGAACTACGTAGGTTCGGTGGTTTGGGGAAAGTAACGCGGTTAGAGAAGAGGGGGAAGCACATGTGTTCACTTGCGCGCCACCACCACCGGTTAGCTTGGGTCACCCTGTCGGCCATTTCGTTGTTCGTTCATGGCTGCGGTTCGATGTCCGCCGACAATCCGGCCGGGAACGGGGCGGCCGCGGGGACGGGCTCGGTTTCCCCGGTCTCGGACACTCTCTTTTCCACCATCGAGACCCCCGACTTCCGTCGCTACGATCTTGTGGCCCGGGGTCCGGACGACGGGAGCGGAGAGTGGCAGTTCGCCGTTCGGTCCGGGCGAGGGGCGCCCCCCAAGAACGAGCTACGCTTTGTGTGGGACTTTGGGGATGGGAAGACCTACGAGGGCGTTGAGCAGTCGTACTCGTTCACGACCAACGGCTCGTATGTCATCAAGGTGACGGCGATTAAACTGGACGGCACGGTCGCGTTTCTCCTGACGTTGAACGTGGAGGTGGCGATCGACGTGAACGAGCCGCCGATCGCCGACGCGGGCACGGATCAAACGGCTGCCGCCAACGCGCTGGTGTTCCTCTACGGCGGTGCTAGTAGCGATCCGGACGGCGCCCCGTTGACTTATCAATGGGTCCGAATCTCCGGCGTGCCGGTGCTCCTCCTGCATGCCAACGAGCCTACGGCGAGCTTCATTGCGCCCAGCATCCCGCAAGACGCCGACCTCGTGTTTGGGATGGCGGTCGGCGACGGGGGGTACAACCAGCAGGACACGGTGGTGGTGCGTGTCCTGAGGTTGGTCCAGCCGGCCCAGGCGCTTCTCCTCACGGCCGACGCGGGCGCGGACCAACTCAACCTACTCCCTCCAAGAAACGACTGTGACCCTGGATGGCCGCGGGTCCAGCAGCTCCGATGGAAGTCCGCTAACCTATGCTTGGTTTTGGTCGCCGCTGCACGAGACCGATGTGATCTTACACGGGACGACGGACCCGGCAATCGTCACGTTCACCGCGCCTCGCCTTGCCCAAGGCGAAACCTCGTTGGCTCTCTTGTTCGAACTGGTCGTGAGCGCCGGCGATCAATCCGCTTCCGACGAAGTGCGTGTAACTGTGACGTCCGAGTTACTCGGCGGCGGGCCGGATCCGCAACCCATCGACCCATGCGCGACCGACACGGACGGCGACCTCCTGAAAGACTGCGATGACCCGTGCCCCGCTGATCCGAATGACAACGGCGTTGCCCACTGCGTGACGAGCACGGCGACCTGGCAGAATACGCCCCAGGCGTCGCAGAGCGGCGGGTTTGAATTCCGGTTCGATGCGGTGCCCAACAACGCGAACATGGATGGAATGGTCGCGCTTTCCCAGGGAGCGGGCGCTACGTTCACCGATTACGCGGTCATCGTGCGGTTTGACCTAGCCGGAAGCATTGACGTTCGCGACGGGGCCGCGTATGGGGCGGACGCAGTCGTTGCCTACTCTCCCGGCACAAACTATCAGTTCCGGGTCGTGGTCGATGTTCCTGCGGGCATATACAATGTGTAGGTAAGGCCGGAGGGTGGCGCTGAGCGAACCCTCGCTACGGACTACGCCTTCCGTAGCGAGCAGAGCTCGGTGACCAGCTTGGCCAACTGGGTGGCGTGGTCCGACACCGGAGGATCCATGGACGTCTGCAATGCCGTACTCGCGGTGGTCGCGCTAACCGCCTCGGCCGGTTCGGATGGGGTCCGTGACAGATTAGGCGGCCTTGGAATAGGCCGGTCGGGTGTTCCAATCCTGTCCTGAGCCTCGAAGGAACCGTTCCCACCGTCCGTCCTGCGATAGCCATAGCGCCCGGAGCGACAGAATCGACTCGACCCCCGGTACACTCCAGAACTGCTCGGTGCCCTTCACGCGTTTGTTGAACTGTTTGACGGCCGATTCCGTGACCCCCGATCCGATCGGCCAACCCTTACGCCGAAACGTCGGGTAATCCATGGGATGGCGCTGGGTCTGCAAGTAGTCCACGTTGTTGGCCAGCACCCGGCGCGGATGGTCCGGCCCCTCGCACGGCTGTGGTGCCCCTAATCGATCCGCATGATTCTTCAAGCTCGCGATCACCTCATCCAACTGTCCGTCCCACAACGCGTCTTTCAGTTGCCCAGCCAACGCCCCCGCTTCGGAGGTGTCTTTCCCCAGCGCCGCCCGCGACCCGCCGCTTCCGCCGGGGTCGCGTCGGGCGTGCAGATGTTCCGCGGCATGGTAGTAGTCCACGATCCGTCGATCGTGCAGACCTTCACGCGCGCTCAGCGGATCAATCCAGTTCCCCCCGTCGCCCATCACCAGCACCGTGGATGCCTGTCGCATTCCCCGCCGTTCCGCTTCCACGTGCACCAGCTTTCCGAAGGCCTCCGTTCCTTCGCTGCGCTCAAGGACAAGCTTCTCCATCGTGGCCATCCCGGCGCGC
>CAYQZH010000213.1:0-8128 GCA_964421865.1 uncultured Phycisphaera sp. | reverse complement strand
AGCACCACCGCCGACACCTGCCTGTCCGCCTTCACCGGCGCGGCCGACCCCGGCCGCACCTCGTCCTACGCCGGCAGCACCCGCGGCGCCACCGCCGAGTCCAGCCTGTCCGCCTACACCGGCGCGGCCGACTCCGGCCGCACCTCTCGGGTCGGCCACGCCACGTGGGTCAAACACGCCGCGTGGGTCGGCCACACCACGTGGATCAAACACGCCGCGCGGATCGTAAAGACCGCGGGGGTTGTATGGGGCTGCCGGGTGGGCATACGTGCCGTAGTGGACCGGGTAGGGGCCGTGGACCACATATCCCCCATGCCAGTCGCAGTTGTCGTTGGCCAGGAGGGCGCCGACGGCGACGCCAGTTCCGAATCCGAGAGCTGCGGCCGCGGCCGTCTGTCCCGTGTTGGTCTGATTAACGACAACCACGTCTGGATTGTACGTGGGCACGTAGACGACCTCGGGGTTGGCCGGCACGATCGTGATAACCTCCTGCGTGGCAACAACCGTCTGTTTGTCGTTGGATTGCAGAATCCCATTGGCCGTCGCCGTCGTGCGCGCATGCTGGATCGCTTCCATGACATCGGCCTGTTGAGCGATAACGGCGCGGCCGAGTTTGTCGGTCCAGTCCAAGTTCTCATCCATGCGGTAGAGCACGTCGGGGAATTGCAGTAGCACAAACACGCTCGTGTTCCATTCCTCGTTCGGCTTCGGTTCCGCCTTGCCGTTGTTCTTCCGCAGAAACCGGGCCGCTTGAACCACGTCCAGTCCTGCTGTGGATGCAGGCAGGATGTGGGCGACCAGGGCATCGGGGTACAGCGCGATCGGCGCAACGAGCTTCTGCAAGTCAGCCGACCCGAGCTTGACAGGCGCAGCCGAGGTGTCGCCCGCCGCCGGCGCCTGGGCCGCGGTTGGCGTATGGGCGGCGGTCGCCACGATCACGCCAACGAGCGCGGCGGCGATGAGGCTTTGTGTGCGTATGGTCTTCATGGTTGTGTCCTTTCGGTGTTTGATCGGTGCGTTCACTCCGTAGTCTCTGGAGCCACGGTCCGCCCCGGCACCTGTCGGGGTCGGGTTGGACTCGCTTTCGACTATTCCGCCGCCTTCCGGGCGAGTTTCGTTTTCTCCTGTTCGTGCATGTCCAAGGCACCTAGTTTCACCGGCCCGACTTCGATGGTCACTTTCCGGATCGCGCCGGTGAACTTGTTGTCTCCCTCCTTGTAGTCGTTCGTCACGGGCGTCTCGCCATCCTGGCCGACGTCCGCGCCCTCATCCGCGGAGAAGGCCATCGGCTGTGTGTGTTCGATCCGCCCTTCGGCAACCTTCTTGCCGTTGACGAGGATCGCGCCCATTCCGCCCTTGCCCAAACCACCGCCGTCGTAGGTGAACTCGTAGCGGATGGTCGCCTTGCCGGCGGGGAGAGCCTCGGTCGCGGCGACCTTGAAGGCCTGCAGTCCGAGGAAGTTGTAGGTGTAGGTCGGCTGGCCATCCTTCAGATACATGCTCCAGCCGCCGAAGCGGCCCGCCTGGGCGATGAGCACGCCGTTGGCTCCGCCTTCGGGGATCTGAACTTCGGCGGTGATGCTCCACGAACGGTTCTTGGTGTTAATGAAGACATTCTCCGTCATCCCCACCATGCCCTCGTACACCGTCAGCGATGTGCGGACGCCCATCAGGTCGGGGCGCCCGACCATGGCAGCATTCAACCGCTCGAGCAAGCGATCATCCAGCGGCGTCACCTGATTCGCGATCGCCTCCTTCATGAAGAGCTCCTGCAACTCCTTGAGCTTCTGGGGGTTTTTCGCGGCCAGGTCGTTCGCGGAGCTGAAGTCCTCGTCAACGTGGTAGAGTTCCCAGACGTCGTCGAGCAGCGGCCTGCGTACTTTCGCCTCCCACGGCGCCTTGTGAACCGTATTGGCAAGCCAGCCGTCCTGGTAGATGCCTCGGTTACCGAAGATCTCGAAGTACTGTGTCTTGTGCCGGTCCTTGGCCTTGGCGGCGCCAAATGTGTAGACCATACTCACGCCTTCGATGGGGGTCTGCGGCGTGCCGTTGACGGACTTGGGCTCGGGCAGACCGGCCGCTTCGAGGATGGTCGGCGCGATGTCAATGACGTGGTGCCATTGCGAGCGCACTTCGCCCTTGGCCGCGATGCCCTTGGGCCAGTGGACGGCCATGCCGTTACGCGTGCCGCCGTAACTTCCGGCGACCTGCTTGGTCCATGTAAACGGTGTGTCCCCCGCCACGGCCCAGCCGGCCGCGTAGTGGCCGTAGGAGTTCGGTCCGCCGAGTTCGTCGAGGTGCTTGAGAATCTCCGGAACGGTTTCGTGAACGCCGTTGAAGTAGGTCATCTCATTGAACAGGCCGTTCATGCCGCCTTCGGCGCTCGCTCCGTTGTCGCCTGCGATGTAGAAGACAAGCGTGTTGTCCAACTGGCCCAGGTCCTCGATGGCCTGGATGAGCCGGCCGACCTCAAAGTCGGTGTACTCGCCGAACCCGGCGAAGACTTCCATCTGGCGGGCGAAGAGCCGCTGCTCATCGGAACTCAGCTTGTCCCAATCCTTGATGGCCTCGGGCTTGGGGGCGAGCTTGGTGCCCGCGGGAACGACGCCGAGCTTGATCTGGCGGGCCAGCGTCTCTTCGCGGAGCTTGTCCCAGCCCTGGTCGAACTTGCCCTGGTACTTGGCGATCCACTCCTTGGGCACGTGGTGCGGCGCGTGCGTAGCGCCCGGCGCGAAGTAGATGAAGAACGGCCGGTCCGGGGTCAGCGATTTCTGGTAGTTCGTCCACTTGATCGCCTGATTGGCCAGGTCGGTCATGAGATGGTACTTCGGATCGTGCGGCAACTCGACCTTGGTCATGTCTTCATAGAGGCCCGGCGACCACTGGTTGGCCTCGCCGCCGATGAAGCCGTAGAAATGGTCGAAGCCGGAGCGGGTCGGCCAGCGATCCGTCGGGCCGGACGGACTGACCTCCCAGGCGGCGGTTTCGTGCGACTTGCCGAACGCGGCGGTGCTGTAGCCGTTGAGCCTCAGCATCTCGGCCACCGGCGCCACGCTGTTGGGGCGCTGGCCGGTCTGACCGGGGAAGGCGGTCGCGGTCTCGGTGATCGAACCCATGTTGTTCACGTGGTGATTGCGGCCGCTGAGCAGCGCTGCGCGGGTCGGCGAACAGAGCGCGGTGGTGTGGAACTGGTTGTAGCGGAGCCCGCCGTTCGCCATTTTCTCCAGCGTCGGCATGTGGATCGGCCCGCCAAAAGCGCTGGACTGGCCGAAGCCCATGTCGTCGATCAGCACGATCAGCACGTTGGGCGCACCCTTCGGCGCCTTGACCTCGAAACGCGGTGGCGCCTTTGCGTTGCGGGCGTCGAGTTCGGTGACCGGGGTGGGCTTCGGCTCCGGGATCGGCAGGACGGTACGGTCAAGCGTGTCGGTAGAGCCACCCCCGGCCTTGCCAGTCTGCGCACGTGCGCTGGCTGCGGCCAGTGCGCAAACGAGCGCCACGGCGAACAGGTTTTGTATCCGTGTGGTTTTCATTGTTCTGTCCTTTCTATGTTTGATTGGCTTGTTCACTTCACCAGCTCGAACTCGCCCAGGCTCCAGTATCCCATCGAACTCCGGTTCGAGCAAATCCTAGTTACCCGACATTTCCCATTCACCGTCGCCATAACCACAATTCTACCGAACCTTGGCCCGATTTCAAAATTGAGCGGCAATTTTGACGAGATTGCCTGGTGATGGACGCCCAATCCGGTTGGTTTTCCTTCGTCGGAGCGCTGCGGCGGGCGTTTGCCCGTCATCCGGCGCAGCACCAAACATCCCCAGGCCGGGATCGTCATGTACTTCGCCCAATCATGACGCTCAGCCCCGTTGCAGCAACGGCGGCGGCACGCCGAACCGGTGGATGCGATCAAGGATCGCGGTAAACAACCCACACGGGACAGCAACTTCGGCCAGCTGAAACGTCACGTACTTGGCGTGATCGGCTTGCTGAGGGCGCGAAATCGGTGACTACCGGTTTCGCGCTCTCCCTTTTTACCGAGCGCAACCGTTAGAGCGGAAGCGTTTGAGCGACGATCGGCCTTTCGAGCGTTCCGCCGAGGGCGACGCCGCCGATCTTCGGATCGTGTGGAAAAGCCAGCAGCCAGCCCTGCTCGATCGCCCCGCGAAAGAGCATCTCCTTTTCGTGGATCGTCGTCAGCGGAAACAGGTCATAGGCCATCACCCAGCCGAGCCGCAGGTGGGCGACCGTGGGGATCAGATCGCCGACAAAGTAGAGCCGCATCGAGCCGTCGGTGAACATGGGATGCAGTTGATACGGCGTGTGACCGTGGGAGATGAACCATTCCACGCCGTCCCACGGCGCCGCCGGTTGGTCGCCCTCGACAAAACGAAGCACGCCCGCGCTGTCCAGACTGTCGAAATCCTCCTTGAGGTACGACGCGCGGTCCTTGTAGTTGGGATGGTGGGCGTGATCCCACTGCTTTCTGTGAATCCAATGTCGGGACTTGGGGAAACGGAGAGTCGTCGGGCCGCCGGGGTCGTCGAACCATTCGGTCAAGCCGCCGTTGTGATCGAAGTGCAGGTGGGTAACCACAACGTCAGTGACATCGTCCACCGACAGACCGAGCGCCGCGAGAGCGTTGGGGATGGCCTCGCGGTCGTGTTCGATGGCGAAGCGTGCGGCGTGCTCCTTGCTCCACTTCGTCCCGCACCCGGTGTCGGCCAGAATCACGCGCTGGGCGTCGCGGTCGACGGCCAGGAGCGTTCGCGTAGCGAGGTAGATGCGGTTGGCGTCGTCGAAGGTGACGGCGCTGCCCCAGAGGACCTTGGGGACCACGCCGAACATGGCCCCGCCGTCGAGGCGGAAGGTACCGGTGACCACGGAGTAGAGTTCGTACCGACCGATCCGCAACATGGGCACGATTCTACCGCCGATGCCGGCGCGCGATCCACGGGCGGGCAGAATGGGGTTGGCCTTCGTGTCGGCGGGCGGGTGGGCGGTTGGAAAAAAAGTCCGGGAAGGCATGGTTGACGAGGCTCGTCGGTTCGGGTACACTTAAAGCGCTACTCATCGGAACCGCCTTTAGCGGAGGTCATGCCATGCAGGCCGGTCGAATCGCTTGGAGCATCGTGGGATTGTTGTCGCTTTGCACCGCCGCCCGGGCCGGACCGGTCACGTTCCAGTTCGCCGGCGAGATTACTCGCGTCCGTGATCCAGATAACCTTCTCGGCGGCGCTGTAACTATCGGCTCGCCATTCTCGGGATCATACACGTTTGAATCGGCGACGCCGGACGTTGACCCCGACCCACGCCGCGGGCTGTACGAAGGCGCGCTGCTCGATGTCCTAGGACAGGTCGGCGCCCTGGGGTACCACGGCCCGCGCGGCGAGAGAAACGCGATCGAAGTGCGAGATGGTTTTGCGGGACAGGGCTTGGGTGACGAGTTCTATCAGATACGTTCGGATCTCGTTGTGGGAGGTTTGGAGCTCGACTTTGGCCTTGGCTTTGGCGGCGTAGGCGGTGACGTACTCGGTGGCGATGCGCTGCCGATTATTCCGCCGGATATCACTCGCTTCGAAAGTCGGGAGTTCTACATTTTTGACTCGTCAGAGAACGTTCCGATCGGGCTGGGCGGAGAGATCAAGTCGCTGACGTTAGTTCCAGATTCCGGTACACTCCTGCTCCTTTTGGTCGGGATGGGTCTGCTTGGTACGCGGCAACCACGCCGGGTCTTATGCGGCGTGGTGCTTGGGCATGTGGTGACAACAACCTTGTTTGTCGGCGCTTTCTTGCTGTTCGATGGAGCGCCTGCCGAAGGCGTCGACTGTAACGCGAATGGGGTCGACGACTCTCTTGAAGTTGGATCGTGCACAGTCGACCTCGTATTCCTGGTCGATACATCCTCATCCATGCAGGACATAATTCCTCAGCTTATATGTATCGACACCATTCCGATTATAAAGACCCAGCTGACTCAGAGGGGAGTAGTACTCAACGCCGAAACCCTCCGCATACCCAGCACGCCCCCCACTGTCCCGTGCAGTTGTTGCACCGACGGCGTTCAGGCATTGAGCGTTCAGGCATTGTACGGCAGCTCAACGTCGTGTTTGCCGGAGTCGCTCGGGGTATGTTCCACCGACGAAGACAACAACGAAGACTGGGCGCCCGCAACGGCCATCGTCGCCGGCAAGAAGAGCTGGACGCCCGGCGCTATGCGCATCATCGTTCCGATTTCGGACGAAGGGCCGCGCTGCGGTGACTTTATCAATGATCCCGGCGACGATCGCGACGCCGTCAATCACGCGATTCCGATTGTCAGGGCCAATCATGTCATCGTCGTTCCACTCCTGCCGGCAGTGCCGGGAAGTTCCGAATACGCGCTCGCCAGATACGCGCTCGCCAGTGTCCTTGCGGAAGGCGGCGCCCGCTGTGGAAACGTATTCAGCTTCAATGACGCGGGGCTTGTCGACAAGATCGTGGAACTCGTCCTGCGGCACTGTCCCGCCGATTGCAATGCGAATGGAACCCTCGACGAGTGCGACCTGTCCGCCGCAACCAGCGCCGATTGTCACGGCAAGCCGAACAACTGCTGCACGGTCCACGCAACGTCCCGCTGCGGGAACTCCACTATTGAGGGTCCGGTTTGCGCAGTGCGCCCGAGTTGCTGCAACGAGAGCTGGACCATCGAGTGCGTCAATGAAGCGGAATTGCACGGCAGTTGTGCGGTCGCCATCCAAGGCGATTGCGTTCCCGACGAATGCCAACCCTCTCGCGACTGTAATGATAACCGAATCCTTGACGATTGCGATTTGGCTTGTGGCGGGCCGGACAGTCCCTGCGATGTGCCCGGTTGCGGACAGGGCACCGACTGCAACCGTGATTGCATACTCGACGAATGCGAGTCCGCCGATTGCAACGCAAACGGTATTGTCGACTTGTGCGATATCGCCGCGGGTACGCCCGACGTGGACATGGATAGTGTTCCGGACGAATGCGCTGCGTGTTGCCTCGTCGATCCCTACGGGGGGCCGCTTTGTGAGAACAGGACTAGCGCCGGTTGCATGAACGGAACCTCGTATACCCTTCCGGGTGGCGGACCTGGTCCTACCTGCGGGGACGATTGTACTTGCGGACAGGCTCCCTGCTGCTGCTGTGGCAGCGCGGAGTGCAACAACCCCGCCATACCGGGGTGCGACTGCCAAGAACTCCCCGGGTGCGAGTGTGCGGCTCGCGGTGGGTACATTCTAGGGCTTCCTCACAGGTCAGGCTCCATCCCCTTTTGTTATGCAGCGCATTGCGGAACGGGCGCATGCTGCCACGCCGGTTCATGCTATGATCGGGTATCGGGCATTCCGATCCAGGAGGGTGAGTGCACTAGTCTAGACGATCCTTTTGTCGGGGGAGCCGTCTGCACCGACGTAGATGTTTGCTTTGGCACGCCGGTTTTCGCTGGTCCCTCACCGGGTGCGATTGTTTGGGACTGCGATCCGGTCAGTCTCGATCGGACCACTCGGTCCCTGCGGTTCCGGGTGGAGCGCAACCGGAACGGCTCGCTTAAGGACGCCATCAGGGTGGAGTCGGTCGAGTTGCAGCACCCCGACCCCAGGAACGCGGCGGCGACAACGGCACTGCCGACGCAGACCGTGCCGCAAAACTTCTCCACGTTCGACACCAACAGCAACCAGAATCCCCATTTGGGCAACGGTATCTGTTCGAGGGCCACGGCAACTCCGAACTATAACGGACACCCCTGCGACCCAACAAAACTTCTGGTCAACGACGGGTGCCCCGCGGTTGGTCCCGCGGAGTCCGGTGCACAGTGCCTGAACGCCACGGATGACGATGGGGACGGGAAAGTAAACGATGGCTGTCCGACGGGAGGGGCAGCACCTGAATCGGGTCCGCAATGCGATAACAACACGGACGATGACCCGGCGGACGACGCGAGAGCGGATTGCATCTGCAACACCCAGTCTTGCCCGAACAACGACGCGGCGCACAATGGCGTTTGTGTTGGTAATCCCACGCCACCCCTCGTCGCGTGTACGGCCACGAACGAGACCGTTCCAGCGAACGCAAGCGGGCAAGGCGGTTGCGCCCGCTGGGTGGGCAAGCCGGCGACGTTCCT
>CAYQZH010000212.1:0-8219 GCA_964421865.1 uncultured Phycisphaera sp. | reverse complement strand
TCACGTCCCGTTTGGAGGTGTGCCGCCGGTAATCGAGCTTACTCCAGTCGTGAACTAAGTAGGAACGCAGAATGATTTACCCTTTTCCGTGTCACAGGCCGAGGTTCTCTTTGGCGGCGGAGCCGCCGGGAGGTCGCCATGGGACACGGCATCAAGCTGACGGAACCGCAGGGGAACGAACTCGATCGCGTGCGGTTCACGACACCCTCGGCGGATGTCTTCCGCAACTGCCTGATCATCCTCATGTCCGATTCGCGGGAGACGATCGCCGCGATTGCAGGGCACTTGCGATGCAGTCCGGAAACGGTCCGTCGTATTCGCAGGCTCTAGCGCATGGGCGGCGTTGGTGCCCTGCATCCCCTCAAGCCCCCGGGACGTTCCTCGCGGGCCACGCCGGCCTTTCTCAAGGAGATGAAGAAGACGGTCCAAGCCAACCCCATGACCCTGGGGTACGGCTTCTCCACTTGGTCGGCGGGTCGGTTGGCGGCCCACTTGGGCAAGGTCACCGGCATCCGTTTCAGCGACGATCCGATGCGGCGACTGCTTGGTCAACAGGGGTTTTCGTTTCATCGTCCCAAGCACACGCTCAAAGGGAAGCGCGACGAACGGGCCTACGAAAAGGCCCGCAAACAGCTCGTTCGCTTGAAAAAAAAGCCCTGAAACGCCACGCCTCGGAGGCCTTGGTGTTTCAGGACGAGGTCGAGATTCATCGTCATCCGACGCTTACACGAATGTGGGCGCCGGTCGGCGTCCAGCCCGAAGTTCCCGCGCCGGGCAAGAACCAGAAGAAGGTGGTCTACGGCGGCGTCGACTTCGCCAGCGGGCGGATCACCTACACCGTGGCCGACAAGAAGAGCGGAACGCAGTTCCTCGTCTTCCTGGTCGCGCTGGTGAAGGCCTACGCGGGTCGGAAGATCCGGCTGGTCTGCGATAACGGTCGGTTCCATCATACGAAAATGGTGCAGGCGTGGCTGAAGGCCAACCGACATCACCTCGAAGTCTTCTGGCTGCCGCCGTACTGCCCGAGCCTGAACCTGATCGAAAGACTGTGGGGGCATCTGAAACGAACCGTGCTGGCCAATGTGTTGTTTGCTACGCTTGACGACTTGGTGGCGGCGTTCCGGCACGGCGTCGCCCGGATCAACGGACACAAGGAACGGATGGGGTTCATGTACGATCATGACGAACTCCACGCCAAAGCAGCGTAAAGGAATCTGCGTTCCTACTTAGTGATCCGCACGGATGGCACGCTCGTTGGGTGGGGGTACAACGAATATGGTGAGATCAACGTGCCCGAAGGTACGTTCATCGGCGTAGCCGCGGGGAGCATGCACAGCCTGGCGATCCGCACCGACGGGACCCTGGCCGGATGGGGCTGCGGAGGCCCCTTCAATTACGGTCAACGCAGCGTCCCCGCTGGCACGTTCACGGCCGTGGGTGCGGGCGGCTATTACGGCTTGGCGATCAACAGCAACGCGACCCTGATCCCTACGGTTTCGGCGCGGGGTCTGATTGCGATGACAGTCTTGGTGCTTGGCGCTGGGGCGGTTGTACTTGCTCGCCGCCGCGCCGGGACCGGCCCTCGTTGTAATTCGCAACTCGTAGCTCGTAATTCGTAATCTGTAATCCCCCCCAATCGTGCGCATTTCGGCGTGAAGTTAGCGATCAGAACGACGTCGCACGCGTTTCGAATTGTTGCACGCGCTGGCCCAGATCGAGGAACAACTCGACCTCTTCGTCCGTCATGTCAATGTCGCGCCGCCCCATCACTGCGCTGGCCACGTCGAGGGCCCGTAGCGGATCGCCGGGGGCGATGTGGTTGTCCGTCACCCAGGCGAACGAGGGGATGTACTTGGGGAGCATCCGTGTCGCGGAGATGCTGGCCCCCATTCCGATCACTCCGCCGGTGGGAATGCTCGCGTTGATGCCGAGCTTGGCGTGGTCGCCGATGATCGCCCCGAAGGAGGTCAGTTCGGTCTCCACCTCCACGCCGTTGATCGGCACGCGGATCGGGCCGTAGGTGTTCTTGAGGTCGGAGTTGGCCGAGCCTGCGCCAAGATTGACCCAACTGCCGACATAGGCATGACCCAGAAAGCCGTGGTGCTGCTTGTTCGTGTACCCGTGGAGCAGGCAGCCGTGCATTTCTCCACCGACTTTGCAGACCGGACCGATGGCGTTGCCGCCGTGCAGCCAGGCATGGGGATGAACGCGCGAGCCCGGTCCCAGAGAGAGCGGTCCTTCGAGAATGCTGTAGGCCCCGATGACCACGTCGTCGCCGATGAAGATCGGGCCTTCCGCGGCGTCAACGATCGCCGTAGGGTGGATACGCGTTCGTTCGCCGACGTGGATTTGATCGGCGGGTTCGAGCGCCACATGTTTGTCGATTTTTGATCCGACGCCTGCGTCGCTCGGGCTCCAATCGCTGCGCAGCAAATCCGGAAGATCGCGAATCACTTCCCACGGATGATCGAGCAGGCGTCCGACGGCTGCCTGTCGAGGCACGCCGCGGAGTGAGAGATCACGGAGCGAGGCGTTCAGCAGATCGCGCGGGGCGAGGTTGGCGCTGAGCGCCGCATCGCAGGCGATGTAGGCGATTCCGCCGCCCTCGACCACGCCGACGCACGGAGGCTTGGGGAGCTTCACGGGACCGTCGAAAAGCCACCGCCCGTTGACCAGCACCGCCGGCGGGCTAAGCGGATAATTGGCCGGCGCGCCGCATCGCTGCGCCGCGACGTTGGCGATCCAGTCCCGCGTCCAAACACCGGCGATCGACATGCCCAATCCCTGGGCGATGCGGTCCACGATCACTTTGCGGCCGACTTGGAGCTCGAACAACGAGCGCCAAAACAACAACGGAAGGAGATCAACGAATCCCTCGTCTTCATAGAGCACTAGCGATTTCATGGCCGAAGTATACCGAACGATACGCGGCCTGCACGGTCAATCTTGGTGTGCTTTTCGAGGGGAAACCCCGATCTCCGAAGGTGCGAGTATGGCTGCAAAAAAAGGGCCCGCGTGAGTCACGCAGGCCCCTGTCTCGTCCGTTGGGCGCGACCGCCGCGATGCCGATGGGAGCGAGTCGACGGAACCCTCTGAACTAAGTGGGTGACAGGCTGGCGCCCGGACCGCCGACCTCAGTTGGGGTCGGTACGTCGTTTAGCGCCGTGCACCGGTCTCCGCAGGGTCCTTTATCGGTTCAGCCAATCAGAGCTCCCCGTCGAGCATGGCAGCCACACCGAACAGACCACCGCATTATACCACACCGGTTCCCTCGAAGAAAGGCCGCGACCGTCCGGCAAGAGCAAAGTGCGGCACAACAGGTCGAACGTCGGTCGCCCCAGGGTTAGTACCTTGGTTACGTGTGTTGTGGTAGGCTCGGAGGCGAGGCCAGCACGGTCGGTGTTCGCCATTGGCTCCGTCAAACCGAGGTAGTCCGTAACCTTTTCGGGCAAAGAGGGTTAACGTCCAGTAAAACTAAAACGCGAATGACGACGGTGAATCGAATCGAAGAGCGTTTGCAGTCCGCCAGGAACGCGGGCCGCTGCGCGTTACTGCCGTACTTCACGTCTGGGTTTCCGGACTTAGCCACGACCGGCAAGCTCATTCAAGCGGCGGACTCGATGGGTGCCGCGGTCATCGAGATCGGCGTGCCTTACTCCGATTCCATCGCCGATGGCCCCGTCATACAGGGTTCCTTCAATCATGCCCTGGCGCGAGGACATCGCGTGCAAGGCGTCTTTGATGTCGTGCGCGCGGTGCGTCCGACGATTCGCTGCGCTCTGGCGGCCATGCTCTCCTACACGATCGTGCACCGCGTCGGTGTGGAGCGATTCATGGCCCAAGCCGCGGTCGCCGGTTTTGACGGCCTCATTGTCCCGGACGTGCCGATGGAAGAGGCCGGCCCGGTCGCGGCCGCGGCGGGCGGTGCCGGGCTGTGTCACATCGGGCTCATCGCCCCGACGACGTCCCTCCTTCGACGCGAGAGGATCGCTCGTCATACGACGGGGTTTCTCTACCAGATCGCCGCTACGGGCACGACCGGCGAGCGAAGCGCGCTTCCCACGAGACTCGCGGATGCGGTGGCCGAGGTGCGGCGACACACCGATGTCCCGATTTGCGTCGGGTTCGGCGTCAGCACGGTTTCGCAGGTGCAAGCGATCAGCCGCATCGCCGACGGCGTCATCGTCGGCAGCGCCATCATTCGCCGCATCGACGACGCCATGATCGCCGGCGCGGGTTCCAACGCCATCGTCGCGGCCGTGACGGAGTTCCTCGCGGAGTTGTCAACCGGTCTGGCCTCGTCCGCATCGACATGCTGACCTCCAGCCGATTGCGCACCGTGGCAGAAACGCCGTCGCAGGCTGAAAGCCTGCCCGAGAATAGCCGGTGGCGTCGCCACCGCATCGGATCGCCATCGAACATCACGACCCTGCAAGGGTCGTCTATCCTCAGCGAATAGATGCGACCCTTTCAGGGTCGGCTGAAACACGGGGGCCCCGCATCCGTGGGCGGCGTCCGCCTTCGGCGGACTTGCCCACGGCTACTGTAGACGACCCCTTCGGGGTCGAATGAATCATCGGGGGCGAATCGTGTTGCAGGCTGAAAGCCTGCCCGACAATAGCCGGTGGCGTCGCCACCGGATCGGATCGCCATCGAACATCACGACCCTGCAAGGGTCGTCTATCCGCCGCGAATGGATGCGACCCTTTCAGGGTCGACTGAAACACGGGGGCGCCCGCATCCGTGGGCGGCGTCCGCCTTCGGCGGACTTGCCCACGGCTGTAGACGACCCCTTCGGGGTCGAATGAATCATCGGGGGCGAATCGTGTTGCAGGCTGAAAGCCTGCCCGATAGTAGCCGGTGGCAAGCGCAGCGCCGCCACCGGATCGTTGACACGCACAATACCACGACCCTGAAAGGGTCGAATAAACCGTTGGGGTTTCGCTGTCCGTGGGCGGCGCCCCGCACCCGCACGCGGCCATCGCCAGCGCCGTCGGTCCCGCGGGCATCCCCGCGCGCCGGGACGCAAGCGTGGACCCTGCCGCCCCGCCGATGCAGGGACAGTCGGGAGGGTGCTAACCGATGCGGGGGCCAGGGCGTCTCGCGCTCATCGACGTCGATGGAGACGGGGAGGACATAGGAGCGGCGCGGGCACGCCCCGGGGTAGTCGACGGAAGCCTACGGTAAAGCATCGCTCCACTCGCAAATGCCGTGAAAGCCCGGAAGATAGAACCGCAAGTCAACGGCAGAAGCATTGCTTCCGAGGCCCGGCCCCGTTACTATGGAACCGTGTAGGTTATCCAAACTAAGGGCCGAATGGGAAATTCAGGAGATAAGGAGAGTTGGAAATGATGCTTAAGAGAAACAGGTTATCAGCGGTGGCTGGCAGACCGCTTCTGACCCTCGCGCTTCTGATGAGCCTCTCGACTTCCTTGGCCGCTCCGGTCGGCTCGGCGTTCACGTATCAAGGACAACTCAAGGGAGGCGGCGGGCCCGCAAGCGGCACGTTCGGCATGCAGTTCAGGCTGTTTGACGACGTAGCGGCGGGCGCACAGGTCGGCGCGACGATTGACAAGGTCGTCGCGGTGACCAACGGACTGTTCACCGTCGAGCTCGACTTTGGATCGTTCGCGTTCACCGTTGACGCCCGTTGGTTGGAGATCCGTGTCGATGGCGTGACGCTCAGCCCGCGGCAGCCGCTGACGGGGGTGCCCTACGCGGCGCGCGCCCTTTCGGCTCCGAATGGGCACTCTCTCGACGGCGCCAACGGCGGCCCCGTCGATGCCCTGATCGTCGACCATGACGGCCAGGTCGGCATCGGCAACACCGACCCCACGCAGAAGCTGCACGTGATCGACACGCTCGACGCCGGTCTAACGTTCCCCGTGAAGATCGCCAACAACGGCGCCACCAACGGTACCGCCGTCGGCGTCTTCTTTCAGGTCGGAACCGCATCCGATCGCGGCAAGGGGGCGATCGTCTATGAGCGTACGAACAATTTCAACCGTGGCGATTTCCACATCCTGCAAAACAGCACCGCGGACGGCGCCACCCCCGGGCTCACGAACTCGGTCTTGACCATTAAGAACGATGGCAATGTCGGCATCGGCACCACGAGCCCCAAACAGCGCCTACACGTCGCGGGCGATTACTACGGGCGGGGACATCTGTTTCTTCACGCATTCGAGGGTGACGGGGACTCAGGGACGGCCTATGTCCAGGCACGAGACGACTCGGCCACCTCCAGTATCAACCTCCAATTTCGCACCAGGGCCGGTGCGAACCTCGTCGATGCGATGAGATTGACATCGGCGGGCAACGTTGGCATCGGGACGAACACGCCCGGCAAGCGGCTTCATGTCGGCAGCACCGCCGTGCCCAATTCCGAGGGGATGATCCGCTTGCAGTCGCTGTCGGGACTCGGGGGCGCAAGCCGCACCTGGGATATTGGCGTTCCCGAGACAGATAATGACGCCACGGGGGCAGGTTATTCGTTCGTGATCGACGATCCCGCCCGTGGAAGCGACCCCGAGGTGATCGTTCGGTGGGACAGCGGCAACGTCGGCATCGGCACCAGCACGCCCGCCGCGGCGCTCCACGTGAACTCGCCGGGGAACGTCAGCGCGATCGTGGAGAGCCCCAGCACGATCGGTACCTGGTTCAGTCTTCGGAACTCGACGGTCGGCGGCCAGTACTGGCAGTTCATCTCCACGGGATCCGGCAACGGGGAGGGCGCCGGCAAGCTGCTGATCGGGCCGGGCACGTCGCCGGGATTCCTCTCGCTCTCCGCCATGACGATCACGCCGGCCGGCAACGTCGGCATTGGCACCACGTCGCCGACGTCAAAGCTGCGCGTGGAACACGTCGGCGCGACCGGAACCGCCGTTTACGGCAAAGCCACCGCAACCGCCCCTAACGGTAACCCCTACGGCGTGCTCGGTGTTGCGACCGGCGGGAGCGGGGGGTACGGCGTCTTCGCCGAAGGCAACTTGGGCGCCACCGGCACCAAGCCCTTCCGCATCGACCACCCCGACGACCCCACCAACAAGTACCTGCTACACTACGCCACCGAGGCCCCGGAGCCCATCAACTTCTACCGAGGCATCGTGGTGCTCGACGGAGTGGGGGAAGCCGTGGTCGAACTGCCGCACTACTTCGCCAAGATCAACAAGACGCCGAGCTACCAACTGACCGCCGTGGGCGCGCCCATGCCCATGCTGCACGTGGCCGAGGAGATCGACGAGTTCGCCCTGAGCGCCGGGGCAACGGCCGGGCCGGGTGTGGCCGCGCCCATCTCCTCCTTCCGCATCGCCGGCGGCGCGCCCAGGGGCAAGGTCTCTTGGCGCGTTGAGGCCGTCCGCAACGACCTGTGGGTCCGAAATAGCGCCGTGCCCACAGAGGCCTTGCGTAACGGCCAGTCGTTCCAGACAAGCGCCATGCCCGTCGAGGTTGATAAGCAGGGCCCGGAGAAGGGCACCTACCAGCACCCCGAGTTCTACAACCAGCCGCCGGAGATGGGCATGAACTACGACGCCGAGCGGCGTGCGATAGCGGCGCGGCCGGCTGCGTCTGACGCGTTTGTTGGCGGGGAAAGCCGCCCCTACGCCGCCATGCTGAGCGCAGCGAAGCATCTAAGCACGCAAGAAGATTCTTCGCTGCGCTCAGAATGACATCCCGTGGGCGGGTGGCCCACCCCCTTGGAGGCGGGGGAGGCGACGATTGTGGGCGGCGCGTGACACGGTCCTCGCTTGCCTGGTCATGTCGAGCGTCGGCGGAGCGCATTGATTTGCCGAGGACCACTGGGGAGGGAGTCGGAGTCAATGGCGATGGCCAGGGGGCTCAAGTTTACCCGCATCTTTGGCCCGTCCCGTGAGGGACGGATGACAATAGCCCAGCGTTTCAACGCTGGGAAAGCGAGCCGTTTTGCATCCTGAGTCCCGGAGGGACGATTGAATCGCTCAGCCGTCTCTTCGGGACTCGACTCGAGCGGCGGCGATCCCCCCAGCCATGAATGGCTGGGCTATTTTCAGCGTGTCCCGCCGGGACACCGCTACCCACGACAACCGAAATGTGGGCGGTGGCCCACCTCCTTGGAGGTGTACGTGTTTAGCGTCGCTGTTCCCAGATGGATCAGGTCCACACGCCGAAGGCGTGTCGGCCCGCGGCCCAGGGTTGCCGCAACGCGGCTACCCTGGGATCATGGGGCATCAAGCCATACA
>CAYQZH010000211.1:0-8254 GCA_964421865.1 uncultured Phycisphaera sp. | reverse complement strand
CCGCGGCCTGCTGATTTTCCGCAGCGTCGATCCGTTGTACGGGGCCTTTCTCGCCGATCAGCTCACGCGGGGCAGTTACGAGGAAAAGCTTCAGGCGCTGGAATCGGTGCTCACGATCCCGTCGGCGATGGAGCGCCTGGTGCGTTTGCCGGAGATGCCGCCGGGCCCGTTGCAGAGTCAATCGCTGCTTCCGAATCTGCTGCAAATGGGGATCGTGATGACGCATCCGGAATGGGGCGTGGTCAAGGTCGCGGATGACGAGAGCGTCGAAGCGGATAGAGAGGGACGGCCTCGAGCGATGACTTTTCCGGAGATGCTCAAGGCCTTGTTCGACGCCAAGCTGTCGACGCCGGAGTCGATCTGGGTGCAGCCGAAATGGGTGGCGGGCGGAGTTTCTGAGCACGCGGGCGACTTTTACAAGTTCATCCGGGCCCGCGATCTTGCCAAGAACGAGGGACTGATCCTCCGCCATCTGTTACGCCTCGTGATCCTTACCGGCGAGTTCCGCGAGCGCTCCGAGGGTGATCCCGACTATGAGCGGATAGGCGAGCAGGCCACACGAGTGTGTCAGCAGGTCGATCCGCGGTACACGGATCGGTTCCTCCAAGCCGAAGCGGAGGCCCGCCTCCTCCGTCCGTGAGGACCGGCTGACGCTGACCGTGTCACTTCAGGCGACGCTCGCCGGTAGTGTCACCCGCGTTAGTGCGGAATCCAACTCGCGGATCCAACCCGCCGGGATCCAGGCAGTTAGGCATGCCCAACTGGGATGCTAGGGGGTCCGCCGGGCAAACTCAACCCACCTGTCAGAGGGGTCAGCTCCAACACCCGTGAGTGTTGGAGCGAGCGATAGGCCGTACTGGGCGGGGGGATGGTGAGTCCCGCGGCGACGGCGATCGCGGCGGGATTGAGGAAGTTCACGGCTTATCCTTCCCGGACGGCAACCCGACGCGGCGGACGAGGTCGGCGAAACGTGGATCGGTGCGCATCGGCGCCAGAAACGGGTCGGTCAGCGTTTCGAGCAGATGTACATCGCGCTCCTCGTAAGCCTTTTCCAACCAGTCGAACATCTGGTCCCTCTCGTCAAGCCCTGCATGGACGAAAGCAAAATGAGTCGGCGCAACGTACGCTTCGTTCGGCTGCGCGACGAGTTCGTCCAGGATTCTCCGGGCCTCTTCGGGCTGACCGGCCTTGGCGCACACGTAGCCGAGAACGGCGACTAACCGAGAGTTGTTGTTGGAGAGTCGGACCGCTTCCCGGGCTTCCGTGGTCGCTTCCGCAAGCCTACCTTGCCGAAACAAGGTTCTGGCCAAAAACTGGTGGGCGGCGGGGAAATCGGGACCGAATTCGAGCGTCTTGCGGAAGCACGATTCAGCCTGCGCGAAGTCCCCCGCAACGTAATGCGCCCCGCCGACGTTGACGCTGATGACGAGTGAAAGAGGGTCGAGTTCCTGTGCCTTCTTGATCTCTCGGATTGCTTGGTCATGAAGGCCCATGAATAAAAGATACAGCGCGTACCAGTGATGCGCCGTCGCGTAATTGGGGCTTAACGCAAGTGCACGCTGGTACTCCCGTTCGGCGGTGGGCCAATCCCAGTCGTACGAGACCGCGATATTCGCCATTGTGGCGTGTGCCTCGCCCAGAGACTCGTCCAACTCCAACGCCTTGGCGGCCTCCGCCCGAGCTTTGGGAATCGCTTCGCTGGGACGCATGGAGCCCCAGTACGGCATCAATAAGTAAGCATCCGCCAGTCCCGCGTATCCGAGCGGCCAAGCCGGGTCCAGCGCGACGGCGTGCTCGAAGTACTCGACCGCTTTCTTGAGACCGTCGGGCGTACGCTTGTTCCAATAGAACCGGCCCTTCAGATAGGCCTGGTACGCTTCAGGGTTGATGGTGCGAGCCTCAACCATTCGGGCCTGTACTTGCGGCGTGAGCGTGATCTTGATTTCCTGGGCGATCGTCCTAGCCACCTCGCTGTGCAAGCGCAGGACGTCGCGCAGATCGCGGTCGTAGCTCTCGGTCCAGAGATGCTCGTCCGTCACCGCTCGGATGAGCTGGGCGGTGATCCGCACCCGCTCGCCCACCCGCAGCACCGAGCCTTCCACCACCGCGTCCACGTTCAACTCTTTGGCGATCTCCGGAAGCGACTTGGTCGTGGCTTTGTAGCGCATCACCGAGGTCCGGGATATCACTTTCAAGCCCCCGATCTTGGCCAAGTCTGAAATCAAGGCCTCCGTCATTCCGTCGACAAAGTACTCCTGCTCGGGGTCACGAGACACGTTTTCCATGGGCAGCACGGCGAGCGACGAAATGGGACCCACCGGGGGGCGGCTGAACAGCCGCTCCCGCCAACCACCCACGTTCAGCGTCAGGAGCAACGCCGCTACGGCTACCACGCCTACCGCAAGCTGAACCCCGAGCATGGTCCGCGTCCGCGGCCCGTGGTACGCGACCGCGGGCTTCGAGGGCCCGCTGTCGCTCAGCAGGTCGCGCAGGGCGAAGCTCAAGTCGCGCGCCGATTGAATTCGCTGTTCGGGCTTTTTCTCGTGGCAGCGCATGATCACACGATCCAACTCCACGGGAACGACCCTGCCCGAATCCGCAAGCGTCGGCGGCTCGTCTCGGAGGATGGCCGTCGTGATCTCCGCAACGCTCTCGCCGAGGAAGGCCCTACGTCCCGAGATCATCTCATAAAGGACGCAGCCGAAAGAGAACATGTCCGTGCGGGGGTCGGTCGCCCGCCCGCTGATCTGCTCCGGGGACATGTAGTTGACGGTTCCCAGCACCGTCCCCGGGCGGGTGTCGAGCGTCATCGTAGGGGTGTTCGCCTGCAATTCCGCGGGTACGGTGCCGCTCGGTGCGACACGCGCCAGGCCGAAGTCGAGGATTTTCACGTGACCGGCGATGGTGATGAAGAGGTTCTCGGGTTTGAGGTCGCGGTGGATTACGCCTTTGGAATGGGCGGCCGACAGACCTTCGGCGATTTCGATGCCGATCTCGACGGCCTTGCGCCATGGGATCGCCGAGCGCCGCAGCCGCTCGCGGAGCGTCTCACCCTCTAACAACTCGGTGACGACGAAGGAGATGCCGCGTTCGTGTCCAACGTCGTGGATCGCCAGGATGTTGGGATGCGAGAGCGCCGCGACGGCTTTGCCCTCCCGCTCGAAGCGGGCCAACGCATCGGCGTCATTCGCCAGACGCTCCGGCAGCACCTTGATCGCCACTTCGCGATCCAGCCGCGTGTCCTTGGCGCGATAGACCTCTCCCATCCCGCCCGCGCCGAGCGGGGAGAGGACTTCGTAGGGACCGAGGTGTGTGTTGGGGGTCAGCGGCATTCGGGGCTATTGTCGATTGTCGATTGTCGAATGTCGAATACGAGGAATGGCGTAACCCAACTCCGTCTGACAGGCTCACTGAGCGGGGGACGACTGCTCGATCATACAGACCAGGCGGTCCAGGGAGTCGATCACCTGATGGGGTTCGCCGCCGGGGGGAGGCGTTTGGTCACGGTACAACCCGTCCGCTCGCCGAACTTGAACGGTCGTCCAACCGAGGGCGTTCGGAGCCAGGAAGTCCTTGGCCGGGTTGTCCGCCACGTACACCGATCGGCTCCCCGCGACCTGGAGCCGCGTGGAGATACAGTCGAAGGGCCGCGGGCTGGGCTTGGCGAACCCCGGCCCCAGTTCGCTGGTGATGAGGATTGCATCGAAGCGGTCGCGAAGACCCAGGGCATCGATTTTGGCCCACTGCGTCGACGTCCGACCGTCGCTCAGCAACGCCAGTCGGAACGCCCCGCGCAGCTCATTCAGTACGACATCGGCATCGGGGAACAGACGGATCGTCGGGCGGTGGGTTCGGTAGACGTCGATCATCCGCTCAATCAGTTCTCGGTTTTTCTCCGACCCGAGTTCCGCGAGCAGTGAATCGAAGACCCGCGGGCGATGCTCGGAATCGAACAGCCGTCGCATCGCCGCCGCCGAGTCGGCCGGGTGCCCGAGTCGATCCGTGAATGCCTCGGCCACAGCTTCAAACCCACTGAACGCATACTCCCGTTCCGGGTAAAGCGTGTCATCGAGGTCGAAAACGACTGCGGCGATGGAACACATGGCGACCCAATTACGAATTACAAATTACGAATTACGAAACGCTTCTACCCTATACCGTCCTGCGTCGCGCCGCGTGGCTTTTGTAATTCGTAATTCGTCATTCGTAATTCCCTCGACGCTTTCCGCACAAATACGGATTCATCGTACCGCAGCATGGCCACGTCGTCGCGGAAGCCCGTGGGTTTGATCCGCGGCGTCTGACCCAGCAATTCCTGCAATATCCACTTGGGGAAATCGGCCCCGGCGTGGATTGAGAGCGGGACACCCCCGCCGAAGCGAGGATTGATCTCAATCACCCGAATCCGTCCCTGCGGCGTGACGATGCACTGCACGGTGATGACCCCGCGACACTCGCCGAGCAGTTCCACCACCCGGCGTCCGACGGCCATGATCGCCGGGTCCTTCACGATCAGACCCTTGCTCACCTCCCCGGAACGCACCTCGAGCCGCTTACGAGGAACGACGCATCGACAGCGGCCCTCGAAATCCGTGTACACGTCGAGGGTGTGCTCGGCCCCTTCGACGAACTCTTGGACGATCGCGTCTTTGACCCGGGCGCCGAACGTCCGCAGCTCATCGAGCGTCCGCACCACATAGTTGCCCATCGCCGCACTGCCGCGCCTCGGCTTGAGGAAGTAGGGGAACCGATGGCGCCTCTCCTCGACCGCCGCGACCCAAGGCCAGGTCGCGGGCGTGTCGATGCCCGCCTCGGTCAGCTTGCGATAGGTCAGCCACTTGTCAGAGCAGACCTCGACGACCGCGGGCGAAGAGACCAGCGCCCGACAACCCAACCCCGCAAAACGCTCGGCCGCGGACGCAACGTCCGGCAGCCCCCAGTCGATCAAGGGGATCAGCAGATCGATCTTCTCTTCCCGGACGAGTTCGGCAAGCGCGTCGATGTACCGACCGCTCCCAATGGTCGGAACGATGTGCGGTCGATCGACGAGCCGGATCGCGGGCGCTATCGGGGACGCGTCGGCCGCGTGGATTTCCAGGCGAATGCCGAGCGTTTCCCCTGCTCGCCGGAACGCGCGAAGTAGCTCAACGCGTCGACCGATGCAGGTCAGCAGCAACCGCAAGCGCCGTTTGGGCGACCCCGTACCTCGCAATCTTCGTTGGGTTCGTCTCACCATAGCCCGCTCGTGTTTCGGGTCGAATCATCGCCTAAATCATGGTAACTGCAAAGCGCGCGGTTGCAGAACGCGGCGAAACAGGAGCTTTCCGAGTCGAACGTCGGGGGTTTCGGCGGCTAAAGCAGATCGCAAAACTCGTCGGCGGTCAGGTCCGCGCCTTCGAGGATCGAGTGTAGTGTGCCGGTGTCGATCGAGCGATGGGCCGGTACGACGACTTGGGCGAAGGGACCGTCGCGTCTCAAGACAATGGGGCTGCCCTTCTGACGACGGACGTAGAGACCGACCTTCGCCAAGGCTCGAATCACCCGGCGGTACGACAAGCCTCGCGGCAGTCGGCTCAACGGGCCGTGACCTCCACCTTTACGACCTCGTTCTCGACCTCCCGCGGAACCGAAAACCCGTCCTCGACCAGCGCCTCGATGTAGACCGAAACCGCCTCCTTGACGTTTCTAATGGTCTCGCGCCGGGTGCGTCCTTGCGAAACGCATCCGGGTAGCGCCGGCACTCTGGCGACGAAGCCGCCCTCGTTCCCGCGCGTGAGGACGATCGTGTACTTGAGGGCGCCGTTCCGGCGAATCGCGCGGGGGCGTCGGTGAGCGTCGGGGAGTCGAATCATCGCGGCGTCCATCTCATGACGTCCGGTCCTGAGGGACACGGGCGAACAACAACATGGTACGCTCTTCGCGGCACGAGGTCCACTCGGACCATGAGAGAACGCTCCCCGGCCTGAACAAAGGCTGACGCACTCGAACCGAACCCGGGCTCCGCCGCAGGCGGGCCAAGGACAAGTGTCCCCCTCCCCCCCGGCAAGAGGTCAAGGAAAAACGGAGGGTCTTTTCTGGAAATGTGCGTTTCCAAGCGCGGCGCGAGCGTTCCGGCAGGGACCTGGTGAAAGTAGCCCCGCCATTCATGGTGGGAGACGTGCGGCGCTTTCGCTCTCCCCCTTTCCCTCCCTCTCCGTCCGCCTGGTGCGGACGGGGAGGGAGGGAAAAAAGGAAGGAAGAACGGGTCCGCCATCCCAGCGATGAATCGCTGGGCTATTGTCGTTGCGTGCCTCCGGCACGCCGCCGCGGCGCGGTGTGAACATTCTCCGCGCCGCGGTATCCTCGGCGGAAATGGACGCCGTCATCATCAGTTGCGGAACGGAGCTGGTCACCGGGCAGTGCGTGGACACGAACTCGGCCTGGTTGTCGGCGCAACTCACGCCCTTGGGCGTGAACGTCGTCGAGCATGTGACCGTCGGAGATGACGTGACACACTTGGCCTCGGCGATCCGACGGGCGTTGGACGGCGCCAGCCTGGTGATCCTCACCGGCGGGCTCGGTCCGACCCTTGACGACATAGCTCGTGAGGCGATTGCTGCGGCCCTGGGAAGGCCGTTGGAAGAGAACTCCGAGGCGCTGGCCCAAGTCCGGGCGTTTTTCGATCGCTGGCAACGCCCCATGCCGGAATCCAACCGCCGCCAGGCCATGATTCCGCGAGGCTGTGAGGTCATCCCCAATCCCCGTGGCACCGCACCGGGCATCCGCTACAGCCGCGACGATCGCCATCTGTACGCTTTCCCCGGAATCCCCACCGAAATGCAGGCCATGTTTAACGCGGCGGTCCTTCCACGGCTCCACGCGGTCACCGGCGGAGCGACGACCGAGTCGGCCCAGCTCCTATGTTTCGGCATCAGCGAAGCCAAACTCGGCGAGCTCCTTGCCGATCTGATGCAACGCGGGAGGAACCCATCCGTCGGCACAACCGCGTCCCACGCCATATTGAGCGTCCGCGTCCTTTCGGAGGGCGGATCGGCTGAGGAGGCTGGCCGGCTCTTGCAGGCCGATGTCGCCGAGGTCCGCCGCCGACTCGGGACGACGATCTTCGGGGAGGGCGAAGACACTCTCGAACGCGTCGTCGCCCGCCTGTTGGTCGAGCATGGCAAGACAATCGCGACGGCTGAATCGTGCACCGGCGGGTTGCTCTCGAAGCGGCTTACCGACATCCCCGGCAGCAGCGCTTATTTCCTACGCGGCTACGTGACGTACGCTGACGCCTCCAAGGTGGACCTTTTGGCCGTCCCTGCGGACTTGGTATTAAAACACGGCGCGGTGAGTGAGCATGTCGCAGGAGCGATGGCGCTCGGATGTCGGCGTGCCGCGGGGTCTGACTATGCAATCTCGATTGCGGGCATCGCCGGTCCAACCGGAGGAAGCCCTCCGGACAAGCCGGTCGGTCTGGTGTACATCGGTCTTGCGCATATGGGCGGCGTCGAAACGCTTCGCGTCCTCTGCGGCGATCACTTGACGCGCGACGAGATCCGCGATCGAAGCTGCAAGACGGCCTTGAATCTCTTGCGCCTCCGACTGCTTGGTGTTGGTTTCGCTGAAGGAAGATAATCGTACGCTTAGGGCGCATTCCACTTCGAGTGGCGTGATTTAATAATTGCAGTTAAGCTTCTTGTGCACAAGAGTAGCGTGGTGCTGCCAAAGGGGCGATGCAAGGAGGTTTTGATGCAGATCGAGATCACGGTGAAGGTCAACGGTCAGGTGGTTCGCGAGCACGTCGGGCAGGTGTCGGGGACGTTGGAGGACATGGAGGAGAAGATCGATGCGATGAGTCGGCAGGTGGCCCGCGCCGCGTTGCAGGCGAGTGTCGATGCGGTGACTCCGCCGCGCCCCCTTCTTCGAAAGAGGGAGGAGAACTCCGCCACAAAGGATCCCAAGCGCGGACGCTGATCGGGCTGAACGGTCCAGTGACGGTGCGTCGGACGCGATTCCGGTGTACGAAGACGAGTGCGTTTGCATATCCACTCGATGCGATACTGGATCTGCCGCCGGGCGAGGTGACGGTGAGCTTGCGTCGGCGTGCGTTGCGCTTGGCCACGCATATGAGCTTTGCGACCTTGCAGGAAGAGCTGTGGTATTAGCACGATGTTCGGTTGTCGGACACCGTGCTGGACGGGCTGATGCAGGCGGCGGGCGGAGGCGGAGGCCCTTCGCGACGCCGACGACGAAGGCTTGGCGCAATTCCTGA
>CAYQZH010000210.1:342-8264 GCA_964421865.1 uncultured Phycisphaera sp. | reverse complement strand
TCCACATCCCTGTCCTGAGTCCCGAAGGAACCCCTGCCGACCTTCCCATGGAACTGAAAGTACCCGGACGCCATAATCAGCGAAATGCGGCCTGCGTGCTGACGGTCTGTCGTCTGCTCGGCTTGAACGAAGCCGTCGTGCGCGCGGCCCTGCGCGACTTCAAGGGCCTACCGCATCGACTGGAGTTCATCCGCACCCTGGATGGGGTGGACTACTACAATGACTCGAAATCGACGGCTCCGGCAGCGACAGTTATCGCCCTGGAGACGCTGCAGCGTCCGACGGTGGCGATTGTCGGCGGACAGCGCAAGGACGTATCTCTCTCCGACTGTGCCAAGGATCTGGCACCGTGGTGCCGGGTGGTGATCTGCATGGGCGAGTCGGGTCCGGCGTTCGCCGAAGCGATAAAGACCGTCCCCTGTAGGTCGTCTTCCGAACCGCCGCATTCATGCGGCGGGTTTTTCGACGACCGGCGCGTGCACGTTGTCGAGGCGCTTCCCGACGCCGTTCGCCTCGCCCGCGCCGAAGCCAGGCCCGGCGAGGTCGTCCTCTTCTCCCCCGGCGCCCCTAGCTTCGATCAATACGCCAACTTCACCGCCCGTGGCCGGCACTTCGTAGACTTGGTCAAGGCTCTTTGACTGGATGCGCCCGCGCCCCACGACCGATGCGAGTACAGTGATTGCATGGTGCCGCCTACAAAACTTGTACGGTGATCGGTGGGCAGGCGTGGCGGGGCGATCAAAACGGAAAAGTCAAACCGTTGGAATGTCAAAAAGTCGGAATTGGATGTCGGGTCGGCGGGGTCGGGGGGTTTGGGGTCGAGGAGCCGACCCACGGGTTGCGGGCTGCCGTGAAGGGGCGGGGCGCGGTTGGGTCGTCGTGCCCGGGGACCCTGCCCGCCTGCGGCTTTTCACGGGCGCGGTTAACGGGGCGCTAAGGCGCTGGTAAAGGTCGAACAGGAATTCGACCCGGGAGCGGTCGCTCGTAAAGGGATCGCGGCGATAGCACTTGTCGACGGCGCGATCGAGGAGCCTGTGGGCGACGTACAGAAGCTTTGGCATGACGAGGGGATGGTAGAGGTCGTCGAGGGTCTGGCCTTTGAACTTGGCACGAGCGTCAAGCACGCCCTGGGCGGCGGCCTCGACGGCGGACTTTCGCTTCTCCGGCGCGTCTTGAGGCCAGGGGAAGTTGTTGTAGACCAGCTTGTTGGAGTATCGGAAGTCGGATTTCAGCCGCCCACAGACCTGGCGCACCCAGGCCATGTGCATTCCGCTTGTAAGCACACCGAACTGGTAAAGCGTGGCGGAGGGGACGACGAGGGTGGCGTCACTTGCGATGATCGAGGATTTCAGGAAGCCGATCGGTATATAACGACGCGTCTCAGACGACACTCGGGGAATCAGTAAGTAGTCCACCGCAGGCTGACGGATTTCGCCGAATAGGGACGGGGTCGCGGCCAGTCCACGCGTCGTTTCACGCGCGCTTGCCAGCCGGTGCCTCTTCACCGCAGCGACCCTCTTCCTGACCTCGGGCATACGCTGCAAGTCTTCCGCACTGCAACCCACAAGCCACAAACACCAGCGGTTGATGCCGTTGATGAACTCCTCGGACCCGTAGAGCCTCCGGATGAAAGGCTTGGCGGCGGGTTCCGCGCGCAGCAGTGCGCGCTTCTCGTCGTCCGTAAGCAACAGATTTCCGCCGTCGTTCGGCATACTGCCGAAGATGATGGGCGGGACGTCGCAAAGAGCGTTCGCACGGGAAACGACGACTACATCCGGCCCCTCGACCAAGTAGGGGTTGATGCGGGTGACCGGCGTTGTCGTAGGATTCGACTCACCGTCGCCGTAGTCAGTAATCGTCTTGCCCTCGCCATTGCGCGTCGCGAAGCCGACAATCACCACGTGCACATGGGCCTTGCCGCGTGCTTCGCTCATCCATGGGAAAGTGCGGTGTGCAAAGTGTATTTGAACACCAGCGGAGAGCAGCGCGGGCCAGACGGTCGCCGCTTGCTCCCCCTGGCAGATGGAGTTGGTGGAGACGAACGCGGCGCGGGCATGTGTTCCTTTGAGATATGCGGCAGCCTTCACGTACCACGCGGTGACGTAGTCAAGTACGCCGAAGCCCTTGATGTGCCGGCAGACGGTCGCCATGTCCGCGTTCTGCTCGGCTGTCATGAACTGCTTGCCGACAAACGGCGGATTCCCCAGCACGAAGCTGCACCGTTTGGAGGGCAGCACGCTGTTCCAATCCGTCCGCAGCGCATTGCCCACGTGGATTTTCGCGCTTTTCTTGAGCGGGAGGCGCAGCACAAGCTGGCCGAATACCTCGCTTACGTTTTGGTTCATCTGGTGGTCGATGAGCCACATGGCCACCTCGGCGATCCGCGCGGGCCACTCCTCGATCTCGATACCGTGCATCTGGTCCACATCCACCATGAGCAAGGCGTCCACCTTGAACAGAGCTTGGAAACGCGCATTGCCGTAGAGCTCCCAGACCGTTTCGAGTTCCAAGAGGCGCAGCTCTCGGTACGTCACCACAAGAAAGTTGCCGCATCCGCAAGCAGGGTCGAGGAAACGCAGCGTGGCCAGCTTTGCTTGGAAAGCGTGGAGTCTTTTCTTGTCGTTGCCGCAAGCAACCAGGTCCGCTCGCAGATCGTCCAGAAACAGGCTCCGGACCAGCTTCATGATGTCCCGCTCGCTGGTGTAGTGGGCCCCGATCTGGCGGCGCTTTTTCTTACCCTCCTCGCCCGCCATGATGGACTGAAACAGCGAGCCAAAGACAGCGGGGCTGATGCGCGACCAATTGAACTCGCAGCAGCTTAATAGCGCTTGCCGCATGTCCGCGTCGAAGTCAGCGAAGTCGAGGCTCTCGGCGAAAAGGTCGCCGTTGACGTAGGGGAGTTCCTTCAACTCGTCGGGAAGTGCGGTCGATCGGTCGGTTTCTTTTGTGTCAAGCACCTTGAATAGCCGAGCCAGCAAGGGGCCAAGGTCGCTGCCGTTAGGCCGCGTGTTCCTGACCATGATCTTAAAGGTGTCGGCTTCAAAAATGTGCGTATCATCGGCGAAGAGGCAGAACAGCAAGCGTACGAGGAGTCGTTCCAACTTGTGCCCTGTGTAGCCGGCGCTTTGAAGTTCGTCGTGCAAATTTCCAAGGATTTCGACCGCACGGATATTGATGGGATCCTCGGGGTCCACGGGCCTCGTGGCGTATCCCGAGAGGAACCCGAAGTGCCGGATATGCTCGTGCAGCTTGGCCACGGGGACGTGCACCGTCCGGTGGGCACCCTCCGGCGCCTCCAAGTCGTGGATGGCGATGCGGGCGAAGTCCGAGACCACGATGTAGCGAGGGATTTCGTCCGTGCGGCCCTCGCGGGTCAGGGCTTGCACGTAGTCGAAGGCCTGCGACGCGGCCTTGGACAGGTCCTCGCCGCGGGACTTGTGCTCGCCGATCATGACGCCGCTGTAGAAAACGTCGATGCGGTCGTACTTGCCTTTGAGGTTGCGGACCCTTTCTTCGAAGCTGGCCACACTGCGGCGCTTGATGCCAAAAACGCCGAATAATTCGTTCCAGAAGGTCTGGGCCTCCGCCCGTTCGCTCTCCGCGTCCTTCCACTCGGCTGCAAACGCAAGCGCGTTCGAGCGAATCTCCCTGAGGGGTAGCTGCATGAATGACTCCCGTCGCTAGACCTCGCGTCGCCGCAGGTGTATCAGGTTACCTTCCGCACGGCTCAATCGGAAGTCTGGGTACAAGAGACCACGGCGGCGATCCGGGCATCAACAACTCACATGGTCCGGGCAGCACGTGCGGCAGCGGTTTCTGGCGCGATAGGTGCGGACGGCGCCACTAGCACGAGAGCGTGCGAAGTAGGTCAGCCGCCTGGACGGCGGAACAGGACCTCGACCATCGTGGACTGTCGGACCGTTTCTGGAAGCTGGAAGACGAGGTTGCCGGCGGGGTCGCGGGCGGTGGTGTTAAGAATCAGGTGGTTCACGTAAACCCAGGCCTCGTGGTCCTTAGCCCCGAGGACGCGGAACGCCGGCGAAAAGAACGGCCGTTTCCGGCCGTCGAGGACGAAGCGCACGCGGCCCTGATCGGGCGTGAGGTCATACGTTCCGGTAGACGGATCGAACCCGTCGGCGCGGTGGGAGGCGCCGCCGTCGGTGACGGGCGAGCCGACCTCGACGTGGATCGGAGCGGGGTGGGAATACTCCACGGCCCGCGCCGCGGCATCGGCGTCCGGGACTTCGCCCGATGAGCCGAGGACCAACTGAGAGGCCCAACGAACGACCTCTCCCGGCGCGCTCGGACTCGGCACCGCGGCCACCAGCGATACGCGACGCCGTTGAGGATCCGTTTGCTCAACGATCGACGCCGATCCCGACCCGGGATTAAGCATGTAGACGAGAACCGTATCCCTCGGTTGACTGCGTAGTGTCGCGTAGACCGGCGCCGGCGAGATGTTCGTCTGCCAGGGGTCGTCGCCAGGCGACGCGATCGTCACCGCCAGTCCCAGGCCCGGCGGCGACCAGGACTTGGTCCTCCCCGTTGCTTCCACCCACACGAACACCTGCCCGCTTGGATAAATCGAGTACACCCACCGCTGAAACGGGCGAGTGTCCAACCGTGCGTCGGGATCATCGACGAACCGCCATTCGGAAGCGACGACCGCCCGGACCGCGTTCATCTCTACGATCCGTTGCCGGGCGACGACGGATTTTCCCAGCGGCGAAAAGTCGCCCAACTCCGATCCGGACGCACCCACGACGACAGGGATCGGGCCCAGGGTCGTCCCCTGCACCAGATTCCGCAGTCGGTTCGGATCGGCCGCGAGGTTGTACCCATTCGTAATCTGCCCGTTGGCGAAGGTCAGCTCGAAGCGCCCCCCCGCACCGATGTTCCAACGCCGGCCAACCTGTTGAACGTACAGAGCACCGTTGCTGCTCCGCGAATCCCCGACCAGGTCCACCCGGTTGCCAGTGAGTAGAATGTCGTCTAATCGAACTTGCACGGGCTTGGACACGCCCGACACGGCCAGTCGAATCTCGCGCAGGTCGTCGAGCGGAATCTGCTCGGCCACCTCCGCAAGGTCGATCCGAATGCCGTTCCAGCCGCGTTGCAGGGCGATCGAGGATTGCGCGGAAATCCGTTGTTCCGGCGGCCCCGAGGCCATGACGACGTCGAGGGCCAGGCCGCGCTGGGGCGCGTTCACCGACAGGAGCAGCAGGTCGTAAGGCCGCCAATCCCGCTTGAGATACCACTGCGCGTCCGGACGATTCGCAATCACGATCGTATCGTCGGACGATCCGGCCGTGAGTCGTAGACCCCCGGCGCCCGTCTCGACCCGTCCTCCCTTGCGGTCCCAGACACACTTCGCCTGTTCCGAAACGCTGATGAGCTGGAACAGGTCCATGTGCTTGGGATCCTCGAAGTCGGCAATGACCACGAACCGTCCGGTTTGCAATTCGGGGTAGACCTGCATGAGGATGTCCGCCCGCGTCGGACCGCTCAGCCCACGGTGCTGGAGGGCCCGACACCCTCCGAGCAACATGACGCAACTCAGCGCCACAACCCCGCAAAACACGCGGCGAATCCGGATGGGCGACTCCGTCATTCTCATCGCGGACGAGCCTAGCCCAGGAGCGGACTGTGTGCAACGAGTTGAACCTTGTCCTGAGCCTCGAAGGATCGGAAGCGGCCCGTTGTAGGACTCCCCGCGTCTCGCGTATAATCCCTTGGCCGATCCCGACATAGGCCTTGGCCGGATCAGCGGAGGATCATGCGATGGCGACGGGCACGTCCGAAGTTCAACACGCGGCGTTATGGCTGATCGGCCCGGACATGCCCGGGCTGCTACGGCTCGGGGCTAAGTATGTCGCCGAGCGCGGCGGAAACATCGACAAGGACATCGCCGACAAGTTCGGCGAAAAGGCCGTCGTCTTCATGAGCGTCACGGCCAAGCCCGCCGACATCAAACGGATGGACCAGGACAAGGACGCCCTGAAAACAGCCAGCGGTTGCGGCGTCGTCTTCCAACCCATGAAGCAGCCCACGGTTCCGGAAGGCTTCCAGGGCACGCTCCACGGCTTCGACATCGTCACCGACGACGCACCGGGCCTGGTGGCCGAGATCACGGGCTTACTCGCTGAGTCCGGCGTTCTGGTCGTGGGACACACGGGCGAACGTCGTGTGGTCCCCGGCCCGCGCTCCCAAGTCCAGGCCGGTCAGAAGTACGTCGTCATGCTCCCCCACCAGTTCGACCACGTGGCCTTCACCCGCGCCCTCGACGCCTTAGCGCGGCGATTCAACGGCACCCTAAAGACCCCTCTCCGCACCGTCCCCGGCCTGCTGTGGTGGTGGTGACGGACGACAGAGGTGTTGCAGGAGTCGGGCGTGAGCATGCAGACCGTTCATCGAAGACCGCTCGTCGTGGCGACAGCCATGAGCTTCTCGACAACCCCCTTGGGTTGCGGCGTCGTCGGAGTGACCTGCGGCGACTTGGCCGCGTTGCTCTGCGGCGAAGGGCTGTACTGCAAGTACACGGACGGAAGCTGCGGAACAAACGGCGACTTCGGCGTTTGTGCGCTCAAGCCCGAAGTCTGCACTGCGGTCTTCGCCCCGGCTTGCGGCTGCGACGGTCACACCTACGGCAACGAATGTGAGGCCGCCGTGGCGGGCGTCAGCATTCGCACCAGCACCCCCTGCGACACCGACGGGCAACAGCCGATCTGCGGGGGAATCGCCGGTTTCCTATGCCCGGAAGGCAACTTCTGCAAATACACCGATGGAACCTGCGGCAGCGGCGATCAATCGGAGGTGTGCAGGCCGATTCCCACGGCCTGTGGCGAGATTTCCAGCCCCGTTTGCGGCTGCGATGGGAACACGTACAGCAACGAATGTGAGGCCGAGCGCGCCGGCGTCAGCATTCAAACCACCGGCGAGTGCCCGTAACATGACGGCCGAGCGGGACACATAAAATGCAATTCGCCGAGATCGTCGCCAACCGTCGCTCGATCAAGCGTTACGACCCCAAGCACTCGATCACCGACGCCGAGTTGAAGACGCTCTTTGAACGAGTGATCCTCAGTCCGTCGTCGTTTAACCTCCAGCACTGGCGCTTTGTGGTGATCCGCGACAAAGCGGTCAAGGTCAAGCTGCGCAAAGCCACTTACGACCAAGAGCAAGTGGAGAACGCTTCCGCGACGGTGGTCGTCGTCGCCAAACTTTCCGCCCACATGGATGCCCCGCGGATTTATGCCGACACGCCGACCTCGGTCCGTGAGGCGATGGTCCCGATGATCGGCGGCTTCTACACCGACAACCCACAAATGCAGCGCGACGAGGCGATTCGCTCCGCCTCGTTGGCCGCCATGACGCTCATGTACGCCGCCTGCGACCTGGGCTACGCCACCGGCCCCATGATCGGCTTTGATCCCCAGGCCGTCGGTGAACTGATCGGACTGGACGGGGAACACATCCCCGTGATGCTCGTGGTGATGGGCAAGCAAGTCGGGGAGGTGCGCCCGCGGGCCGATCGGCTTCCCGTCGCCGAGGTCGTCAAACTGGAATCATTCCACGGGAAGGGGTTGAGCTAGCCGCGAGTGGGGAATACGCAGCGCCGCTGTTTATGGGCGGCGCGAGTGTCGTTTCCGATCCACGCTTATGCGTTGGGTTTCGGCGATGGAGGCGGCAGGTGCGTCGTGGTGACGTAGACCGGGTCGAACGTGCCGCTCGTCGGACTGCGTGGACCGCCTTGAGAAGCATCGGGCACATTGTCGGAAATAGTGGAGAACGTGCTCGTCAGCGTCCCGCCCCAGAACCCCATGGCGCCCAGTGCAGCAAGCACGAAGAGGGGGAGCACAACCGCGTACTCAACCGCGGCGAGCCCGTCTTGCTCGCTTACAAATATCCAGGCCCGTCTTCGA
>CAYQZH010000210.1:0-332 GCA_964421865.1 uncultured Phycisphaera sp. | reverse complement strand
GACTGACGAGCATATTCATGGTTCGTTTCGTCTCGTTTCCGATAGGATATCCGTGGCGACGCGGCAACGTTCTGCGTCGGCTGTTTTGATATTGTTGGGGCCTGTGTGGACCGCGGTCAAGTTACTTGATGGAATATCGCACGCGGGATCACGCGGTCTGATTAAGACCCCTGGGGATGACCTGAGGAGGAGCAGCCCAGTGGTCAGCGGGCGTTCCGGGAATCCGCGGATCACGGCGACAGACGGACCTGCACGTTCACGAACTCGAAGTCGTCGATGCCACTGTCGCTCGGCGCGGCGATGATCGGCAACGGGTTGGCTCCCGGTTGCAG
>CAYQZH010000209.1:0-8395 GCA_964421865.1 uncultured Phycisphaera sp. | reverse complement strand
CTGAATCACCCCCTGGACTGTCCGGTATGCGATCAGGCCGGCGAGTGTCATTTGCAGGATTACAGCTTCAAGTTCGGTAGCCCTGCGTCGCGAATGATCGACCAAAAACTGGTCAATCCCAAGAAGAACATCGGCCCTAAGACGCTGCTGTACCAGGATCGATGCGTGATGTGCACGCGCTGCGTACGGTTCACGGACGAAATATCGGGCACGCATGAATTGTGTATGGTCAACCGCGGCTCGCGAACGGAGATCGATGTATTTCCCGGGCGACCGCTGGACAACCCCTTGCAGGGAAACGTCGTGGATATCTGTCCTGTCGGCTCGCTGCTGGACAAGGACTTCTTGTTTAAGCGGCGCGTCTGGGAATTGAGGGGGACGCCCTCGATCTGTCCGGGTTGCGCCGTGGGCTGCTCCATTCGAGTGGATCACGCCGACGACACCGTGTACCGACTGAAACCACGGTTCAATCCTAGAGTCAACCAATGGTGGATGTGCGACGAGGGCCGCTTCGGTTTCAAATATGTGCACGACAAGAGGCGGATTCACGCCCCGCTGGTACGACGAGGTTTCGAGACCTTGACCCCCAACTGGGAGGACATTCCCGAGATCGTGCGTTTCCGGATCGAGGAGCACGTACGCGAGAAGGGGGCGGAGAAGGTCGCGGCAGTGTTGTCGCCGTTCATGTCCACTGAAGAGGCGTGGTTATTGGCGCGCTTCATTCGCGAGGTCGCTCCGCAGTCGGCCCTGATTCTGGGCCCGGTGCCGATGGAGGGGGAGGATCAGTCTTTCCCGATGGGCGCCAAGGGCGAGGCCGTGCGCTTCACCATCCTGAAGGAGAAGTGCCCGAATCGGCGCGGCCTGGAGATGGTGATTCAGGCCGCGGGCGGGCATGTCCTGACGTTCGAACAGTTCGTGCAGCGAAGTGGTAAGAGTGAGTTCAGCGCCGCGTGGATTGTCGGCGGATACCCCAAGCCCTGGGTTGACAAGAATACGGCGAAAATCGCGGCGAACTTCAAATTACTCGTGGTTCAGGATTTGTTCGAGAATGACCTGATGGCCGGCGCCGCCATTGTCTTGCCGGCGTGCGCATGGGTCGAGCGGGAGGGAAGCTTCGTCAACGCGGCCGGACTGCTCCAGCCGTTTGATCGTGCCATTGAGCCGCCGGACGGCGCGCGGCGCGATGGACAATACTTGTATGAGATTGCCGGATTCGCGGGACTCTATTCCGGTGAGCGAGTTCGTGAACTGATGGCCGCGACCATGCCGGCATTCGCGGAGGCGTATGTTCCGCCGGAAATGCCGGTGCATGCGCATTAGCAGCCTGTGCCTCCATGCGTGAGTTTCTGACGAGTCAATTTGGTGTGAGCGTTCTGCTCGCGTTGGCCGTTCTTGCGGTCATGCTGGGAGCCGTCGCATACTGCATTTACTTTGAGCGGAAGATCGCGGCTTGGATTCAGGATCGCTGCGGGCCCAATCGCGTCGGTCCCTGGGGTCTGCTGCAACCGATCGCCGACGGCATCAAGTTCGTGTTCAAAGAGGACGTGGTTCCCGACCACGTAGACAAGCCGCTGTTTATCCTCGCCCCGGCGATCATCTTTCTGGTGGCCTTCATCGGATTCGCGGCCATTCCGTGGGGAGGGCAACTGAAGGTCGACGAACGGCTGGTGAATATCCAAGTGGCGAACCCTGACATCGGCCTGTTGTACATTCTGGGCGTCGCCTCCATGAGCGTTTACGGCGTGGTCCTCGGCGGATGGGCGAGCAATAATAAATACTCATTATATGGCGCTATTCGCGCCACGGCCCAGATGCTCAGTTACGAAATCCCCATGGGACTGTGCATTCTTGTCGTCGTTTTGACGGTCGGAACGCTGCGACTGGAGGGGATCACGCTCGCCCAGACCGGATACTGGGTCGGTTGGATTCCACAGTGGAACGTTTTCCTCCATCCCTTGGCGTTCGCGATTCTGTTCCTTACCGCCCTGGCCGAGTCCAATCGGACGCCTTTCGATCTGGCCGAGGCGGAGCAGGAGTTGGTCGGCGGTTACCACACCGAGTACAGTGCCCTTAAGTTCGGCATGTTTTTCCTAGCCGAATACGCCCACATGATTACCGCGAGCGCATTCATCTCCGTCCTGTTCTTGGGTGGGTGGCATTTTCCCGGAGTTTCATGGACCCAGGCCGACGCGACGCAGTGGTACGCGGCTCTCGTCAAGATCGGGGTGCTTTCGCTGAAGATTGTCATTTTCCTCTTTGTCATGATGTGGATCCGCTGGACGCTGCCGCGGTTCCGGTTTGATCAGTTGATGCGGCTGGCGTGGAAGGGCTTGATTCCGATGACCCTGGCTCTATTCATGCTGGCGACAATGTTATTGTTCACCGGACGACAGCGGTCGCCCTTGTGGGCCCTGGGCGGGAATCTCGCGATTCTCGTCGTCGCCCTGCTGGCGGCGTCGTCCTCGCGCCTGCGTGTGACCGGCCGCCAGGTCAACCTGCCCAGTATTCTGCCGACTTCGGGTTCCGCGGTCGGCGGTCGGTTGGAGATGCCAGTATGATTTCCGACGCCGATGTCCTGCGCATTGATGAACCGCAGCTTACTGCATCGGAGCGCCTGTATCTTCCGCAGATCGTGGACGGCATGAGAACGACGCTGCGGCACATGGGAAAGAGTCTGCTTAAGAACACCTTTACGGTGCAATACCCGGAGCAAAAGCGTGATCTGCGTCTTCAGAACTATCGCGGAGTACACCGTCTGAACCGCGACGAGCAGGGCCGCGTGGCGTGCGTGGCGTGTTACATGTGTTCGACGGCGTGTCCCGCGCACTGCATTCACATCGAGGCGGCGGAGTCGCCGTGGCCTGACCGGGAGAAATATCCCGCCAAATTCGACATTGACGAACTGCGATGTATCTACTGTGGGATGTGCGAAGAGGCCTGTCCGGTGGATGCCATCGAGTTGACTCCCCAGTTCGACCTGGTCGGGCGAACGCGGGAGGAGATGATTTTGGACAAAGAGGAATTGCTGGCGATGTTCGACCAGACAGCCGCCGCGAAACCCCGCAAAAACCCGCACGTCACGGGTTATGTAGGTACGGGAGATCGGTCACAGCCATCGTCGCCGGTTGTGGGAGCTACGGCGGAATGACTTCGTCGAACGCCTACGTGCTTTATCTAATCTTCGCGTTGGGTGGAGCGGCGATCTACTTCCTGCTGCCACGCACGGGACCGTCCAAGACGGCGATCGGCGCCGCGCTCGGAGTCTCAGCTTTGGTCGGGCTTCTTGCGGTTTCCGGGATGAAGGGCTCTGCGGGCGGGAGCGTCGGGCTCTATTTCTACCTGTTTGCGACTATCGGCATTCTGGCGGCGGCGAGAGTCATTACCCACCCGAAACCGGTGTACACCGCGATCTATTTCGTCGCCGTGGTGGTTGCCGTCGCCGCACTGCTTGTACTCCAAGAAGCGGAATTCTTGGCCGTTGCGTTGGTCATCATTTACGCGGGGGCCATTCTCGTTACCTATCTCTTCGTGATTATGCTGGCGCAGCAGCCGGGCTCGCCGATTTACGATCGCCGAACGCGGGAGCCGTTTCTGGCAGTGCTGGTGGGGTTCATTCTGATGGCGACGATCGCCGGACGGATTCGGGATTTCCCCGCGCAGTCGGTGGAGAAGGGACTACTCACCGGCGGCGAGAGCCGGACGGTCTCGGCCGCCTCGCTGCCTGTGGGCAACACCATGGCCGTCGGTGCGGCGGTGATGACTCGACATCTGGTCGCCCTTCAACTCTCCGGCGTTTTGCTGTTGATTGCCATGGTCGGAGCGATCGCCCTGTCTCGCAAGCGCGTTACTTCGGACGCCCTTCCTCGTCCGCATCGAGCTTTGGGCCAAATCGGTAAAGAGGCGGAACCGTTCTGATGCCTCCAACGACTGGCTATGTGATTGTGGGCGCAGTTCTGTTCGCCCTGGGGCTGGTCGGGTTCCTGACCCGCAGGAACCTGATTGTCATATTCCTCTGCACGGAAGTGATGTTTCAGGGGGTTGTATTGAATGCCGTCGCTTTCGCTCAATGGCATCATCATTTGGAGGGGCAGGCGTATGCCCTGTTCCTTTTGGTAATCGCCGCGGTGGAGGCCGGGCTTGCGCTGGGGTTGGTCATGCTTCTCTATCGTCGCAGAGACACGCTCGACGCTGACACGTGGTCGATGATGCGCGGGTAAAAGGACCGAATGTCCATCGAAACTTTGAAACTGTGCGGTCTCGTCGTGCTGCTGGCGCCGCTCGCCGGCGCAGTCCTTGCGGGCGTGTTGGGGCCGGTCCTTCGGGGTCGGACGCATTGGCCGGCGATCCTGGGGGTCGGCGGAGCGTTGGTTGCCGCAATCTCCATCTTGACTCAGGTCTTCCATGCCGCTCCCGGCGCATCCGGCGTCTCCATTCCCATCTACGAATGGATTACGGACGGCGCGGGATCGTCATTCAGGGTTGAGTTCCTCATTGATCCACTCACGGCTGTGATGCTTGTGACCGTCACGGGCATATCCCTGCTGGTTGTCATTTACTCCCGCGACTACATGCGTCAGCATGGGCATCCTGAACGCGGTTACGAGCGATTCTTCGCCTTCCTTGCTCTATTCGTGTTTTCCATGTGCGCACTGGTCTTGTGCGGCAATTTTCTTCTTCTCTACCTCGGCTGGGAGGCGGTGGGCCTGTGCAGCTATCTGTTGATCGGGTTTTACTACGGCCGCCCTGCGGCGGCCGCGGCGGCAAAGAAGGCGTTCCTCGTCAACCGCGTCGGGGACTTCGGTTTCGGATTGGCCATCCTGCTCATCTATCTGTCTTTCCGGACGCTCGACTACCGCTCCGTTTTCGGGCTTGTGCAGCAGGGTTGGCTTGCTTCCGGGGAACCGATCAGTGACGGATTGTTGACGACGATCGCTTTGCTGCTGCTGTGCGGGGCATGTGGGAAAAGTGCGCAGTTGCCATTGCATGTATGGTTGCCCGACGCGATGGAGGGTCCGTCGCCCGTATCCGCTCTTATTCACGCAGCCACCATGGTCACGGCGGGCGTCTACATGGTCGCGCGCTGCGGAGCCATCTTCACCGCTTCTGAGACTGCAATGACGGTCGTCGCGGTCGGCGGCGCCGTGACCGCTCTCTTTGCGGCGACGATCGCACTGGTCCAGACGGACATGAAACGGATTCTGGCCTATTCGACGATCAGCCAGTTAGGATACATGTTCCTGGCCTTGGGCGTTTATGCCGCTGACTCGGCGGTTTTCCATCTCTCCACCCACGCTTTTTTCAAGGCCTTGCTGTTCCTCGGCGCGGGAAGCGTCATGCACGCCCTGGGCGGCGTCATTGACGTGCGCCACTTCGGCGGATTACGGCGGGTCCTCCCCTGGACCTACGCGACGTTCGTGGTGGGGTCCCTCGCGTTGGCCGGGGTTCCGATGTTCAGCGGATTCTTCAGCAAGGATGAGATCATCCATCATGCACTCGCCGCTCATCCCATTCTAGGGGGCATGTCGTTGGTCACGGCCGCCTTGACTGCGTTCTACACTTTCCGAATGGTGTTCCTGGCTTTTCATGGGCCGCTACGAGTGCCCGAGGGCGCTCGCCCCCATGAATCGGGAGGGTGGATGCTTGTCCCACTATGTGTGCTCAGTGTCGGCGCCCTGGCCGCGGGATACGTGGGCGTCGAGGCGACGGGTCGAGTGTTTCATCGGTTCTTGTCGCCGGTATTCGAAAGCACCTTCGCCTCCGTGCACCCCACAACCACCGGTGCGCACGGCGCGGCGGTGATCGCGCCTGGAGGTTTTTGGAGTGAATATGGACTGATGGTGGCGTCCGGCGGACTCTCGATTGCGGTCATTCTCATTGCCTACATCGTTTATGTTCGACAGCCCTGGATTCCAGGTTTGGTCAGAGCGTCCGCGATGGGCGTTTACCGGCTGCTGTGGGGCAAGTATTACGTGGACGAACTGTACGACGCATCGGTGGTGCGGCCTTTCCGGCAAACCGGACGGCTCTGCGTCGGGGTTGACGACTATTTCGTGGACGGTCTCATTTGGGTCATTACAGCGATTCCTCGCGGAATGGCCTCTCTGCTGCGCACCATGCAGTCCGGTTTGCTGCAAAGCTATGCGTTGACCATGGTCGCGGGAGTCGTAGTGCTCTTGTGGCTGGTGCTCTGACGGGCGAGGGCTTGGGTACGGTGAGGAACGGGTTCCGAGAGCAGTTTCCTTGGATAGCATGAACGCGATCGCAGCCATCCTCGAACAAGTCCGTCTCTTCGTTGTGCAGCACACGCCGACCGACTGGATTCTGACTCTAATCATCTTTACGCCGCTCGCGGGGGCGATCTTGCTGATGTTGCCGCCGCGAAGTGATGACGTTTCCGTACGGCGCAGCGCCCTTTCGTATTCCCTCATCACATTGGCATTGACGGTGATGGCACTGTTGTCCTTTTACGATGCCAAGCCACTGATTCAGGGGGGTGAGACCGGCTACCTTCTAACCCATTCCATTCCGTGGATCGTGGGGGAAGACCAGGAAACGGCAAGGATCGACATCGGCTACCGCGTAGGCGTCGACGGCATCAGTATTTGGCTTGTTGCCTTGACCGCATTCCTTCTGCCGCTCGCCATCTGGTCGAGTTCTTCGAGCATCCGGACCCGCGTACGGGAATACTACGTTCTTCTGCTCCTTCTTCAAGTCGGTCTATTGGGCGTTTTTTGCGCGATGGACCTCCTGTTGTTTTACGTTTTCTTTGAATTCACGTTGATTCCCCTCTTTTTCCTGATCGGCATTTGGGGAGGAGCGGAGCGTCGGCGGGCGGCAGGGAAGTTCTTCCTCTATACACTGGCCGGCAGCGTTCTTACCTTCGCCGGCATCGTATACCTCGCCTACTACAGCTATACAACCCAAGGCTATATCACTCTGAACATCGAAGAACTGACGCAGATGGGGCAGGATGGGTTTCTGCCGTTGCATGTGCAGTGGTGGCTATTCCTGGCCTTCGCCGCGGGCTTCGCCATCAAGGTGCCGTTGTTCCCGTTTCATACGTGGCTCCCGCTTGCCCATACCGAGGCCCCGACGGCGGGCAGCGTGATTTTGGCCGCCGTGTTGCTCAAGCTGGGGACGTATGGCTTCTGCCGACTGAGCATTCCGATGCTGCCCGACGCCGCTTTCGCTTGGGCGCCGACGATCGCGGTCATGGCGATCATTGGGATCATTTACGCCGCATTGGCCGCGTGGGTCCAAACAGACGTGAAAAAGCTCGTCGCGTATTCCTCCGTCTCACACTTGGGCTTTTGCATGTTGGGGCTTTTCAGTCTCAAAGTCGCCGGGGTGAACGGCGGCGTCCTCTATATGATTAACCACGGCCTGTCGACCGGGGCATTGTTCCTCCTGGTGGGTTGCATTTACGAGCGATATCACACGCGCAATATCCATGAAATCGGCGGTTTGGCGCGGCCTATGCCCTGGCTGGCGTTCTTCCTGATTTTCTTCACCCTCAGCAGCATCGGCTTGCCGGGTCTGAACGGATTCGTAGGGGAATTTCTGGTTTTGCTTGGGGCCGCGACGTCGGGGACGACGTTCGACGGGCGCGCCGCGGGTCCGTTGGGATATGCCTATGTGATCCCCGCCGCATTCGGAATTATCCTTGGGGCCGTGTATATGTTGTGGATGTGTCAACGGGTGCTCTTTGGACCGGTGACGGAGCCGCCGGGCACGCCGGACACGTCCAGTCGTCTGACGAAGGACCTGACGCGACGCGAGATCGGTATTCTCACGCCCATCGCACTGTGCTGCGTTTTCATCGGTGTCTACCCCAAACCGATGCTGGATACGTTCGAGGTCGCGGTGAGACAGCACATCCTTCGCCGTTCCGCGTCCGAAAAGCTCGCGGACGTGGCGAATTGGAATGAGCAGCCGGCCGAAGCGACGCCGGCGTCGGGCGGGCTTCCGGCGCGCCGGGACTCCGTTTCGCTCGCGGCTCAGAACCGGAAACGGGCGCATCGCGGGGAGGTACGCCCATGACTTTCCACCAATGGCTCGTGCCTCTCGGCCCGGAGCTCATTCTACTGACCGGCGCGTGCCTCTCGCTGGTCGTCGGCGTGATGCGAATATCGCAGCGGGGGCAGTGGGTATCGCCGGTCGCGCTGGCGACCATCCTCGCGGCGTTGATCGTAACGATCCGCCTCGACGTTCCCCGAGGCGGGAACGTGTTGCCGGGTTTATGGTTGACCTCGCTTACGTTCTACGTGCGCTGGATCACGCTCGGCGTGGGGACGCTCATCGTGCTGGTCAATTGGCATCAGCCCGTGGCGGACGAGCGCGGCGAGTACATGTCGATGATCCTTTTTTCGCTTCTCGGCGTCTTGCTCACGGCGTC
>CAYQZH010000208.1:0-8419 GCA_964421865.1 uncultured Phycisphaera sp. | reverse complement strand
CATACATAGGTCGTCAGTGATTTCGGCCAGAATGCAGGCAGGAACTGCGTCGTATCGACGTTGAACCGGCGGCGCATCGTTGCGATCACGTCGGCCTCGGTAGTTACGTGATACTTGCCGATGTTGCAGCCCAGCATATACAATGCGGCATTCATCAGGACGTTCACGCCCGGAACGCCCACTACATAGCATCCGCCGGGACGCAAAACGCGATGAACTTCCGCAAACGCCGCTTCCTGCTGGCGGAGAGGCAGTTCCTCGTGAATGCTAATGGCCAGTGCGGCGTCGAACGACTCATCCTCATAGGGGAGCTCTGCAATGCTTCCCTGACGCAGCCTCAATGTCAACCCGCTTCCCGAGAAGGACCTTTCCACTTCGCTTGCCCGGTCGTGGAGGTCAATCCCGTGGATTTCCTCGTAGCGTTCCGCAAGGTTCAGGAAGGATACTCCGCTGCCATAACCCAGCTCCAACACGCGCTTTCCGCGGGGCAGCAGGGCAATGCATCTGGCCACTCGCCGTTGGAAGAGTCGCCCAATGAGCGGCAGTCGGTAGTAACGGATGGGGTCGGCCTCGCCGGTCCATGAGTACTCGCCCGCCGCTAACATTTGCAGGTCCATTCGTACGACTCCATGCCACTCCGCGGGCGCGACCCGCCGACTATCGCGTATATCGGACGCTCCATTTGCCGGAATCAGTTGTCGAAGCCTCGAAAACGGGTGTTTTCGCCGTGGAGTCGATTATCAGACCCTATGGATTTTCCGATAGCTCAATCAAGCGATGGACCAGGCCGCCTCGAAACTTCGCAACCGGACCGTAGCCGAGCTATTTGAGCGCGCCGCGGAGGGCTACGACCGGCGGAGCAACCCGTACACGATGCGCCGCCGGGCGGCCTCGCTCGCTGCCCACGTCGTCGGACGAAGTGTTGAGCTGGGTGGCGGCACGGGCGCCGTAACCGCCCAGTTATCGGATCGGTCCCGGGCGATCCACTCAGACATTTCGCCTCGAATGTGTCGCGCGGCGATGAACAAGCTGGGCTGCGCCAGTTTATGCTTCGACGCCGAGTCGATCCCGCTCGCCGACGAGACGATCGACACGGCCGTCAGCGCGGAGATGATCTACTATCTGGAACGCCCCCAGCGCTTTCTCGCGGAGGCTCACCGGGTGCTGCGACCGGACGGGCGACTGGTTCTATCGACGACCAACCCGGCGATGACTTTTCTGGAACGAGGCCGCACCCTCCTGCGGAGGCTTGGCTTCTCCCGGATGTTCTTCGACGACGGGTCGCCTCCGTTCATGGCACTCGATCGTCTGATCGCGATGCTGGAACAGACGGGCTTCGCGATCGAGGAAGTGCGGTACATCGTCGTTCTTCCCTTCGCGTCCCTCGACTGGCTGAACCGCCTGTTGGAGCGGACGTTCCACGGCCGCTTCGGCCTGTTCATCGTGATCGTGGCAAAGAAGAAACCGTAGCGCCGCTTTTGGAAGCGCTACGCGATGCACGTCCGTTCTACGACGGTTCCGACTCTTCCACGCCTAGCCGGTCCAATGAGCGTGTTGACGTTCCCGTTTTTCCGCGTTTTCTTCGCCTGGCAGTTGGGGCAAAAGAACGTCGATCGACCGGCGGCGAGGATGCGGCGGATGGGAGTTCGGCAAGTCCGGCATGGTTTGCCTTCGCGTTGGTAGACGCGATGGAGCTTTTGAAATGAGCCTTCCCGACCGTCGGCGTCGCGATAGTCCATGATGGTGGAACCGTTGAAGCGGATCGCGCGGCGGAGGGTGGTCTTGATCGCACGAAGCAATCCGTCCGCCCGCTCTGCGCTGAGAGTGTCAGCCCGTGTCAGCGGATGGATGCCGGCCGCGTGGAGGGATTCGTCGCAGTAGATGTTGCCCAGCCCCGCGATGACGGCTTGGTCCATCAACAGGGCCTTGATCTGCCGGCGCCGGTTCATCGCGGTCCGGAACGCCGCCGCCGTCGTTTCCAAAGGTTCGAGTCCCAACTCACTGAGGGCCTCGCCCCCATGCCGGCCGCTCTCCGTCAGACACCAGATGCCGCCGAACCGCCTCGGGTCGCAAAAGCGCAGTTCCTGCGACGCCTCCCGAATCGCAATCCGTAGGTGGGTGTGCTTTTCGACCGGCTGCTCGGACGGACACACGATCAGCCGTCCGGTCATGCCCAGACGAAAGACCAATTCGACCCCGCCGTCCAGGCCGAGAATCACCCGTTTGGCGCGACGATGGACCCGCTCCACGCATCGCCCGGGCAACAGCTTGTCCAGCGGTCTCGGATCGCCGTGGACGATGTCCTTCCGCGTCAGCCGCACCCGTCCGAGCGTCCGCCCGGCAAGCTGCCGCTGCAACTGTCGCGCGATGGTCTCGGCCTCAGGCAGTTCCGGCATGTTGCTTATTCTGTCCGGATCACGGCCCGACGGTCAACTCCATCGTTTGGACGGTCGCCTTTTCGCGCGGGCCGCTTTGGGATAGGCTGGGGCGGTTCTCTGCGGACCGGCGATCGTACGCGCGGCGGGTGGAACGCCATTCGAGTTAGGAGTTGGCTTTCATGTTGACGGAATCCAAGGCCGAACTCTTCGGCCATCCCAAGGGGCTGTTCGTCCTCTTCTCCACCGAGCTTTGGGAGCGGTTCAGCTTCTACAGCATGAGGGCGTTCCTCGTGTTGTACATGTTCAACGCACTGCTCATTTCCCAGCAGGCTTCCAACGAGATCTACGGCGCCTACCTCGGATTCGTGTACGCCGCGCCGTTCTTGGGCGGGATGCTCGCCGATCGGCTCCTCGGACAACGTCGGGCGATTGTCATCGGCGGCTTCTTGATGGCCGCGGCGCAGTTCACCTTGGCCTTTCATGCCCTCCAGCTTCGCGCCGGTCACTCGCCGCAGACGCTGATGATGAATTGTTTGTTCTTCCTCGCGTTGGGGCTGCTGGCCGCGGGGAACGGGTTCTTCAAGCCCAATATCTCCTCGATCGTCGGGAGCCTGTACACACAGGGCGACGCCCGGCGAGACGGGGCGTTCACCATCTTCTACATGGGCATCAACATCGGCGCGTTGCTCGCTGGTATCTCCGGAGAAGTCGCGCAGAAGGGGGGCTGGCACTGGGGGTTCCTGATGGCGGGGGTCGGAATGCTGATTGGACAGCTCATCTTCTTCGTGGCCGCCGGCCCGCTGAAGGGACGCGGGCTGCCGCCGCAGGCGCGCAGCGAGACCACCCGTCGCTCGCGGAACATCCTGGCCATCGTCCTTGGCGTGCTCGTCTTTGTCCCTGTAGCCGGTTACATGATGGCCCACCCGGCGTATGTGCAGAGACTGGCCGTTATTGTCGCGGTTCCCATCCTCATCTATCTGCTTTGGGAAACGGCCCGCGCGACGCGCGAGGAAGGGCATCGGATGCTGGTCATCATCTTCCTGTGCTGTTTTTCATGCTTATTCTGGGCGTTCTTCGAACTCGCGGGAAGCGCGATCGCCCTTTTTACGGATCGTCACGTGGAACGGACGATCCCCTGGTACGGCGAACTCACCGCGTCCCTCCTGACCGCGTCCACGAACCCAGCCTTTATCATCATCCTGGCGATTCCTTTCGCTAAGCTGTGGGTCTGGCTGGACAAGAGACGCATGGAACCGTCCTCGCCGCTCAAGTTCTCGCTGGGCTTGTTGCAGTTGGCGGCAGGGTTCTGTGCGCTGTACATCGGCGCGGTTCAGGCGGGCAGCAACGGGAAGTCGAGCCTTGGATGGTTGACCCTGGGGTTCTTGTTGCACACGACGGGCGAGTTGTGTTTGTCGCCCGTGGGGCTCTCCACGATCACTAAGCTGTCACCCGTGCGCATGGTGAGCACGTTCATGGGCGTATGGTTTCTCTCCTCGGCGCTGGGGAATGTTCTCGGCGGTTGGGTGGGCGGCACGACGGAGCACTACGGGTTCGACGTGGTGTTCAAGTGGATCGCAGTGACGGCGGCCGGTGCAAGCGTGCTCTTGTTTCTGCTGGTCATCCCGCTCAAGCGGATGATGCACGGCATCAAGTAACGGCAATCAAGCGGGGGCGCTCCGCGCCGCCGGGCGCGGGATGGCAAAGCGGTTGTACAGGGCGAGCGCCACTGCGGTCACGAACAAAAGTAGGCTGAAGATCAGCCACACCATGTGAGGCATACCGCGGTCGCGAGCCAAGGCCCCATACAGTTGTCCGGCGAGTACGTTGCCGAACAGGTTCCCCAGCGAGACGGCCACAAAATAGTAGCCCATGTACAGAGCGACTTTGTCCGGCGGAGCGATGCTGCCGATGTATTCCTGACTCGCGGGGCTTGCGGCCATTTCGCCCAATGCAAAGACGAACACGCCCAAGACAACCAGCCAACCCGAGGCGTGCAAGACGCCGACCGTTCCGCCGCCGGCGAGTACCGGAAGAGCCAGCCCGATCCCGGCCACCACGATCCCGGTGATGATGCCGGGAAGACGTCCCAGACGCGTGACGATCAACGACACCACGATCTGAAAAATGACGATCGCCAGCGGGTCGAGGTTGGAAATCCACTCGGGGTTGACCTGTCCGCCCGCTTGGGCGTGTTGCGAGAGTTCCTGCGCCCACGTGGAAAATCCCACGGCTCGCAGCGCTGTCGCCAGAGCGTCGTATAGAGGGCGCGTCTCGGTGAAGTCGCGGATGTACCAGACCAGGGTCCCGGAACCGACGATCTGGTTGAACGAAGTCCAGAACCCGGACAGGATGAGCAGGTAGACCGCGAACCGCCAATTGCTCAGTCGCATCGGCGTCAGCAGCCAGCGGCGACGCCCGGGCCCTCGGTCGGACTCGCCAACGCCTTGCGTGCGAAGGAGCCAATCAAACGCTAGGTTCACGACCAACCAACCCAAGGCGAACCATCCCGCCGTGCCCCAGGTGATCCACCGTTTGCCGGCCACGAAGAACGCGATAATCATCCCGAAGACGCAAAGGAAGAATCGCACGTTGCCCAGAACCTCGATGGCGTCCGTCAGGACCTTCTTCAATGTTCGCCTCGCGGCGGAAGCCGCCTCGGTGGTCGGTTCGCGATAGAACAGGAACACCCAGAGGAAGTTCATGGCGATGAACACCGCCGAAGCCCCGAACACACGCGACCAATGCGAGGCCCCCGTCGTCGGGTCCGGCGAGCGTAGCAGGCCGCTGACGAACGGGCCGACGAAGCCCCCGATGTTGACGATCATGTAGAAGATGCCGAACCCGAGTTGCGAGTTCCGTTCGTTGGACGTCCTTGCGACCGTGCCCACGACGACGGGCTTGAAAATCGCCGCCCCGACGGCCAGAAACAGGAACCCGAACAGGAACGTGGTGAACGTGTCGTATTTTCCTAAGAGCCAATAGGCGGGGGTCAGGATCCCATAGGCCAGTATAAACATCTTCTTGTAGCCGTAACGGTCGGCGAGCGCCCCGGTGACCACGGGCATCAGATACAGCAGGAAAGTCACGATCCCGATGATGAGACCGGCGTCCTCCTCGCTCATCCCCAACCCGCCGCGGACGCGGGCGTCGGTCAGATAGAGCGGCAACGGCGTGAACATTCCGTACCACGCCATCCGCTCGAAGATCTCCATGGTGTTCGCCACCCAGAAGGTTCGCGGGTAGCTCTTCACCTGACCGACGAACCCGAGCTGCTGGTTACTCATGAGGACCTACTCCGTCTTCTGGTTCCATGCGCGCCCCGAGAACGGGGTCGCAATCTGTCACCGCCGCGCCGACGCGGCTGGGATTGGACCGCCGGGTGGGAGCGGTGTAAAGTGAATCTCTCGTCGCATCCCGCAAGCGACGCCTTCCCTCCGCGGCACAAGCGCAAGCAGCCGGCTCGGCCACGAGGCAAATCCGCGCAGCAAATGCACTGGCGCTTCAACGCCCGGCCGGGCCATGCATGACGCCTATTCCCGAGCCGACGAATCTTTGGTCTTGAGGAGGTTGGCCAGGGTGGTCAGGTCAAACGGCTTCTCCAGACGCGTGGCGGTCTGAGACGTCCCCCCACTGGTTGTGGGGCGGGTCGAGGTGCGGACGACGCAAGGGGTCGGATTCCGAATCCGTAAGTGGCATTCGATCTGGTCGGCCCCGGCGTTGGGGAGGTCGTCGGAGAGGACGGCGGCGTCGATGGGCTGCTCATCCAAGAGGCGATCCGCCGCGGAGACCGAATCGGCGGCGAAGACTTGGAACCAGCGGCCCAAGTAGGTGACAAGGGACCATCGCAAGAGCGCCTCCGGCTCAACGATGAGAACCGTCCGGACGGGCGGTGCGGTCGCGACGGAGGTCCTCTGACCGTGTCTCTTGGACTTTGTGGTCGACATGGCGTTGATCCTCCCGCGACTTCGTAGCAGATCGCGTGCCAGCCGGACCGGCAGATGTTGAAAACGACCGCCTCACCGGGATGGGCGAGCGAGCCTTGCGAGGGGGCTTTTTGGGGCACGGACAAAGGGAGTTCTATCGGACATGGGGGTAAGGTGGCACGAAGATTGCACTGCGGTTGCGGCGAAACGAGACGGGAGGCCCGCGGGGTGCGCGGCCCGTCCCAGCATGAGTGGGGGCGGCATCGGTCTTTGCTGCGTTCGTCGGTGCGCCCCGGGGAGCGTGGGTTGCGGCTCAATGTCGGGGCACGTCAGGGGACTTTATAATGCCGCAATGCACGAGCCGGTCCTTGAGGACATGAAACGCAGTATCGGGTTCACCGCGGAGGATGCGGTGAACGTTCGTTCCCTGGCCCATCCCGCGGCCCGGCTGGCGCCGGCGGTGGTCGAACGGTTCTACGAGGAATTGCTGCGGCAGCCGGGCGCGGCCGCGGTCTTCACGGGCGGCGCGGAACAGATTGCTCGATTGCGGGGGTTGCTTTCCGCGTGGCTACGCGAGGTGTTTGAGGGTGCTTACGACCAGAACTACTTCCAAAAACGGTTGCGGATCGGAAGAGCCCATGTGCGGGTGGGCCTGCCCCAACACTTCATGGTTGCCGGAATGGAGATCATCTGGACGGAGCTGGAACGCGGGTTGCGGACGGGTTCGGGGGACGGCGCGGGGGCGGCGCTTCGATCGCTGCATAAGTTGTTGATGCTCGATCTGGCCATCATGCTGGAGAGCTACAAGGAGAGCCATTCGGAGCAGGTCCGCAGCGTGGAACGCCGGGCGGTCAAGGAGCAATTGACGCGGGCGGAACACCTGGCCGAGATCGGGCAGTTGGCGGCGTCGCTGGCCCACGAGATCAAAAACCCGCTGGCGGGCATCAGCGGGGCGATTCAGATCATGCGCGACGGGATGCGGGCCGACGATCCCCACCGCCCGATCGTCAACGAGATTCTGGGACAGATCAGCCGATTGGACGCGACGGTCAAGGACCTGCTGTTTTATGCCCGCCCCAACCCCCCGCGTGCGACGACATTGGCCCTGGGCGACGTAGTCACTCGCGTGTTGAGCTTGCTTCGAGAGGAACCGTCGCTGCAGCGCGTGCGGATCGTCCATGAGCCGGGGCCTTCGGACGCCGCCATCCACGCGGACGACACGCAGATCGAGCAGCTTCTCATCAACCTGATTCTCAACGCCGCCCATGCCTCGCCCGACGGCGGGGCGATCCACCTGCGGATCACCCAGCACGGCGGGCATGTTCGACTGGCCGTCATGGACCGCGGGACGGGCATGGCGCCGGAAGTGCGCGACCAAGCCTTCGAGCCGTTCTTTACCACTAAGGCGAAAGGCACCGGGCTGGGGCTTTCGATTTGCCGGCGGATTGTGGATGCCCACGGCGGCAACATCGAGCTGGAGAGCGAACTGGGTCGGGGCACGACGGTGATCGTCGACCTTCCCGCGGGCGGGGCCGGGCGTCTGCAAGCGACGGGAGCGGAACGATGACGATTCGAGTGTTGATCGTCGAAGATGAGAAGCTCATCCGCTGGTCGTTGCGGCAGAAGCTCTCCGCACGGGGATACCAGGTCACGGACGTGGAGAACGGCAAGGCGGCGTTCGAGGCGATCAACGCCGGGGTCTACGATCTGATCCTGCTCGACTACAAGCTGCCGGACACGACGGGTTTGGACATTCTACGCAAGGTCCGCGAGACCGACGGGGACGTGGTGGTCATTATGATGACCGCCTATTCGAGCATCGAGAGCGCCGTCGATGCGATCAAACTGGGGGCCTATGACTACATCACCAAGCCGTTCGACATGGACCATGTCCTGCGGACCGCGGACAAGGCCCTGGAAACGACGACGCTGCGGCGCGAGGTGCGCGAGCTGCGACGGCACATCGAGCACGACTACGCCATCGGTCGGATCATCGGGCGCGACCCGTGCATGTTGGAGCTGTTCGAGGTCATCAAGCGGGTGGCCGAGAGCGGGGCGTCCACGGTGTTCCTCCGCGGCGACTCGGGCACGGGCAAGGACCTGATCGCCCGGGTGATC
>CAYQZH010000207.1:856-8423 GCA_964421865.1 uncultured Phycisphaera sp. | reverse complement strand
TCCACGGGCAGATTCACTCCCGTCAGGTATGACGCTCCCGGGGATGCGAGGAACCCCACGACGGCCGCAATCTCTTCGGGCGACGCCAGTCTCCCCATTGGAATCGACTCGATAGTCCGGCGCTCGATCTCCTGAACACTCGTGCCCGCCTTTTCGGCCTTGGCCTGAAAGAGCGACTGCAAGCGCGCCGTGGCGGTATATCCGGGAAGAATGTTGTTCACGGTAATGCCGAACGGCGCCAATTCGCCCGCCAGCGTCCGGCCCCAGTTCGCCACCGCACCGCGGGTCGTATTGGATACGCCCAGTCCCTTGATCGGGGCGACGACCGAGGTGGAAATGATGTTGACGATCCGCCCATACCCGGCGGCCTTCATTCCCGGCAACAACGTCTGCACCAACAATTGGTTGCAGACGATGTGATTGGAGATCGCCTGTAAGAACTGTTCGGGCTTAGCCTCGACCAGCGCGCCATGCGGCGGACCGCCGGTGTTATTGATGAGAATGTGGATCGCCCCCACGTCCTTGACGTGTGCGGAAACCCGGGCTTGGAGGGACTGCGGATCGGCAAAGTCGGCGATGATGTAGCGGTGGTCGCTCCCGCCGACAGTCGCCAACTCCGCGACGACCTTCCGCAAGGCCGTCTCATCCCGCGCGACGACCGTCACCGTGGACCCGAGCCGCGCCAGCTCCACCGCGCACGCACGCCCGATTCCTTGCGAGCTTCCGCAAACCAGCGATCGTCTACCGTCCAGCAGTCCGGCCACGCGCAACTCCTACGGTGTGAATCCTATGAATTCTCGGCATGATTCGCAAGCCTGACGCTGAGCCTTGCTTCCGGGCGCTCACGGATCTGGAAATCGAGGTCCGCTCAGTTGCGGATGTCGTGATCGTCGGTCAGGTCGGGAACGCGGTCGTACCAGGGCTTGTCGCTCTGGACGGAGGCGGTGTCCTGATCGGCCCGGTAGCTGGCCTCGCGGTCGGCCTCCATCGTGGTGCGAACGGCATCCCACTCGTCGAGGGTCATCGTCACCTCACGGGCCTGCGAACCCTTGTAGTTTCCCACGATCCCGGCGACGGCCATTTGGTCGATGAGACGCGACGCCCGCGAATATCCGATGGTCAGCCGCCGTTGCAACAGGCTGACGCTCCCCCTCCGCGATTCGATCACGATGCGCACCGCGTCATCAAACAGCGGATCGCGCAGCCCGCCATCGACCTCCGCGTCGGCTGCTTTGAGGCGGATCAGTTCCGGGTGGAACTCCGGCTTGGCCCGCGAGGCCAGGTCCTCAAGAACCGCATGGACTTCCGTCTCTTCAAGGTATGTCCCCTGTGCGCGAACGAGCTTGTGCGAACCGGGCGGCAGGAAAAGCAGGTCCCCCTGGCCCATCAACACCTCGCCGCCGTTTTGATCGAGCACGATCCGCGAATCCATCCGCGACGCGACGCGGAAGCAAATCCTCGCGGGGAGGTTCGACTTAATCAGCCCGGTGACGACCTTCACCTCCGGCCTCTGCGTCGCGACGATGATATGGATGCCGACGGCGCGGGACTTCTGGGAAAGGCGCGATAGGTGGTGCTCGACCTCTTTGGCCGCTGTCATCATCAGGTCGGCGAGCTCGTCGATGATAATGACAATGTACGGTAAGTGCGTCGAAATCTGGGCTTTTTCCTGCTCGCTCGCGGGGTTGAAGCGGGCGTAGAGTTCATCGGGAGTCAGTGCGTTGTACCCGGCGATGTTCTTAACCCGCGCCTCGGCGAGCAGTTCGTAGCGCTCGTCCATCTTGGTGACGGCCCATTCCAGAATCTTTTCGGCACGGGGCATATCCGTCACCAACGGGCACATGAGATGTGGAACGTCCTTGAACTGACTCATCTCGACCATCTTGGGGTCGATCAGAATCATCTTGACGTGGTCCGGGCGCTTGGTCATCAGGATACTGAGGATCACAGCGTTCAGGCAGACGCTTTTTCCCGATCCGGTCGTGCCTGCGATCAGTAGATGAGGCATGACCGTCAGGTCGGCGACCAAGGCCGCTCCGCCCGCGTCCTTGCCGAGAAAGAGGGGCAGTCCCATCTCCGTCGCCTTCTTGCCCGCCAGCGACATCAATTCCTTGAGGCGAACCCGCTCCTTCTCGACGTTGGGGACTTCGATGCCTACGGTGTTCTTCCCGGAAATGGGAGCGACAACGCGGATGGCATGGGCCTTGAGCGCTCGGGCGATGTCGTTCGACAGGGTCGCAATCTGCGACACTTTGATCCCCGCACCGAGCCGAAGCTCAAACATGGTGATTACCGGGCCGGTGTCGATTTCGACGACCTGAGCGTCGATGCGGAACTCCTCCAACGTCCCCTCGAGCACCTTGGCCTGCTTGCGGACGAACTGCTCTTGCTGTTTGTCGAATCCATATTCCGGCTCGTGCAACAGGGTGAGCGACGGCAGGCGCCAATTCTCAATCTGCCGCGGGTAGGGTTCGGCCGTCGCGGACTGTTGCGCGGATGGGAAACGAACGATCGGTCTGACGGGGGTCGTGCTCGATTTGACAGGCGGGTCGACCCGTGCAAGGCCTTTTTTCTGCGGAATCTCCACTACCGCGGGCGTAGGGTTCGTACTCCGCGGCGAAGCAACGGCGACAGCCCTGGCCGTATCAGCCTGATCCGACCCCGCGTCGGCGTCGTTCGTGCGGAGCTTGTACTCGGAAGGCTTCACGCCGCGATTGCCCCGGACCACCGCGTCGGCGTCATCACACGTCTCGGCGAAGGAAGGCGCTGAGGGTACACCGGGTTTGACCGCCGCGGTCTGCGTCGCGGTCGCCAAGTGCCTCGCTGTGGCGGCCGCCGCAAGATCGCGCACCGCCGCGGCCGCCCCACTCGACGCCTGGGCCACACGACCGACCATGCGCGGGATCTTCAAGACCCAACCCTGCGTGGCGAAGATCAGACCCACCACCCAGCTTGCGGTCAGAACGATGATCGTCCCGATTTTGGACAGGTTGCCGGTAAGTAGCTCGCCGAGAGCGTAGCCCGCAAGCCCTCCGTGGCCGACAGGCAGCGAAGCCGGACCCGGGGCGCAGACCAGATGGGCCGACGCCGCGGTGCACGCGACGACCAGCGTCAAGCCGAACATCCGCTCCCACACGCTGCCGATGTGCCCTCGAACGACCTTGAGCAACGCAGCGAGGGTGGCGAACAGGATCAAGGGGTAAACGCCGTCTCCGAGAAAGTGCCGGAGGTGATAGGCGCACCACGCTCCGACCAGACCACAGGCGTTGACGGCGGGAGTGTTATGGGGTTGTTGGTCGGGGCTAGGCCAGTCGCCGACGTGGAACGTCAAGAGCGCCGGCCAAAGGAATACGCAGACGAGGAGCGAGACGGTCGGGACCAACCCGGACCGGGGTGGGGTGGGGGCGGCGTCTGGGTTCATGGCTCGGCTTGGAGTCGTCCAACTCTTCCTTGCAGCCCGGGAATCCGCCACGTGGCACAGCGGCCCTCCGCTGTGCCCCTACGGCCCAGTCGAGGGCGGCTGGGCCACATCCGTCCACGGAATCAGGGGAGATGAAGCACTTGCCGTGTTTCCAACACGGCGCACGAGTACTCCCCTTCCACTCACAACGGCAGGCGAACCACGTTGCCGATGCTGATAATCGCGCTGGGGGTGTTATCGGCGCTCAACCGAGGAACACTGGAGCGAAACGGTCAGACAAGCCGACCGAGGGTCACACGAGCCGACCGAGTAGGGAGGGTCCGGGAGGGTCCGGCGTCGAGGTCGGTGTGAACACGGATCAAGGCTTGGTCTTGGCCTTTTTCAACTCCGGCCAGTTGGCGTCGGCGGTCATCATGGTTTCCGTGGGGTTGGCTTGGAAGGTTTTCTTGGCATTCTCATCGAAGAATAGATAGGTCCGGCCCTCGACCACGGCGAAGATCGTCGGGTCGCCGGGATAGCGTTTGCCTTTCGAGACGCCCGCGGCGCAGAAGCCGGCATACTGCGGAATGAACTTGTCGGGCTCCTTGACGAACGCGGCCAAGGCCTCGGCGCTGGCGACGTGGTAGACCTCGCCGCGCATCAACTGTTTGAATTTCACGTCGCCTATGACGGCCTTACCGGAGAGCTGGTACGACACAGGACAATAGCCCTGGATCATTGGCTTGGCGAATCGTTCGTTGGCCGTGGCGATGTACTCCTTCGGCTTGCCGTCGAAGTTCTTCACCGCGCGCTCTACCGAGAACAAATAGACCTTGCCGTCCACCACGCGAAATAGCGTGGGGTCGGACGGAAGTCGGTTGCCGTACGTCCCGCCGAGGGCGACGGTGCACAACCCGCCGTATTGCGGCAGGAACTTATCGGGGTCGGCGTCAAATTGCTTCTTGGCCTCTGCGTCGGCGAGGAAGTACACGTTGCCCTGGTATTCCGATCGGTAGGCGGCGTCGCCCTTGACGGCCTTCCCGGCCAGGAGGTAGGAGGCGGGACAGTATCCTCCCAACGTAGGCTCAGCGGGTTGTTCCGCCAACGCGACCCGCGCGAAGGCGACCAACGTGCCTAGCACGAGCAAGAATCTACTTGGAGATAGCATAGCGGACTCTCCCTGACGGCCACGGACTGAAGGCCATCGCCTGTGATCGTTGTATCGGTCCCGGCGCGCCGGGACTTTCACCGCCTTGGGCGGCGGAGATCGTATCTTGTCGCCCCCGCAGTGTCACTCGCCGCTAATTAGGCTAATTAGGGGGGGCTAATTGCTAATTAGGGACAGTCACCTATTATTTTGACGATCCCGATCCGCGGGTGTAGAATCCGCCTGTGCCTCGGCTTGCTCGCATCGTCTTTCCCGGCGTCCCCCACCACGTCACCCAACGCGGCAACAACCGCCAGAACGTCTTCTTCACCGACGACGACCGCCGACTCTACCTCACGCTTCTCAAGGAAAACGCCGACCGCTTCGGCCTTGCCGTCTCAGCCTACTGCCTCATGCCCAACCACGTCCACCTCGTCGCCACGCCCGCCGCCGCCGACTCGCTTGCCAAGGCCGTCGGCCGGACCAACTTCCGCTACGCCCAATACCTTAACCGCTCCCGCCGGCGCAGCGGACACCTCTGGCAAAACCGCTTCTTCTCCTGCTCCCTGCAGGAGACGCACCTGTGGCGGGCGATCCGTTATGTGGAGCGAAACCCCATCCGTGCCCGATTAGCCCGGCTGGCCTGGCGATACGCCTGGTCCAGCGCGGGCGCACACGTCGGAGAGCTCGATGCGAGCGGACTGCTGAATCTGGCGGCGTGGCGGAAGGAATGGAAGCCGGCTCGATGGGCGGAGGCCCTTCGCGACGCCGACGACGAAGGGGTAGCGCAATTCCGGACCGCCACGCACGTTGGCCGACCGCTGGGCGATGAGGCGTTTCTCGACCGGCTCGAACGTGAACTCGCCCGCCCTGTTCGGGCGAAGCCCGTCGGACGACCACGATTCAGCAGAGGGCAAGAACAAGGACTCGACGCTAAATAGGTGACTGTCCCTGATTCCCCCGGATTCCCTGATTCCGTGCTCGCCGCTGACGTTCTATGCGATCTTGGCCGTCGTGCGGCAGGCCGTGGAGAACTTTCGTTTCGAGCAGGGGGCGAAGAAGATTCTGGACCACCTCGGCGAGTTTCAGAAACAGTGGGGGAAATTCGTGGAGGCGATGGAACGGATGGGTCGCAAGATCGAGGAGGCCCGCAGTGAATATGATGAACTGAAAACGACGCGAACGCGACTGCTGGAACGGCAACTCGACAAGATCGAGGATCTGCGAGCGGCGCGGGAAGAACCCGCGGTGGCGCCGTCGGACAACGCATCTCGCACGTGATTTCGCAGCATCAATCCCTTGTCCGATTGCCAATTGCCGATTGTCGAATGTCGAATGGGTGGAGGCGCGATAGAATTACGAATTACAAGTTACGAATTACAAAATGGGGAAAAGGCGAAATGCCGAAATGGGCGAGCCGCGGGTGGCGATTTCAGATTTGAGATATCAGAGTTCGGGCGGGAGGGGCTTGAAGTGCCACTATGTGGGACTCAACATTGGCGATTCCTTCGAGGCTCTGGACAAGTGTCGATTGGCGAATGGAATTACGCGGTGGGTGGGGCAAACTCGATCGACTCTATCGCCCCTCCGGGGCTTGTTGTTGATAGGTCGGACGGTTTTCCCAGGGCTTCGCCCTGGCCTATTCTCGGTCGCCCTTCTGGGGCTCGCGGGGATTGGCGATTTGCGATTGTCGATTAGCCGGGAAAGGCACAAAGGCAATGAGGGACGAAGGCACGGAGGGGGCCGACGATTGAAGATTCCTTCGAGGCTCAGGACAAGTGTCGATTGGAGTTGTGCGTTGCGCCGTGCTCGTCCTTTTGCTGGTCTAACACGACTACGCTATGCCCCGTGCGGAGCGATCGGTCGAAGCCCGTTGAAACGGGCTAATCCTCAACAAGGGAGGCGAACCAGTAACCGGCCCTTGAAGGACCGGTCTGAAAGCCGCCTTCGGCGGCGCAAGGCCGCTGAAGCGGCCTGAAAGCAACGTTCCCGTTAACGCCCGCCGCGATCGTCTTAGCGTAGTAGTACTAAAAGGGGTGCATCTTGATGCACGGCCCCGCGGAGTCGGCGGACGCCGCGATGGTGCATTGAAATGCACCCTACGTTTGCTATAATCAGGGCTTGCGGAAACCCCTCGTGCGTCTCGATCGGCGTTCGTCGCAGGCGGAAGGATGAGGATGCTTCCTACAAAATGCTGGGCGACGGCTGCGGCGGCCGTGGTCAGTATCGGGCTGCCGGGCGTTGCTGCGGCCGCAACCCTCAACGTGCCGGGAGACTTCGCCACCATTCAGGCCTGCATCGACTCCGCGGTCAGCGGGGTTGATGAGTGCGTCGTGGCCCCGGGGACGTACCACGAGACGATCAACTTTCTCGGCAAGGCGATCACCGTGCGCAGCTCCGGCGGACGGGACGTAACGACGATCGACGCCACGGGCATCGGCGGCAGCGTGGTCACCTGCGCCACCGGCGAAGGCCCGGATACCGTCCTGGACGGCTTCACGCTGACCGGGGGAACGGGAACGCTCATCGGTACGCGGAGGTACGGCGGCGGGATGTACAACTCCGGCAGCACCGCGACGGTGACTCACTGCACGTTCCTGGGTAACACGGCCTACGCGGGCGGCGGGATGATGAACAACCAGAGCAGTCCGACCGTTAACGACTGCACGTTTAGTCTTAACACGACGGACTACGGCGGCGGGATGATGAACAGCAACAGCCGCCCAAGCCTGACTTACTGTACTTTCCGTGGGAACACGGCCGGCGACGGCGGCGGAGTGTTCAATAACTTCAGCAACGCGACGGTGACCCACTGCACGTTCCGCGGAAACAGGGCCGTCAGCGGTGGTGGAATGGAGAACTATGTCAGCAGCCCGATGGTGAGCAACAGCACGTTCAGCGGGAACACGGCCAGTGGTGGCGGCGGCGGCATAGCCAATGTGGGCAGCGCCCCGACCGTAACGCAGTGCACGTTCAGCGGAAACACCGAAAGCGGTGGCAACGGCGGCGGCGGGATGTAC
>CAYQZH010000207.1:0-846 GCA_964421865.1 uncultured Phycisphaera sp. | reverse complement strand
CGGGTACAGGGGGCGCGATTGGGAACAGGGGCAGCAACGCCACGGTGACCAACTGCATTCTCTGGCGCGATAGCCCGGACGAGATCGCCAATGAAGCATCGCACCCCACCATCCGCTTCAGCGACGTACAGGGCGGGTTGCCGGTCGGTGCGGTCGATGGCGGCGGAAACATCGATCTGGACCCTATGTTCGTTCGTCCGCCCGACCCTGGGCCGGACGGTGCGTGGGACGGCGTGAATGACGATTACGGCGACCTGCGGCTCCGAGGCGCCTCGCCCTGCATCGACGCGGGTGATCCGGGGTTTGTGGTTCCGCCCGGAGAGACCGATCTCGAGGGGCACGCACGGGTGCTGTGCGAGCGGGTGGACATGGGGGCGTACGAGTTCGGCATCGGCGATTATGACTGCGACCGGTACGTTGATCTTGCGGACTTCTCAAGTTGGCAGGCGTGCATGACCGCGCCGTTGCACACGGACGCTTTTCATTCGACAATCGACATTCGACAATCGACAATCGGTTGTGAGGCCTTCGACTTTGACGGCGACGGGGACGTGGACTTGTTCGACTTCGGCGGGTTCCAAGGCATCGTCGGGCCGTGATTCTCTCTCCGTTTTTCCACTGCTGACACAGCAGTGGCACATCGTCTGACCCGTCGCTGGCGCTCCGGGTTCGGATGGACGGTCGCGGCTGTGATCGGCCCGTCGAGGGCGGCGAGTCAGAGCGATGATGCTCGTTTGATTGGATGGGGCCCTCACCCCCAGCCCCTCTCCCGGGGAGGGAGAGGGGGGAGTATGGGCGGGGCGCGGCGTACCCGGCACTGAAGTGCCGGGCCTGGGGTTTGGCCCT
>CAYQZH010000206.1:0-8455 GCA_964421865.1 uncultured Phycisphaera sp. | reverse complement strand
CCCACTGCTTTGCGGTGCTACGACCTGCACGTGTGACGCCGCCAGTGGGCCCTGTAGTCCCGCGTGCGGACCCGTCGGGAACGCCGGTCAGTGCATAAGGACGTGCCAGGGCGGCGAGAACGATGGTCTGGCATGCCGCGACAGCGTCGTCAGTCACGGGCACTGTCCGGGCGGCTGCTGCGGCACCGGCTGCACTATCACTCCCCCGACCGTCGGCAGCGGATCCTGCCGCGACAAGTGCGGACGGTGCAAGTAGGCTGGAGATGGGGATGGCGTGAGAAAAACACTCGGGGCGTTGGGGACGGGCATCGCGCCCGCCCCGCCCCGGGGAGAATCGTGGATAATCGGCATTCTCGGGTATAAAAAAGCTGTATTCTCAGCGCTGGAGGGCAGGTCATGGCGTGTGGCTTTGGATGGCGGACGGGCTAACCGGCCGGCTCGCGTCGCCCAGGCACCGTGCGTAAAGACCTGCATCGACGGCGACAATGCCGGCGCGCTGTGCACCAACACCATGCAATGTCCGCTGATGGGAGCCGGCGTCGGCGGCAACCCGTTCTGCCGTGATCGTTGCAGGCGGTGCACTCCTCCGTAGCCGGCTGCGGTAGTTGCTCGGTTGTAAGACCCCACGACGGGGGTGGGCGTTTCGCTCACCCCCGTCTTTTTTAGCTGCGAGGCATGGGATGTGTCCTGGAGGTGAACGTTCTCTGCGGGCCGTGACGGTCGAACCCGCCGGGGCCGGCTCAAGTTTACCCACATCTTTGGCCCGTCCCGTTAGGGACGCCATCCAAGATGTGGGTAACAGCAAGCCGGAGCAGCAGGGTCGAGATTTCGGCGTTTCGGCGTTTCCCCACGTCCCTTCGTGCCTTTCTCCGGTCCGCTTACTCCCGCTTGCGGCTCGGATTGGCCCCGCGCTTGCGCGTGAGGTTGTGATTGGAGTCCGCGAGTCAGTGCAGCCGTCCGCTGCGGAAGATGGCCCAGAGGAGGCCCGCTCCGAGAACGCCCGCAATGAGATACCCGAGCATTCCCAGCGTCTGAACGCCGAATCCCAGAACCTTCATGTTGGTATTGGCGCTGACCACGACGGAGCTGCCCACGATGATCGCGGCGATGACAATGGAGAAGGCCAGACGATTGCTCGAGCGGTCCAGTTCGTTGGTCAGTCGGTCGATGTTCTCGTGCCGCACGTACAGCCGCCAGCCGCCGGAGGCCAGGCGACGGAGACCTTCGCGCAGTTGTCCCGGGGCCTGGCGGGCGATGCTCAGCAGGTGCCACCCGAACCGCGTCGCCCCACGCGCGAGGTTGGCGGGCGAGAGCTGCTCGGCCAGTGCTTGTCGCAGTCGAGGCTTGACCAATTCGAGCAGATCGAGTTCCGGATCGAGCCGCGAGGTGACCGCGGATACGGTGCTCAGGGCCTTGATGAGCATCAGCAGGTCCCGCGGCACGATCACGTCGTGGCGGCGGACGACGTCGGAGAACTCCGTCAGCAACGTGCCCAGGTCGAAACGTTTGATCGGCAGGCCGTAGTATTTGTCGTGGAGGATTCCCAGAGCGCGATGGAGGCTGCGGCGGTCGGTCTCGGCGCCCAACGCACCCATGTCGGCCAGGGCGTCGATGACCACACCGACCTCGCGGTTCACCGCGGCGTAAACCATCACCAGAAGCTCGGTCCGCCATTCGTCGGTGATCGACCCGACCTGTCCGAAGTCGATCAGGCCGACGTTGGCGATCGGTTCGACGAGGATGTTGCCCGGGTGCGGGTCGGCGTGGAACAACCCGACCTCGAAGACTTGCTTGAGATAGCAGTCGGCCAAGCGCCGGGCGACCAGCCGGCGGTCCACGGCGACTCCAGGCGGTTCGCGCCCGCTCAGCAGTGTTTCCAGTTTCACGCCGGGCAGGGCTTGGAGCGTCAAGACCCGCGGTCCGCACAGGTCCCAATACACTTGGGGGATGCGCAGTCCGGGATCGCCCGCGAACGCCGCCGCGAACCGCGAGGTCGTCGAGGCCTCGTTGATGTAGTCCAACTCCCGCGTAAGCAGTTGCCCCAGCTCGGCGACGATCATCGTCGGACGGTAGATGCGCAGCTCGGGCATCAGCGTCTCCAACGACTGGGCCAGCCATTCGAGGAGCTCGAGGTCCAGGCGGATCACGTCCTCGATGTCCGGGCGGCGGACCTTGACGACGAGCTGCTCGCCCGCTTTTCCCACTGCTCGATAGACCTGCCCGATCGAGGCGCTGGCGATCGGTTTGTCGTCGATCGACGCGAAGCAATCCGCGACGGGTTGGTGCAGTTCTTCGGCGATTGTGGCCATTGCGATGGAAGTGTCAAATGGCGGCACTTCATCTTGGAGTGTGCGGAGTTCCCGGAGCACGGCTTCGGGGACGATATCGGGCCGGGTGCTGAGCATCTGCCCGAGCTTGACGAAAGTCGGGCCTAACTCGCTCGCGGCCATCGTGAGGCGGCGACCGACCGACGTTTCCGCGCCCTCCGTCGATTCGCCCGCCGGCCTGTGACGAAGCATCCAAACCGGCACGAACCGGCCGAGGTGGATGCGGGTCACGATGTGGCCAAACCCGTGCCGGGTGAGTACCTGAGCGATCTGCCGCAGCCGGTTCAAGCTGCGTACGCCGCGGGTGAATTGGAGTGGAGTCATACGCGGCTAGGCTCGCATGGGTTATCGGTTGCGTCAAACGGGTTGAACCGATGGTCGGGCGTTGAAAAGACGCCCTGTCGTTGACGATCTTGAACACAAGGTATTGGCATGATAGACTCGCCCCGATGATTTCGCGTTACGTTCAGACGGCGCTCGATCGGGCCCGATACCGCCAACTCGACGACGGATCGTTTTGCGCCACCGTGCCCGGGCTGCGGGGTGTGATCGCCACGGCTGAGCGGCTGGAGGCTTGTCGCACCCAGCTCGCAGAAGTCATTGAGGAATGGGTTCTCGTGCACGTTGCCCGCGGACTGTCGATCCCGCCCCTCGGCGGCCGACGAATCGTCGTGCGTAAAGCAAGCTGATGCCTTCTTGGCGACCTCTGAAACGGCGAGAACTAATCGGAGGGCTGCGTCGGCTCGGGTTCGCCGGGCCGTATTCCGGCGGGAAGCATCAGTTCATGGTGAGAGGCGGCGTCGTCTTGACGATTCCCAACCCTCACAAAGGCGACATCGGGATCGATTTGCTCCGAGTCGTTCTGCGCGAAGCCGGCGTCACGCGACGGGAATGGGAGTCGGCGTAGTCCACCACGCTTGAGCAGCCCTCTCTCGCGGGAAGCCGCGAGGGAGCGGGCGAGGAATGAAGGACGCGCGTTCTGCACGTACCGTCGGGGACGACCAGCCGGTCACCTCCGAAAATCGAAACCGAGCTGCACTTGAGGTTCGGGGTCTGGGGCGGGCCTGCGCCCAGGATCGTCCCGCGGAGCCTTGCCGCACAGGCGGGGATGTTCGCGATCGAGCCCGAAGCGTTTCTTGGATATCTGGAACAGGTCGTCGATGCTCTTCCAGTAGGTTCCGCTGCCGCGCATCCGCTTGCCGAAGCGGGACTCGCTGAGATTCCCGCCGCGGATATCGCGCAGGCGGTTGAGCACCCGGTCGGCCCGTAGCGGTAGCACTTCGCGAAGACGGGAGACGAACACGCTCTCTACGCTGCCGGGAAGTCGCAGGGCGGTGTAGCTCGCCGATTGCGCTCCGGCCGCCGCCGCCTGCTCAAGAATGCGCGGGATGTCGCGATCGTTCAGGCCGGGGATCACCGGCGAGACGAAGACAGTCACAGGGATGCCCGCATCGCTCAACCGCCGCACGGCCTCGAACCGTCGTGCGGGCGGCGGCGCCTGTGGCTCGATGAGCTTGGCCGTCTCTGCGTCGGCGAAGGGGATGCTGACGCAAACCGTCGCCTCCGCGGCCTGGTGAAGAGCTTGGAGCACGTCCGCGTCGCGCACCACAAGGAAACCTTTCGTTACCACCGCGACCGGGTTGGCGAATTCCAAGCAGACTTGCAGGCACGCTCGCGTGATCCCATAGCTCGCCTCGATCGGCTGATAGCAGTCGGTGATACCCGAAAAGTTGACGAGCTCGCGTGTCCAGGTCGGCTTGCGAAACGCCTCACGGAGGAGCTCGGCCGCGTTACGCTTGACGATGAGTTTGGTATCGAAGTCCGTGCCCGCTCCCAGACCCAAGTACTCATGGTAGGGCCTGGCGTAGCAGTAGGCGCAGGCGTGTTGGCAGCCGCGGTAGGGATTGACCGACCAGGTGAAAGGCAGGTCGGGGCTGTCGTTGCGGGAGAGGATCGAGCCGGAGGTTTCTTCGTAGATTTCGAGCCGCGCCGCCGGCGGCGGCTCCAACCACTCCGCGTGCTGGGAGAGGTACGGGTTCGGCGGATTGTCAACGCGACGAAGCTGCATCGTACGCCCTATCGTTCACCCGACGGTCAACTTCGTACGAGTATATTCGGGAAACGTTAGGGAGTCCAGACGGCCCGGCGGCATGGGCTGGGTCGCCGGGCGCAAGCGAAAAGCCCTCGTCAATGGGCCGCCGGGATCAGATGATCGCGGAAATAATCGACGATCCGCTGATAGAGCCGCGTCGTCACCAACGGATCGGCCACCATGTGCGTGAAATCGCTTAGAGCCAGGAAGTCATGGGGCTTTCCAGCCCGGAAAAGAGCGTTGGACATCTTCAGGCTGTGGCTGAAGTAGACGTTGTCATCGGCCGTGCCGTGGATAATGAGGAGCGGCTTCTCCAGGTTCTTCGCGTAGGTCAGCACGGATGAATCCGCGTAGCCGCTGGGATTGTCGTCAGGCAGACCGAGGTATCGCTCGGTGTAGTGCGTATCATAGTCGAGCCACTCCGCGACGGGGGCCCCGGCAACCCCCACGTCAAACACGTCGGGGCGACGCATCACCGCAATAGCGGAGAAGTAGCCTCCGAACGACCAGCCGTAGATGCCGACCCGATCGAGGTCGAGTTCGCGGTACTTCCCACCCAGGGCTTTCAACCCTGCCACTTGATCGCCGAGCGGAAGGTCAATCAGATTGCCCTTGAGGGCCCGCTCCCAACTCCGACCCCGCGCCGGCGTGCCGCGTCCGTCAACGGAGACCACGATGAACCCGTGGTCGGCGATCCATTGTTGCAAGAGGTAAGCAGACGGCGCGGCGACGACCGTCTGGGCATGGGGACCGCCGTACACGGATACGATCACGGGATAACGATGGCGTGGATTGAAGTTGCGCGGTCTGACAAGGACGGCATGGAAGGACGGTTCCGAACCGACCGTCGTTAATTCGATGTTGGGGACGAAGGGAGGTTTTTCCGCCGCCGACTGCAACATTCCCAGCTCGCGCCCGTCAACGCTCCGCACCGTCTGCGCGCGTCGGCCGTCCATCGTCGACCGGATGTGGACAAAGACCCGATGGTTTTCCGAGAACGTCGCGGAATGGACTCCAGGCTCCATCGTGACTCGGACCGGCGCCGTCGTGGCGCCGTCGATCGAAAGCCGGTAGAGATGAGTCTGCGTGGGGTCGTCGCTGCCGGATAGATAAACGGTCTTGCCCTCAGGGTCGAGGTCGACGAATCCCTTATACCCGAAATCGGTTCCGGTGAGCGCGCGGATCAACTGTCCGTCTGCACTGTGTAACTCCAACTGCCAGGCGCCGTTGCGCTCCGTAGTCCAGAGGAACGCGCTGCCGTCGGGGAACCACCTGGGCATGGATGGATCCAAGTTGATCCACGCCTCATCCTTCTCGATCAGTAATGGCGACGTATTTCCGGTCTCGAGGTCGACACGGAGCAACGCCTCCTCCGTCTGTTGACGGTTCTGGACCAGGATCGTCAGCGGAGCGTGGTCCTTCCAACGTACCGTCGCGAGGTAGGGATAGCGCTCGCGGTCCCACATTACCCATCGCGTTTCCCCTCCGTCGACGGAAATGAGACCGAGGCGGACATCGGCATTCTTCTGTCCGGGTCGCGGGTAGGCCCAGGCCTGCGGCTCTCGATCAGGATGGGTCGCGTCGGCGATGTGCATCACCTCCATTCCCTCCGTCGAGGTCTCCTGATAGGCGATCATCTTGCCGTCCGGAGACCACCAATAGCCTTCCGTCCGGTCCATCTCCTCCTGGGCGACGAACTCCGCCGTTCCGTGAGAGAGCGTCGCACCCGCACCCGTGGTGAGTCTCCGCTCCGAACCCGAGGCGATGTCCATCACGTACAGTTCCTTCTCGCGGACGCACGCTGCATAGCGCCCGTCCGGCGAGAAACGCGGATCCAGGGGGTAACCGGCGTCACTGACCAACTCCCGAGCCGTGGCGAAGGCGCGTTCGATGACGAAGAGCCGGCCGGAAAGCGGAACCAGAAGCTTCGTACCGTCTTTGCTGAGTTCATATGAGGCGATGCCGCGTGCCGACATCCGCATTCGCTCGCGGCGGGCGCGCTCTTCGACGGACAGATTTTCTTCCGCGCCCTTCAGAATCTGCTCCGCCGTCAGCAACCGGCGCTCCTGGCCCGACTGCGTGTTGAACTCATAGAGGTCTTGAACGAAACTGCGGGGGGGAGAGCGGAGGAAGAGGACGGCGCTGCCGTCCGGGATCACCTTGATGGCCGTCGGGTGACCGGCGGAAAAGCGGCGCGTGGCCGCGTATTGCTCGAGAAAGGCCGGGTCGGCAACGACGCCCGATGTCCTGGAGGCGCCGCGTGGTCCGCCCGCCAGACAACCCGTCAGCGCCAAGACCGACGCAAACAACCAGAGTCGCCGCATGTTTCTCTCTCCGTGATACAATCTGCTCCTCGTAATCATAACGACGGTATCCGGTCCGGTATACGGGGCGTTTTATCACTGGAGATCGAAGAGGCCGTTGTCGTCCGCCTCGCCGAACCAACCGAGGCTCAGTCGAGCTGGGTCGCCGTTGTAGGTTCCGCTGGACCAGGTGAACGTGCGCCTCTCGCCGCTGACATGACCGTCGCACCACGCGACATTGGCGGTCCGGGCGTGGCGGAAGTGGATCGATGGATCGGCGCGGGATCGGTAGGACGGATGGAAACGCGGCTCGGCGAAGCTGTACTCGATCAGCCCGCCGTCGCCGAACGCACTGTCCGTGAACAGGGCCGTTTCGCCGGGGTGCTTCACCCGATCAGCCGCGGCGCCGGCGCGGTCGTTCACGACGATCACCTTACCCCGTCGGTCCATCGCCGTTTGCACGCCGATGTAGGCGTTGTTGTAGCCGTAACCTCCGTTGCCGGCCTCGAACCCTTTTGAGTCGGGACAAAACGCGGGACATACACGGATGGCTCCCTCGGGTCCCAAATACCGGACGAGCGGCCCGTGCGAAGAAACAAACGGTTCATAAACGGACGATCGCTCGCCGTGCCAACGGTGCAAATTCGACAGAAAGTCGGACGCGCCGGGGACATAGACGCCGCCCGATTCCTGCGCATAAAATCCATTGGCCAAAGCCAATTGTCGGAGGTTCGATCGGCAACAGGCCGCCTTGGCCTGCTCGCGCGCCTGGCTAAGCCCGGGGAGGAGAACCCCCACGAGAATTACCACAATTCCCGCCGCCACGAGCAGTTCTACCAGGGAAAAGCCGGCGGACTCGTGCCTGTTTCCGATCTTCATAAGGGTCCCGTCATTCGCCCGACGAAGGCGGCCGCGTCCTCGAGCCCAATGGTTCCGTTCGGCTCGCGATCCACTCGCTCACACGCCGGTGTGACGCCGGAATCGTCCCCGAAGCAGTTGAGCAGCTTCGCAACATCCCTCAGGTCGATGTCGCCGTCGTCGTCGTCGTCACCAAAGGGATCGGGGACGACGTCGGCCACGGTGTCAATCTCCGCCGACTTTTCTCCGAATATGGGGGATACGCTTTCGACGGCGCTGGTCAGGCGAATGAAATCAAACCCCCAAAGCCCTGCCGGGTCGCCGGTCAGTGGGTCGATGGCCCATGCAATGTCAAAGGCATCCCCACCCCCTGAGCTCCGAGTCACGCCGACCGTTCGCGGGTCGTCCGGTCTCGTATAGAATTCTTCCACAGTGATTTCCGGGTCATCAACGACGTTGTCTCCGTCGAGGTCACCCAGGACGAGTGTTGGGGAATAATCGGCATAACCGAATATCCCTTCTGAATGTCCACCTGAGTCGGGATTCGTCACTACCGGCGCGCCAAATGTGGCCACCGGTAATGCAAATGCCTGGGTATCCCACGCGCCGGAATATCCTGGCGGAATCCAGGATTCGTCGTCCGGAGGGAAACGGTCATCGTTGACGTCGTCATCCCAGTGTTCGTTTACGAGCTGACCGGTGGGGTTCGTGATATGGGAACCAGGGATCAAATACCAAGGATCATCGGCCAACCCGTTTCCATGCACGTTCAAACTGATCTCGATGGTAGCGCACTCAGCCCAATGTCTTTGGGGATCGTCGCCGACCCAATAGGCATTGCCGAAAACGATCGCGTCCATACCGAATGGATTGAG
>CAYQZH010000205.1:0-8465 GCA_964421865.1 uncultured Phycisphaera sp. | reverse complement strand
GGATGCTGGCCTGCGTGAAGATGGCCCCGGAGAAGTACTGCACGGCCTGCTTTTCAGGCAATTATCCCATGAACGTAGACGAGCCGGTGGAAAAGTTCGCCCTCGAGCGGGTACAGTTGCGGATGTTTACGTAAAGGTTGCCCCGCAAGAAGGCGTGATCCACCTTTCCCTTTCCATTTTCACTCCACGACGGTACAATTAGCGCGCCGAGAATGAAGGATTGGATTCATGCGACGAGGCAGCATCGCACATATCGAAGCAACGCCAGGGGTCTGCGGCGGCCGGCCGAGGATCGCGGGGCACCGAATTCGCGTCCAGGATGTCGTCTTTTGGCACGAGTCGATGGGCATGTCGCCTGATGAAATCGTGTCCGAGTATCCGGGCTTGACCCTTGCCGACGTGTACGCGGCATTGGCGTACTACCATGATCACCGTGACGAAATCAACAGCGACGTTGAAGCGGACGATGCCACGGTCTCCCGCATGCGCTTCTCGAAACCCTCGAAGCTGTTTGAAAAGTTAAATCGTCACGAGGGTGAGAGTGATTCGGTTTCACCTTGACGAGCACGTGCCCCGCGCTTTGGCTGAGGGGCTTCGTCGGCGAAGTCTCGACGTGACCACCACATCAGAAGCCGAACTCTTCGCCGCGGACGACGAAGCACAGCTCGAATTTGCACGTTCGAATCGCAGAGTTCTGGTGACCTTCGACGCGGATTTCCTACGGCTTAATGCCCAAGGCAAGGAACACCACGGCATCGTATTCTGCACCCGGCTTTGCCGCTCAAGAGGCGAGCTCTTGCGGACTTTGGTGCTCGTCGCGCAACAATTGTCTCCCGAGGAAATGAAAAACCACGTGGAATACGTTTGAGACAGGGGCTGCTCCTTCCGTGCAGGCAACGCTCTTTACAAACCGGCCGCGCGTCGAGTCCGTCGATCTGCTGCGCGGTGCGGTCATGGTGCTCATGGCCCTGGACCACGTCCGCGATTTCTTTTCCGACGCTAGGTTCGATCCGACGGACCTTACGCAGACTACCACCGCTCTCTTTTTCACACGCTGGGTGACGCACTTTTGCGCGCCGGTGTTCGTGTTCCTGGCGGGGACGGCGGCCTTTCTCTCCGAGACGCGCGGCAAGACCAAAGGCGAGTTGTCGAGGTTCCTCCTGACCCGCGGCCTCTTCCTGGTCATCCTCGACCCGACCGTCATCCGGCACAGTTGGATCTGGGACGCCGACTGGAGGTTCGCCTTCGGACAAGTGATCTGGGCGATCGGCTGGTCGATGATCGCGCTCGCGGGGTTGATCCACCTGCCACGGTGGGCCGTCGCGGCGTTCGGGGTCGGGATGGTTGCGACGCACAATCTGCTCGACCCAATCACGCCGGAACAGGTTGGGGCCTGGGAAGGGTTGTGGAAGGTTCTTCATGTGCAAGCCCCCGTGGAGCCGCTTCCGGGTTTTCACTTCTTCGTGGCCTATCCGTTGATTCCCTGGGTCGGTGTGATGGCCGCCGGATATGCGTTCGGTGGGCTGCTGCGAGGCGATCCCGCGAAGCGCCGCCGGCGGTTGTTGACCTTGGGCCTGGCGATGACGCTGGGCTTCGTTGTTCTTCGAGCGATCAACATCTACGGCGATCCGCGTCCCTGGTCCTCGCAGAAGGACGCGCCGCTCACCTTCCTTTCGTTTATCAACTGTTCAAAGTATCCGCCGTCGCTGAGCTACCTCTTGATGACGCTGGGACCGGCGATCGCGGCGATGGGCATCTTCGATCGTCCGCTCGGGGCGGTCGGGCGGATCTTCGTCGTCTTCGGGCGGGTTCCCATGTTCTTTTATCTCATTCACGCCCCCTTCGCCCATGTGCTGGCCGCCGCCGCAGCGCTGAGCCGATACGGTGCCCATGCCTGGAATATCAATTCGTTCGATCCGCCGGCGGATTACGGCTACCCGTTGCCTGTCGTGTACTTGGTGTGGGTCGGCGTGGTCAGCACCCTGTACTTGCCATGCCGCTGGTACGCGGGGGTCAAACAGCGCCGTCGCGATTGGTGGTTGAGCTATCTGTAGGGCGTGCTCAGCACGCCGTGTATTACCGGCGTGCTGAGCACGCCCTACGCGCCGCCGAGCGTCATTCCAACTTCGTGCCGCACAGTGAACATTTCAGTCCTTGGTCCGTCTGGAGGGGCGCGACCCACCGGCCATCGCAGGTGGGGGAGCTGCACCGTCGGGCCGAAACGCCGGTCTGGTGTTTGCACTGGGGGCACTCGACGGGGAAGCCGTGGAAGCCGAACGTGCGGTGGATGACGAAGTGGTATCCGCAGTTGGGATCGGAGCAGACGACGTGGAAATCGGCGGTGGTGGCCGCCGGTCTGGCGCTGGGCGCAGGCGGTGCGACCCAACCGGCGAAGCTCGTTGCCACCCAAACCAGGACGAGGGCCGCTAGGCCGTAGGCGGTGTAACGAACGGCGGAAGTCTCCCATGCCAGCCGCGGCTCTTCACGGACGGCCTCGATCCACGCCGCGAGATGCTCGCGCGCGATCGGCGCCTGCCTGCGGGCAAGCATGAGCCATTCGGCGAGCCGATTGGGTCGTTCCTGGGCCATGCCGACGTATCCTAGCTCACCGACGCGGCGAGAACAGACAAGTCTATAGGAGCCTCTTGACCCTACCCACTGGCCTCGCGCATTTCCATCGGGTACGGTGGTAGTGTGGTCAGTCGGGTATCCTCGATCGGGCCTCCGATGGTGAAATGGTAAAGGGACTGATAGGTCCTTCCTGTGAGGCCGAACAGCTCGTGAACGGGGTCGTCGAAAAAGCAGCCGATGCCCGTGGCACGAACGCCGGCGGCCTCGGCTTCGAGATAGAGGGTTTGTCCGATCACGCCGGTTTCCCAGAAAAGGCGACGGTAGAACCAGGCCCCGGACCTCTTCAGCGGTCCCTCAAACTCAGCGATCATTCCCAGACTGAACGCACTCTCGGCCGCAATGTCCTGTCCGCAACTCAGTCGGCCTGCGATCTGTCGAACATCTCCTTGGGCAAGGAGGTAAAGCGGCAGCGACTCGGGGCAACCGTCCGGCTTTGTCCAGTGAAACGTTGGGTTGGTGACCGCGCGAAGTTCCGCGAGCCTCACGGGATCACGAACCAGAAAGTATAACCCCGGCGAAAGTCCGATGACGCGATGCACGAAGAGCCCCAGGTGGACGCATACGGGTGGGCCTAGCGCGTTCCACGGAATCCGATTCGGACGCGGCAGGATCCGATCGAGCATCAGGTAGAACTGCTCTGCGGTGATGGACGTGACCCCGTCGAAGGCGACCGCGCTGCGTCGTTGACGGATGATCTTCCGCGCGGAGGCGGGCAGGCGATTCGGCGGGAGCGGCGGTCCCCAGGATTCGATCTTCATGATCGTGGGCGGCTCGGTTGTCGGCTTGGTGCAGGCGTCGGCGACGGCGTCAATGAGTTGCCACTCGACATGCTCCTTGCTCAAGCGGTTTGCGCGACCGGACCAGAGGAATCCGGCCAAATCGGCAATTATCTTGGGGGGCCGCACCGGCTGAAAACCGGCGCCAGGCGGTGCGGGAATGACCGCGAGGAGTAAGTCCGGGTGTTCGTGCTCGGCGTCGGCGAAGTCTGCGGCGCGGTCCAAGCCCAGCAGACGCGCGATATCCGCGTCGCCCCAGGCTGGAAGGAGGTGGGCCTCCCAGCCCTGAACGGCGGCGGAAAGGGTTAACGCGGCGAGGGCGTGGCCGGCGTCGTGCTGGCAGTAGCGATAGGCGCGCTCGCCGTATTTCCAGGCCTCCCGCCAGTGGATCGAAGTGAGAGCGGCTAGGAACGTCCCCCGCGGGAAGCCTTCGATCAAGGCGTGCCACACTTGGAGGGGGAACCCCGCACGGCGCTCAAGGGCATGTTCCCTCGGGGCGTAATGATAGACGCCGGGGCTGTCGCTAAGCCCGGTCATGGGGCCGATGACGAGGTACCCTTCGGTGGGGTGGAGGTTTCCGCTGGAGGGATTAATCCGCAGCGCCCAGCGCGACCCTTGATACTGCTTCCATGCGGACAAGGCGAGCGAGAATTCAAAGAACTCGGAGATCGTGCCGAGGGCGACGGGTTGGGGCGGGCCCGTGCCGGGTGTGAACAAATCGTCGTACGACGGCGACGTGTCGTTTCGGCTGAAGCGGAGCGGCGATAGAGTTGCACCGTGGAATCGGCGAAAGGGGTCCGGCTGCGCAGCCCAGTCGAGATAGCCCAACGACCGGGCGAAACGGTCGTAGTGATGCTTCGTCTCGTAATGATAGGCCGCAGCGAATTCCCACGGCGTCATGGGTTGGTGAAGAAGTTTGAGCCAGCCGATGCGATGTTTCGCGCCGTCCGTCGCCGTTGGCTCACGCGCATTCGTCCGTCTTGGCGGCGAAGATGAAATCACTCTCCGTCAGGCCGTTGATCTTGTGCGTCCATATTTCGACCCGAACCGCGCCCCACGTAAGATGGATATCGGGATGGTGCCCTTGCTTTTCGGCCATCGCGCCGACGCGGTTGACGAAGGCAAGGGCCGTAGCGAAGTCGGGGAACTTAAAGGTCTTGGTCAGGTGGTAGCCCTGCTCGATCGCCCAGCCGTCAACCTGTGTGAGAAGTTCGGCGCAGCGTTTGGCATCCAGTGGCGGCACCCCGCCGCGGCAGGGCACGCAATCTTTCTGAGCTAAATCGGACATAGATGTTTTCACCTTTGGTACGGCTCGCCCAGGTAACATCGGCTTGTCGACTCGACGAGCGCGGTCGCCCGGTAGCGAACGACAGGGTTATACACGCGTTCACGGCGGCGGTCCACCCCAAGGCGCGGGCCGCTCCAGCACCGCATCCCGGACCGCTCCAGGCCCGTGCGAGGGCGCCGCCGCCGTCGCGGTTCGGGATTTGACGCGCCGCATCCGATCGGGTACCGTGTTTTGCATAGATTGCGGGGCGTAGCTCAGCTTGGCTAGAGCGCTGCGTTCGGGACGCAGAGGTCGCAAGTTCAAATCTTGTCGCCCCGATTTTTCGCCCGCAGGGCGAAAAATAGAGCAGGAGAGCGGAGAGAGTAGAGAGGAGAGCACAAAAAACGCAGCACGCTCTCCTGCGGTCTACTTTCTACTCTCTCCTTTCTGGCGGTATTATCCACAACATGCCCTTCGCCTTCGAGAAATTGATCGTCTATCAGAAAGCCGTCACCTTTGCCGACGCCACCTGCTCGCTGACGAAGGGCTTCCCGCGAGGCTACTTCTTTTTGGCCGACCAATTGGACCGAGCAGCCCTGTCCATCGCCGCGAACATCGCCGAGGGCAACGGTAGGTTCACCAAGCCCGACCGGAAGAACTTCTTCGGTATCGCCCGCGGCAGCGTGCAGGAGTGCGTCCCGCTCCTGGAACTCGCGGGCCGTCAGAGCCTATTAAAGTCCGAGCGGCATGAACAACTCAAGGCCGACCTCGAAGAAATCGCCCGGATGCTTTCGGGCCTCATCAACGGTTTGGACAAACGCGAAGGCTGAAGCGTCAGGAGCACACACGAATGGACGACGAGTTCGTATCACTCAAGCAGCTCGCCAGTGAGCTCGGCATGGATCGCTCCCATGCTCGACGGTACGTTCTCAAGCTGGGGATAACCCCCCACAAGCGTCGCACCCAGGACTCCGGAAGCCAGCTCACTCTCGCGCTCACACAGGAAGAGGCCGATCTGGTTCGTGCCCGACGCCGTGAGCAGGGATTCCAGGATACGTCGAAGCCGGCGGAGACGGGCGTTGGCGTATTCTATGTCATCCAGCTCGTGCCCGAACTCGATCCGAACCGCATCAAACTCGGCTTTGCCGACGACGTAACATCTCGGCTTTCTCAACATCGGACGGCCGCACCGACGGCAAAGCTCGTGAAGTCCTGGCCGTGCAAGCGGACTTGGGAAACGACCGTGATGGACGCGCTTACTGCTGTTGGATGCCGGCTCATTCTCAATGAGGTCTTCGAGTGCGGTGACGTCGGGCAACTCATCGCAAAAGGCGACGCCCTCTTCGCTGTGCTGCCCTCACCTTCGAATCGGCCAGAGTTGGCGGATGTGTCGCCGCACAACACCTGACGATTTGGCCCTGAAAACTCGCCTCGGCGATGAGCCTGGGCGCTGGATCGTGGAAACCTCGCACGGCTCACGCTCCTGGGAGGTAATCGTGGAACCCGACCCGGAGGACAGGCTCCTGGTCGTGATCACGGCGTATCCTGTTAACTCGTTATGAAGACATGAAACACTCGTATCTGGAAGTCACGTACCGGAAGGGTCGTCCCGTGGCCGCCTACTACTACCTTCCACGGCGAGATGGGGACAGTAGCGCGCGGACGGAGCGTGTCGATGCAGGACTCCTGGTCGACCTCGCTTCCGACGGAAGAGCGATCGGCATCGAGATCTCGTCACCGAGTCGGCTTGACGTGACCGTGTTGAACGAAGTTCTGGTGCGCCTCGGGCATCAACCAGTCGGTCGCCAGGACTTGGCGCCTCTGGTTGCCGCATGAGAGCCCGGTGTCTAACAACGCATCGGTCACGGCAGGCACGTCACGCAGTCGATCTCGATCTTCGCGCCGGGGGCGACGAGTTCCTTGACGATGACGGTGGACCGGGCCGGGGGATCGGCGGGGAAGTAGCCGCGGTAGACCTTGTTCATGGTCTCAAAGTCGGAGGCCTCGGTGAGGAAACAGGTACACTTGAGCACCTTGTCCATGCTCGAACCGGCGGCCTCGACGGAGGCTTTCAGGCTGTCCAAAGCCTGACGGCACTGCCCTTCAAAGTCGGGGGAGGCCAGATCCCGCGTGCCGGGCTTGGTCCCCATCACCCCCGCGACGAACACCACCTTCCCGAACACCACCGCACGGGAGAAGTTAGGGCTGGGGCTGCCGCCGATCACCCGGCGTTGAGGAGTCGTTTCCTCTGCGGACGCGGTCGTAGCGGCCATACCCGTCACGGCCGCCATCGGCGCCGCCAGTGCGGCTCTGCTAAGGAATGCACGTCGTGATTCGTCGTTCATGTCGCCATGATCCTCCGCTGGGCAAACCGGTTCTGAATAAACGCACGCGGTAGAGGGTACCGTCGCGTGAGGCGTCGGCAACCCCCAGGGTCGTTCACGGGACTGACTGCGGTTACTCAACGGGTGCACCCATCACGCCGTGAGCCAGCCAAGAAGGACCAGGGCGACGTTGTGACCTTGGCGCGAGGCGTTGTGCACGCGTTTACAGCCCCGCTCGACGACTAGACGCTCCTTTCGTATGACGCGCCGTTCTTTGAATTCGACGATACGCGGCAGTTCACGATCCCACGTCAATCGCGGGACGATCGATTCGCCTGGGCTCCGGGCCGATTAGTTAGACCGCTTTTCGCCAAAGTGGCTTATCGCCTGCGCGCCGCAACATGACGACTCCCAAGAGGAAGGGCATGATCGAAGGAACGGTTGGGACCCCGACAATGAAGCTGGCACGGATGTACCACGGTGCGGAACTAGCTGTCGGATCTGGGAACGACAGCCCCTCCTCAGAATGAACAAAAGGCAACGAGGTTCGCGATAACGTAGGCGCGAGCCGCGCGACGCCCGAGCCAGGGGATTTGTATAGATCGTTGTTGGCCGGCGTGCACGACCGCTGCGAAGGTGCGCGTCAGCGGCCCGCCAGCGATAGCCGGAACGCGGCCATCTGCTCGGCGTTGCGAACCAGCACGGTGTCGCCGACCAGCACCGGGTGGTTCCAGGTCTTGCCCTCGATCGCCGGGAACCGCGCAAGCTCCGTGAACTGGTCGGGGGTCGCCCCGACCAGCGCCAGCTCACCCGCCTCCGACAGCACCAGCAGCAAATCTTGGTCAGGCAACAGGACGAGCTGGCCGTTGCCGTAGCGTCCGCCCTTCCACTTGCGCTTGCCGTCCTTGAGGTCGATGCACGCGAGAATGCTGCCGTCAAAGCCTAAGCCGTGGCCCTTGTGGACGACGAAATCGCTGAAGTAAGGCTTCAGTCCGCGCGAGGTCCATCGCTCCTCGGTTGTCCATGCGCCGGGTCCGTGCGTAACCGCAATGCGGCGCGTGCCGACTCCACCAGACGTGTCGCTGGTGGTGATCAGGATGTCGCCGTCGGCCGTCAGCGCCGGCTGCAGCATGCCGGCTCCCGGCCACTCGTGCTCCCACAGCACGGTGCCGTCGGCGGCCGCAACACTGGTGGCGCCGGCTCCATTCAGCAGCAGGACCTGCGCGACTCCCTCAATCGTTAACAGATGTGGCGAGCTGTAACTTCCACGGTGAGCCGGGCCGAGCCATCGCGGTTTTCCGGTGGCCAGATCATAGGCGACCAGCCGACCGGCGGCGGCGACGATGACTGCGTCGCGGACCACCAAAGGCGAACTCGCGAAGCCCCAGTACGGCACTTTCACATCAGCGTCGGCCTCCACGTTGCGCGACCACGCGACCGCGCCGTTGCCTGCGTCGAGCGCGTTCA
>CAYQZH010000204.1:0-8494 GCA_964421865.1 uncultured Phycisphaera sp. | reverse complement strand
TCAAGACCCAGCTTGACGGGCTGATCGCGGGCAAACCCGCGGGCGGCACGCCGGGGGGGAACTAAAGAAGCCCACCAAGACTTGTGGGACCGACGGCCAAGAAGGCCCGTTCCCTGTCAACGTCCCGCGGAGGTGGCCGTTCGGGTCTGGCCGTTGACGTGCCATTCTTCGATCCGAGCGTCTCCCGGCACGCCGGGATAGCCCCCGCGCGTGCTTTCGAGACTGCGAGGACGGCCCCATCTTTCTACGTGGGACCGGCTTCCCAGTCGGTCACCTGATCGCAGCTCGACGGCCCCCTCGCCCGCACAAACCTGACCGTACCGACTTTCGTGACGCCCACCCCTGGCGACCTCGTAGGTTCACGCTGAGTGGACGAGGCCCGTAGTTTCGTCTACGATGAACGCTGCTGAAGACGTAGCTGCTGTGGCCGATCGACGCCCATGAGCACCGCCAACACAGCCAAGATAACGGACCGTCGCCGCCTCCGCTTCGCGACCGTGGACGACGTGCTCGCCGACCTCGACCGCCTCGTCGCCGCCGACAAGGCGGGGACGTTGCGTCGCACCGGCAACTGGACGCCCGGCCAGGTCTTCGGCCATCTTGCCACATGGGTCAACTACGCCTACGAGGGCTATCCGTTCCAGGTGCCGTGGTTCATTCGGCCTATCCTGCGGCTCAAGAAAAAGAAATATTTGCGGGAGGGAATGCCGGCCGGAGTACGCATCCCCAAGGTCGAGAACGGCACCTTCGGAACACAGGCGTTGAGCACCGACGACGGCGCAAGCCGCCTCCGCCAAGCGCTTCACCGCCTCAAGTCCGGCGAACCGGCGAAGTTCTACAGCCCCGCATGGGGACGGATGCCGCCCGACGAGCGGATCGCCCTAAACCTGCGCCACGCGGAGCTGCACCTGAGCTTTCTGCATCCGTAATGACGACGCCCAGTGCTCCGTGATGGATGAGGTGATGCGTGGGGGGCATGCCCAAGCCTGGCGGAGCCGGAGGCTGACGGGATCGGACATGGCTCGTCGTCTAACAAGAAGAGCGGCTTCGAGGGACAAACATGCGTTGGGGCAGGTTGCAAGGCTGGGCTCTGGTGTGGGTTTGCCTGGCGGCGGGATGGGCGCCGGCCTCCGGCCGAGCTGAGCCGACCGGGCGCGATCGCCGTCGCACTCCCGTCGTGGAGGCCTACGAGCGGGCCCGGGACTCGGTGGTCAACATCTCCGCCACGGCCAAGATTGAGGTCGAGCGATGGGGCGTCAACATCTTCGGCGACCTGTTCCCCGTCCCGTCCGAGCGCAGCCAGCGCAGCGTCGGCAGCGGCTTCGTTCTGCACCAGGACGGTTACATCGTCACCAACGCCCATGTCGTCGCATCGGCGGCGCAGCTCGGAGTGATCTTGGCCGACGGGACGGAATACGAAGCCCGGATCATCGGGCGGGATACCGCCCGCGATCTTGCGGTCATCAAGGTGGACCCGCGCGCTCCACTCGTCCCGATCCCGCTGGGGCGCAGCAACGACCTGATGATCGGCGAGCAGACCATCGCCGTCGGCAACCCCGTCGGTCTGCACAACACCGTGACCGTCGGCGTGGTCAGCGCCCTGCACCGCGAGCTCGAGGTGGACGGACGCGTTGTCTACCGCGACGTGATCCAAACCGACGCGAGCATCAACCCCGGCAACTCTGGCGGCCCGCTTCTCAACATTCTCGGCGAATTGATCGGCATCAACACGGCCATCCGCACTGACGCCCAAAACATCGGTTTCGCGATTCCGGTCGACCAGCTTCGTGAGATTTTGCCGGAAGTGCTGGACGGCGAGAAGCTCAACAAGGTAACGGTGGGAATGCGGGTGAGCGGCACGGACCCGGCCGTGGTGACCGAGGTCCGCGAGAAAGGACCGGCAGACCAGGCGGGCGTCAAGGTCGGCGATGTGGTCCAGGCCGTCGACGGGCGACGACTCTCGCGCGGCGTGGACTTCTACGTCGAAATGCTCCAACACCAAGCCGGCGACGACGTGGCCTTTAAGCTCGTGCACGACGGTACGACCAAGGAAGCGAAGGTCACCCTCAAGCCGGTTCCCAAGCCCGACGGCGAGCGGCTGGCCTTGCCGCATCTGGGCCTGACGCTCGCCGACGTGAAGGAGCATGTCGCCAAGCGATTCCAATTACGGCGTCAGGTCGGGGTCATCGTGCTCGGCGTGGAGCCGCGAAGCCCCGCCGATCAGGCCGGGATGCGACCGGGAGATTTACTCGTCTCGCTGGGTTCGTACCATCTGGCCGACGTCGAGCACGTCGGCTCGTTGCTCGCCAACCTCCTACCGGGCGACCCGGTGGAGCTGGAGTTCTGGCGCGAGCGTCAGGGCGCGTTGTACAGTTGGGACGCGAGGCTCTATGCCCGATGATCCCGCCGACGCCCTTAGCCCGTCCGCCCATCGCGGACCTCACGACGATTCCGTCACGCCCAAGGATTTGAAGGTCAAAATCGCCGAGCAGCGCGTGCTCATCGAGTGGAAAGACGGCAAACGCAGTGAATTCGCCCTGCCTCAACTTCGCCGCGTCTGCCCCTGCGCCACCTGCCGCACCGAACGCGAACAACAAGCAAGCAACCCCCTGCGGATTCTCAAAGCTGACCCCACCGGTGTCCGTGTCACCAACGCCCGCCTGGTCGGCCGCTACGCCATCCAGTTCGACTGGTCCGACGGTCACAACACCGGTATCTTCGATTTCCGGTTCCTACGTTCATTGGGAACCACATAGGTCTCGGTCACACCCCATCCGGCGGGGAGAGGTGGCCCAGCCGCCCTCGGCTGGGTTCGCGCACAGCGGAGGGCCGCTGTGCCACAAGCGCGACCGCTGACCGGATTCACAGTCCGACCGTCCCGTGCTGGACCACCCAACGCGTTGTGCTATAGTACGCCTCTTCCGGCCCCGGAACCTGCTTGGGGCGTGGTCCGGCTCGTCAGGCGGTCGCGGCGGGTGCGATTCGTTTTCTGACAAAGAAGGGAGCAGGATCATGTTGCGGTCATTGGAGCGTTTCCTGGTGGTCGTGCTGATGGCCTGTCCGGGGATCGCGACGGCGGATGTGGTCACGGACTGGAATGAGGTGGCGTTGAATGCCATTCGGGCCGACAAGACGGCCCCGCCGAAGGCGTCGCGGGGGCTGGCTATGCTGCACGTCGCCATTTATGACGCGGTGAACGCGGTGGACGGGACGCACGAGGCCTATCTCGTCGCGACTTCGCCGCTCGCAGGGACTTCGGCGGAAGCGGCGGCTGCAGCGACGGGCCACCGCGTCCTGGTCGCGCTCTTCCCCGCGCAGCAAACGACCTTCGACGCGGCGTTGGATACTTCGCTGGCGGCCATCCCCGATGGGGCGTCCAAGGATGACGGCGTCGCCTTGGGTGAGTCAGTGGCCGATCAGGTGATCGCGGCCCGTGCCGACGACCACTCCGCGGACGTCGTGCCGTACACTCCCGGCACCGCCCCGGGCGACTGGCAGCCCACGCCCCCGGCATTGGCCGCCGCGCTGCTACCCAACTGGCCCACACTGACTCCGTTCGCCATGACCGCCGGTTCGCAGTTCCGCGGCGACGGTCCGCCGGCCCTCGACAGCGCCGAGTACGCGACCGCTTTCAACGAAACGAAGACTCTCGGCCGCGTTGACAGCACCGTCCGCACTGCGGACCAAACCGAGATCGCCCAATTCTGGGCCAACGGCGGGGGGACGGCGACGCCGCCCGGCCACTGGAACTCGATCGCCCAACGCATCGCCGCGGCGCAGGGAAACACGCTGGTCGACAACGCACGCCTGTTCGCGCTGCTCAACATCGCGGAGGCGGACGCGGCCATCGTGTCCTGGGATAACAAGTATGCGTATAACCACTGGCGGCCGGTCACGGCCATCGTCAATGCCGACCTCGACGGCAACGACGCCACCGACCCCGACGCGGAGTGGACTCCTCTCCTGGTGACCCCGCCATCCCCGGAATATACGTCCGGCCACGGCACCTTCAGTGCGGCCGCCTCGAAAATCCTCGAGCTGTTCTATGGCACCGACGACATCAGCTTCACCACCAACAGCGACGGCCTTCCTGACCTCCTCCGCAGTTACACCAGCTTTTCGCAGGCCGCGGACGAGAGCGGTCAGAGCCGTATCTATGCCGGGATCCATTGGCAGTACGCCAACCAAGACGCCCTTTCCTCCGGCCGCGCCCTCGGCGAGTACGTCTACGGCAATCTGTTAAAGCCGATCCCGACCGGCGGGCGTCCGCGAATCTGCGGCGCGTTCAGTTTCGGGAACCTCCTCGCCTTGATGGCTATGCTCTCGACGTTGGGGTTCCTGCGAACTCGTCGACGCGGTTAGAGGCTCTTTCAAGACCTGTGGGACCGACTTTCCAGTCGGTCGGAAGAAGGGCTGGCAAGCGTGTCCCACATCGGATGGGGCGGAGATGGGAAAATTCTGTCGCGCGACTGACGGCGAAGATCGCCTCGCTCCCTATGCCGTGCGCTCCACCGACTCGCGTGGCCGCGAGCATCCCGAGCCGGACGATCCCCTGCGCGGCCCGTTTGAGCTCGACCGCCATCGCATCATTGAGACTACGGCCTTTAGGCGATTGGAGCACAAGACGCAGGTCTTCGCTCCCTTGCACCATGACCACTTCCGAACGCGACTAACGCATACCCTGGAAGCCGCACAGATCGCCCGCTGCCTCGCCGTGGCATTGCGGGCCAATGAAGCTCTGGCCGAGGCCATCACGCTCGCTCATGACTTGGGCCACCCGCCCTTCGGCCACGCGGGCGAAACGGCTCTCAACGAAGCGATGGCGCACCACGGCGGATTCAATCACAACGCCCATTCCCTTCGCGTCGTCGATTATCTTGAGCATCCTTTCCCGGCCTTCCGCGGCCTGAACCTGACTACCGAAGTCCTCGCGGGACTGCGCACGCACGCCACCCGATACGATGTCGCGGAAACCGCGAATGACGGCACGTCCGTCGAGGCTCAAATCGCCTCCGCCGCCGATCGCATCGCCTACAACTGCCATGATTTGGAGGACGCCATTGGCGCGGGCTTCATCGGTCTGGCCGAGTTGGGCGATATCGCCCTTTGGCGACAGGCCTCCGACCGGGCATTGGGCGATGAGGTCGTCAAGAACATTCACGCCGTCCGACGCCTCGTGCTCGACGCGTTGCTGAACGGGTTGCTCGCGGACATCGTCGCGACTTCGCGGCCTCTGCTCGCCACGATTTCTTCGCCCGGCCAAGCTCGGACCATGCCGATTTCGTTGGTCGTGCTCTCGACGACCATCGACCAGAAGCTGCAAGAGGTGGAACGGCTCCTCTCGGATCGGGTCTACCATCATCCTGACGTTGCGCGAATGGACGCTGAGGGCCAAGCCATGATTCACGGGTTGTTCAACGCCTACCGACGCGACTCGACTGCTCTGCCTGCACGCTTCTCCGCAGGTATCGCGGACCAAGGTGCGGAGCACGTGATCTGCGACTACATCGCCGGAATGACCGACCGATTCTGCGCTTCCGAACACGACCGCCTCGTTCTCACGTGACACCGTGCCATGGCCCAAACGTCACGCCAACGAGACCGGATCGACGTCGACCACGATGGACTCCGCCTTCGTCCGCAGTGCGCCGTCGGCTTCCAAGCGAGCGGTCAAACGTCGCATGTCACCGGCATTCCGGGTACGCATTAGAACGTCATACCGGTATCGCCCGCGGAGCCGCGAGAGCGTGCACGGGTTCGGGCCGAGGATGTCCGCCTCGGTGAGCTTCAAGGCTTCCATCGCGGAGTGAATGCGAACGACCAACGCCTCGGCCTCGTGCCGCGCCCTCTCCTCTCGCGGGTGCATCAAGACCGCTCGCGCCAGCCGACGAAACGGCGGGAATCCAACCTGTTGCCGGACTTTCAACTCCGCCTCCGCGAACGCCGGATAGTCATGCCGCAACGCGAAGGATAACGCCGGCATTTCCGGTGTCATCGTTTGCACTACAACTTGTCCTGGGGCGTCGGCCCGTCCCGCTCTTCCCGCAACCTGGGTAATGAGTTGGAATAACCGCTCATGGGCCCGAAAGTCCGTCGCCAGCGCCGCAGTGTCCGCGTGGACGACCCCCACGAAAGAGACGAATGGGAAATCCAGTCCTTTGGCGATCATCTGTGTCCCGACCAGGACGTCGATCTTGCGGGCCTCGAAGTCGTCCACGATCCGCTGATAGTGCGTCCGGTGACTCATCGTGTCACTGTCCACCCGCTGAATGCGGGCCCTGGGGAACTGCTCCGTGAGAAGGGTCTCGATCCGCTGCGTCCCCAGTCCGACCTGCACGAGCTTCTCCCCGCAGGTCACGTTTGGACAGACCGTCGGCGTCACCACCCGGCACCGGCAGTAATGACAAATCGACTGCCCAATTGAAGTATGCACTACCAGTCCGACATTGCAGTTCGGACAGGTCAGTCGCATTCGGCACGCCGGACAGAACACGCGGTGTGCGAACCCCCGGCGGTTCATCAAAATCAATGCCTGCTCGCCGCGCGAAAGCGTTTCTCCCAAGAGCCTCTCCATCGTCCGCGAAAAGACCACGGCGCGCCTCAGTTCGGCATACTCGTTTTCCATGTCCACGATGTGTACTTTGGGCATCGGCAGGTCTTTGACTCGTCGGGAAATCACGAGCCGTCGATACTCCGGCCGGTGTTCGCTCTTGTACCAAGTTTCGAGCGATGGCGTGGCCGAACCCAGGACAATAGGAATGTTCAGTTGCTTGCCGCGCAGGATGGCCACGTCGCGCACATGGAACCGCGGCGCTTGCAGGTTCTTGAAACTCGTTTCCTGTTCCTCATCGACGCAGATCAGTCCCAGTTTCGGGCACGGGGCGAAGACCGCGCTGCGCGTGCCAATGACCACCTGCTTGTCACCAGCCGCGATTCGTCGCCACTGCAATGAGCGCTCGGCCTCGGTGAGTCCGCTGTGGTTGACGGCAACGTGCGGAAATCGTGCCGCCAGTCGCCCGACCAGTTGCGTGGTGAGCACGATCTCCGGCACGAGCAGAATCGCCTGCCGACCGGCCTCGAGCACCCGGCGCATCGCCCGGATATATACCTCCGTCTTGCCGCAGCCGGACACACCGAACAGCAGCGTCACCGAAAACCGGTTGGCGTCGATCGCGCCATTGATCTGTTCTAACGCAGTGTGCTGCTCTTCATTGAGTTCGAAGCTTGGCTCCGCCGTCGGTCCATCGGCCGCGTCTTCGGCCTGCAGTTCATGGCGAACGCTGACCTCCACCCACCCGTCTTTCGACATGGCCTGGAGAATCGCCGCCGACGAGGCCGTCTGTCGCAACAACTCCTCCATGCGGACCGGCTCCGGCGACCCCGATAGCGCCTCAATCAGCGCCTGCCGCTTCGCGCCGACGCGTTTGCCGCTCGCACGGATTTCATCGAGCGTTCGGATTAAACGCGCGTACCGCACTTTGCTCAGCCCGCGCTGTTTGCGAACGGCCTCAGGCGTGATCGCTTTGAGCGTTTGACCCAGGGGACAGCAGTAGTGTGCGGAAATCTCCCTCCCCAATTCGATGAGGTCAGCCGTCAGAAAACTGCCGGCATCGACAAGCGACCCCACTGGCCGCAGTGTGTTGTCCCACGCTCTACGGTCCAACCCCACGACGAACCCCACCGTGGGTCGGCCTCGCCTGCCCAGCGGGACCATCACCCGCTGTCCGAGCGAAAGCGCAGCCTCCATCGACGGCGGAACGGTGAACGAGTACGTGTGAGCCACGGGAAGGACCGGCGCCACCTCGGCCACCATCCCCTCCTTCGGCTCGCCCTCCTCCACCCAGAGGTAACCCGTCGAATCCGTGGCCTGGGACCGTCTCATTCGTTCTCGCCCATCGACAGCTTTTCTCGAATCGTGGCCGATCGCCGCAATGATCTCCACTCTACACCCCGCGAGGTACTCTAAGAATGGGTGAATGGCGCCCGGACGCCGCCGATAGAGAGGGGTGGGAAAAGCTGCAAAAAAGCCCGCGAAAACATGGTCAAACTACGTGTTGGGTCCTGATACATGGAAACGCTCGCCTCCGGACGCCGTTACAGAGGGCACGTTATGCAGCGCGTCCGAATCGCATGGAACGGTACGCTTGGGACTATCGAGCTGGTGTTTTTTGACACCATCGAGATGCCCGCGCGAGGACGGGTCGAACAGGCCAAGCTGACGGCGAGCGACCGCGCCGTGTACGTCTTAGGGTTGGACGGCACGCGCTGGGTGGAGCGACAGAAGCTGCCGGCGTCCGACCCCGTCCTTGGGGGGCAACTCGGAAAATCAGTCGCCGTTGACGGGGATGCGGCGGCCATCGGGCAGCTCGGCGACTCTTTCCTCGGGGCCCTCTCAGGGCCGCCCCATTCATGGGGCGCGTGCCCAGCGTTACGGCGGTGTGCACCGTCCGCACTTGTCGCGGCAGGATCCGCTGCCGACGGTCGGGGGAGTGAT
>CAYQZH010000203.1:0-8496 GCA_964421865.1 uncultured Phycisphaera sp. | reverse complement strand
GCCTATTCATCGCGCAGCGAGACGACTAACTCTCCTAGGGGCCGCCCTCCTCCGACCCGGTCGGCATCTGAAAACCCGCTCCAACGGCCCTCACCGACCACGGGGGACAACCCGTCCGTTCTCCCCTTGCAATTCGGATGCCAGCATTGAGATCGCCAACCGCCTGCCCAAGGCCGTTTTTGACCCCGTGCGGGGCGTTCCCGGATCGGGGAAGCCCGACCTTACCGGCCGGTCGAGCGGTCTGTGAGGGAATTCACGCACTCGTTGAGGCGTTTCCCGCAACTTCCGACCCCCGCTCGCCGGTCACGGGCGGCCACGCGGACTGTTTCCAACGGACAGTGCACGGATTAAACTGCCGTTGGCAGTTCGCCCCTCGGAGTGCAGACGATGACCCCTGAGCGCCCGCTCGATCCTGAAGAAAAGGACCCGTCCACCGAAACACTCGATGCGACGCGGACAACGCCGGGGTTGCCCGACCGAATCGGGCGGTATCACATCAAACGCGTTATCGCCTCGGGAGGAATGGGAACGGTTTACGAGGCCACTCAAGACAACCCGCGGAGAGTCGTGGCCGTCAAGGTGATGAAGCAAGGCATCGCCTCGAAATCCGCCCTGCGACGCTTCGAGTACGAAGGGCAGATCCTCGGTCGCCTACGCCACCCCGGCATCGCCCAAATCTATGAGGCCGGAACCCACGACGACGGGCATGGCGCAGTCCCGTATTTCGCGATGGAGTACATCCCCAACGCCAAACCCATCACCAAGTTCGCGGAGGAAAAGAAACTCGGCACAAGGCAGAGGATGGAACTTTTCGCCAAAGTCTGCGACGCTATCCACCACGGGCACCAGAAGGGGATCATTCACCGCGACCTCAAACCCAGCAACATCCTTGTCGACTCGACGGGACAGGTGAAGATCATCGACTTCGGCGTCGCCCGCTCGACGGACTCGGACATGGCCGTCACCACGTTGCAGACCGACGTTGGCCAGCTCATCGGCACATTACAGTACATGAGTCCCGAGCAGTGCGAGGCCGATCCGCATGACATCGACATCCGCAGCGACGTTTACGCCCTGGGCGTCGTTCTTTACGAATTGCTTTCCGGCAAGCTGCCCTACGATGTGAGCCGCTCGAAAATCTTCGACGGGACGCGGATGATCCGCGAACAGCATCCCGCCAAGCTCAGTACGCTCGACCGAACGCTCCGCGGCGATGTGGAGACCATAGCCCTCAAGGCCTTGGAAAAGGAGCGCGAGCGGCGCTACCAGTCGGCTGCCGATTTCGGCCACGACATCCAGCGGTATCTGACCGGCGAGGCCATCACGGCCCGCCGCGCGAGCATCGTTTATCAACTCCGCCTCTTCGCCCGCCGCAACAAAGGCGTGGTCACCGCCCTCGCCGCCGTCTTCGTGGTCCTGGTCACGGGCGTCATCGTGAGCACGTCTCTGTACCTGCGCGCCGAGTATGCGCGGACCGCAACCCTCGCCGCGGTGGTGCAACAATTGCTCACTGAGGCAAAAGCTCTGGAGGGCGAACAACGCTGGCAGGAAGCAGAGCAAAAGTACGAAGCGCTCCTCGTCGTCGATCCTACTCGCCTCGCCGTGCTCGGCGACATGGCGCGTATGAAGAAGGAAGAATACAACCAGCAGACAGGTCGGGGATTGACACCGCCCGCGTCGTTGCTGACCGACGCGGTGCAATTGTGCGACCGGGCGCTCGCGGCAATGCCCAACGACATGGCGTTGTGGAACACCAAAGGTGTCCTCCTTAAGAAGCTACACCGCTACGAAGAGGCCATCGTTGCCTACCAAAAGGCCCTTGAGCTCACGCCCGAGTTTAGCGCCGCGTATGAGAACCTTGGAATCGTTTACGCCTTGGCAGGAGATATGCCGGGCGCTTGGCGCCATCTCCGGAAAGCGGCCGAATTGGCAGGGACGCGCGAGAAGCAATGCGAGTCCCCGTGGCGAAATCTGGCCGCCATTGAGCTTCATCTTGGTAAACCCGAGGCGCTGGAGCACGTGAACCAAGCGCTGGTGTGCAATCGGACCGACCCGGTCACCCTGCGACTGCGGGCGAAGATCCATCTGGAGCTATCCGATCACGGCGACGTTCAAAAGGCTCTGGAAGATGTTCTCAACGCCGATTTTCTGAGCAATGGGGAAGACCCCATCATCAAACGCATCAAAGCCATCGGCAACTTGCAGACCGGAAGATTCCAAGAGGCCGTCACGAACGCCAAACAAGGGATCGATCTCGGCGATCCCCTTCCCACGGTGAATTATCTTGTGCTGGCCGCCGCCCAAGCCAAGCTCGGCGCCATCGACGCGGCCCGTGAAGCGCTGCAAAAAGCGACCGACCTCTGGCCGCCGGAGCTTCAAAAGGCTGCCTCGTATCTTGCCACGGCCGAGAGCGGCGTCCTGTGGTTCGAGAACGCCGACACCCTATTGCAATTAAAAGAGCAAGCCGCAGAGGCCCTCCGCACCGCCCCTTGACAATGAGAGCGTCCATCAGATCCCCAACCGCAAGCGCGGCGTCAAGCCCTGCGGCTCGGATAGCGTAGGGCGTGCTCCGCATGCCTCGGAATCAACGGTGGGCATAGCCCGCCCTATCCCGCATGCTTTGTCAAAGTATTACTGCATTTCAACGAATCCGATGATTATCATTATTTTAAATTCTCCTTGTGAATCTAGCAACAACTGTTAAAATGGGGCGAAGTTCGGGCAACGATCGAAGGAGAAGTTCAAATGTTCTTGAAGGGAACAGCAGGTGAACATGCAAGGAAATCAAGGCGCGGTTCGCAAAGCCGCGAGGGCATCAATGCTCGTGGGATTTCTGATGGTTGGATTGGCTGCACCGCTAATGGTGGTGCTGGGGTTGACAAGCACGGCATCGGCAAAACCGAAGAACCCCATCGTTCACAGAGTGAGTGCGGGAGGTCCGGATGCGTGCAGAGCATATGGCGCGGAGCATCCCGGGTGTGACGCGAATTACTCTCTCGTGGCGTTTCAGTACGCCGATGGTACGGCAAAAGGCCAATATATCGATCGATGGGCAAATGGGAATGGCTTTCACGCCGTCGTTGACTGCCTCGACGTCGTGGGCAACCGGGCATGGATAGGTGGTACGATTACCGGCGGGCACTTCACGATGATTGATGACATGGGTGAGGAAGTTTTAGTCGACATGACCGGCCTGGGGTTCGTAACCAGTGTTCAGGATAATGGTGCCTCGGCGAACGATCCGGCGGATCAGATCAGTTTCTCTATGATTCAAATGGAAGATTGCGACCCAAGTATGATGGCGTGTGGTCCTTGCACGGATAGGCATCCCATGCTGATGCTTTTTGATGCACCCGATGGAAACGTCGTTGTCGATTAGAAAGAGTAGGGCGTGCTCCGATCGCCTCGGAATCAACGGCGGGCATAGCCCGCCCTACTCCGCTAAAGCTCTACTGCATATCGCCAAATCCTCTAGTTATTATTTAAAATATCCTTGTTTCGTGTGACAGAAGATGTTAAATTGGAGCCTCGTTCGGATTTCACTTTTGCAATTCGGATGCCGGTTTTTTTGGAGGTAGCTGATGCCAGCGAACCCCGTCGTCGTGCGCAAATGCGCATTCTTGACCCTTGGAACATTCGTCCTCGCCATCACAACTTCAACATGGGGCCAGACGAATACGCCGCGGGTGATGCCGCCCCATTCGACCGTTCGGGCTGCATCCAACGTCTCGGCGTCGTCCTCCGCCGGCGAGTTCGAAGTCTGGGTGGTGGATCAGTCCAACTCACCCGGAGTCTCCTACGGCGGGACGATTCATATTTATGAAGGCTCGGACTTGATCGGTGATGCCGCCGGCTCGGCGGTGCCTACCGATGTCGTGAACCTGGGCGCCGCCACGGCCGCACTGTGTAGCGCGTCCACGGGGGCGAACCCCGTCCGGCCGCATATGGTCTACTTCAACTCGACGCATACGCACGCGGTCTTGGCGTTCGTGGCGAGCGGACACGTTGTTATCTTTGATGCCGCGTCGCGGACGCCGCTTTCCTGCATCCGCACCTCCGCCGGCGCCGGAGGCGCTCGACAGGCGCATGCCGCGCTTCCCGCCCCGGATGATTCGTACATCCTGGTGGCGAACCAAAACGGAAAGCTGTTGGAGCGCATCAGCACCAACTACTCGACGAACACCTTTGCATTGAACCCCGCGGCCACATTGAACCTGGCGACGTGTATGACGCCCAATAGCGTCGCGTGCCAGGCGCTGGGCATCCGGCCCGACAACGCCCCGATTTTTGCGGGCGTCGATTCGTCCAGCGCGTTGGGGTTCGTGACCCTGCGCGGCGGCGGAATGTTCGTGGTCGACGCGACCGCGACGCCGATGGCAATCCTGGGCGAGTACGACAAGGCGACCGTTCATCCCAACGGCATGGTGGCCGCGGAGGTCCGCGGCTGGATGTTCGTCAACTCCGGCGGAGGAACGATGGCCAACCTTTCCGAATTCGATGTCTACCGTTTTCCGCTTTCGGGCTACCATGCCTCCAACCCCCCTAACACTCCGCCGCCGGAGGTGTTGTTCTCCGACGACAACACCGCGATGGAGCGGGATTCGCACGGGACGGTGGCCACCCGGCATGGGCAATATCTTTGGGTCGGTGATCGTGCGGGCAATGTCGCGGAGGTCTTCGATACCGCGTCCGGCGCCCACGTGAACACCATCGATTTGACCGGTCCCGAGAGCGACGACCCGACGCCGGACTATGCGGACATTTCCCCCTCGGGGAATCGCATTTTCTTTGCTTTGCGCGGACCGACGCCGCTGACCGGCGATCCGCACGTGGCCACCGGAAGCACGCCGGGGCTGGGCGTAGTTCAGGTCAACCGCGGAGGCAAAGGTGGATTCCTCAAGGCCGTCGTACCGATCAGCAACGTAGACGCTACGGGCGTGGAACGGGCCGATCCCCACGGCATCCGGGTCCGCCTCAAATAACCCATTCGCCAGCTGCAGGTTGGAGTTGAATTGCCCAATGCGCGGACTACATTGTCCGCCGCCTCGGTTACGTTCGCGTGGGGGCGGCGGCCTCCCTTTGCCCGGATGCTTGGGACCGGCGACCTGCTCGACCGAGGGCGGCGTCCTGTGGTTCGAGAAGGCCGACACCCTATGGCAATTAAAAGAACAGGCCGTAGAGGCCATCCGCTCCGTCCCCTGACACGAAGAGTGCGTCACAAAACCCCTCTACCCCACGTTCCATACGACCCCAAAGGGGTCGTCTACAATAGCCGTGGGCAAGCGTAGCGCCGCCCACGGATGCCGGCACCCCCGCGTTCCATTCGACCCTGAAGGGGTCGCATCCATTCACGGGGGATAGACGACCCCTTCAGGGTCGTGATCTACTGTGGTGATCCGATCCGGTGGCGGCGCCACCGGCTACTATAGCGCAGGCTTCCAGCCTGCATCATTCAACATCAAAAACTGGGACCGGTGGCGCATGCATTCAGCCTAAAAGGCTGACCGACAATAGCCGTGGGTCAGTCTGCCGAAGTCGGGATGGGGGGACGTTAACCTGTCCTCCCTACCCCTATCCCACCCCCACCCATGGCTAAAGCCCGACTGCATACCGCCAAATCCGCTACTTAAAATTTAAAATTTTCTTGCTGCGAGTGGCAGAAGTTGCTAACATGCAGCCACGTTCGGGTTTCTCTATTGCAATTTGGGTGTCAGTTTTTCTGGAGGCAGCCGATGCCAGCGAACCCCGCTGTCGCGCGCAGACTTGCAACTCTGACCCTAACAACATTCGTCCTCGCCATCACAACTTCAGCATGGGGCCAAACGAATACGGCGCCGGTGATGCCGCCGCATTCGATCGTCCCGCCGACGCCCGATGGCAAGAGCATCGGCGCGTGGACCGCCGATTTTTGGGCATGGACGTTCGCGGTACCTGAGCCCTTGAACGCGTTCTTCGATGAGACCGGCGTGAACGCAAACAACGGGCAACCGGACGGACCGGTCTTCTTTCTCCAGGGAGCCCCTAACCAGGAAGTTGAGCGAGCGTTTACCGTCCCGGCGGGCAAGTATCTGCTTGTACCTTTAGTCACCTTTGCATGCTGGGGCGACGCTGAATGCCCCACCTTGGAGGCATGTCGTGCGTGCGCAGATATAACAGCGAGTGTTAGTGTTAACGCCCTGTTTTGTAACGTCAACGGGCTAGTGATTGGAGGGCTTGGCCTTCATCGTGAGTTATCGCCAGGCTTTTTCCAGTTCTTCATCGTCGAGGGCAATATCTTCGACAACACCCCGGGGCCGTCCGGAAACAGTGTTTCGGACGGTTACTGGATTATGCTTGAGCCGCTTTCGGAAGGAGAGCGTCTCGAATTGATTTATGGGCTATCTGAGTCGCTTGATGGTTTCTTTTATTCAATTACCGCGCACATCACCGCGGTGCCCGTGGATTGCAACACGAACACGATCTTCGATTCCTGCGATATCGATTGCGGAGAGCCGGGTGGGCCCTGCGATGTACCCGGCTGTGGCGCAAGCACCGACTGCGACGGCAGCTTGATCCCCGATGAGTGCGATGCGGATTGCTGGCCGACCAATTTGCCCAACGGAATTCCCGATTATTGCGACGTGCTGAATTGTCCCGCGGGCAACGCCTCCTGCGCCGACTGCAATGCCAACCGCGTGCCGGACGAGTGCGATACGTTCATTGGATTTAGCCAGGACTGCCAGAGCGACGGCATCCCCGACGAATGTCAGACTCAGGGCGCGGTTTCAGCGTCCTGGGCCGCCGGGTCGGGGAACTGGAACGTGGGGGCCAATTGGTGCCCCAATCTTACACCGGACTTCCCGGACAATCATGTGGGAACGAATTACGACGTAACGATCGAGGGGGCGAGCTCGGTGGTTACGCTGAATACTTCGCCGAGCGTCAATTCCCTGTCGCTTTCCCCAGGAGCGACCGTGGTGGTCAACGACGCCGGCGGAGCCAACGTCCGAACCTTGCACTCCGACGGGGACATCGCCAATGAGGGAGTTTTCCGAGCCACGGATCGTGAGCGACTGGTCCTTGACGCCCCGCTGATCGACCAGGGCGGCCAATGCGGCGTGGGGGGCGCTCTGGAAGCGACCGACGGCGCCCTCGGCGCGGGTGAACAAACCGACAAGAGCATCCTGGAGGTCAACGGCGCTCGTGTGCTGGGCGGCATCGCACGGACCATTGGGCAAAACAGCGAAATCCACCTCATCGGCGGGGCCGAGTTGGTGGACGTGTGCGTTGACGGCGTCGTCATCCCCGACGGGCAGACCGGCGCCTTTAGCGGGACGGTGACCAACGACGGCATCATGAGCGTCCGGGGCAGAACATTGGATACCCGCCTCGACCCACGGAGCGCCGACGCCGTGCTGGAGGGCGGGGGCTGTGTGCAATTGACCAGTCAAAGCTTCTCCCGACTGGGCGATTTCAAAGCCTCGTTCACCAACTCGAAAACGCACCGCATCGAGGGCGGCGGACTGGTGTACGGCGGAATGATCAACAACGGCACCCTTCGCGCCGATCTACCCGGTCAGCATTTGATCCTCTCTCCACCGGGCAACAAGCGAAACGACGGCCTCTTCCTGGCGACGGGTGGAGGCACACTGCGTCTAGCCGACGATGTTAGCGGTTCGGGGAGATTTCAGGCTCTCGGAGGCACAATTCTCCTGAACCCGGCGGACGAATCTGTCTCCGTCCAGGGAAGCTCGCTGGATGTTGAAGATGACGACGTCAGTCATCCGGGCAGGGTCGTGCTAAACGCCGACTCCAGCCTTGAAATCACGGATAATATTCTCGTTCGACCGGGCGGCAGTTTGGAGCTTAATGGCAATGCTACGGTGGCCGTGGGACAACTGGTCCTCGACGGAGAGGGCGCTATCTGCGAGTGTGGCGCCGGGCGCAGCGGTACGGTTGCCGGCGGCCGAACTCCGCCCGGGATCAAAATCGGCGGGACCGCCCAGGTCCAAGTCCGCCAAGACCTGGTCTTGCGCGGCGGTACTCGGGTAGGCAATTCGTCATCCGCGGGCATTCTCTTGGGCGGTAGTTTTGATAATCAAAGCGAGTGCGAATGCCTGTTCGATTGGACGAAGGGGGCGTTGACGTTTTACGGAGAGGGTGTGCACAAAATTGAAATCTCCGGAAGGGATATCGGGCCGACGATTCAGGGGTTCGGCAGCGGGGAGTATACCAATTTTGCAATGGGAACCATCGCAGTACAGGCCGGCGTGACGGTTGAATTTGTGGACAACGTGGATTATGACGGTGAGCCAATCCCAACCATGTGCGATGAAGCACTGTACATTCACGAGTTGATCCTTGGCGCTCGCGCGAGCATCTCAATCCAGAACTGTCGGGTTTACGCCGAAGTGTTCCAGGGCGATATGGCCGCAGTCGCAGGAATGGGAGTAGGGTGCGGGGCCTTCGGCTTTTTGCCAACGGGAGATATCGATCGTAACCGCCGTGTCGATCTGC
>CAYQZH010000202.1:0-8502 GCA_964421865.1 uncultured Phycisphaera sp. | reverse complement strand
GTGCGGTAATTCCGCGCGCTGCGATCCGTGGAGGGGGTCATGGGCAACCATGATTTCTACTCCGACGCACTGCCCAGGCCGCCGGGCAGACTATTCCGCAAACCGTGCGACGATCTGCTCCCTGGTCTGGCCGAGAATGCCGTATTTACGACCGACTTTCGTGAAGGCCTCGACGGCGCGGTCAATGTGGTGGAACTCGTGGGCGGCGGAAAGCTGCACGCGAATGCGAGCCAGTCCCTTGGCCACGACCGGAAAATAGAAGCCGATCACATAAATGCCTTCCATATACAAATCCCGCGCCATCTCCTGGCTGAGTTTCGCATTGTACAACATGATCGGGACGATCGGATGACTGCCAGGCTTAATGTCGAAACCGGCCTCCATCATTTTCGTGCGGAAGCGCTGGGTATTGGCCTCCAGTTTGTCCCGCAGTGCCGTCGATTCGCTCAGCAGATCAACCACGATCAGTGATGCCTTGACGATGACCGGGGCCAGGGTGTTGCTGAACAGATAGGGACGCGATCGTTGCCGCAGCAGTTCGATGATTTCCTTTCGCCCCGCAGTGAATCCCCCCGACGCGCCGCCGAGGGCCTTTCCCAATGTTGAGGTAATGACATCGACGCGGCCCGTCACCCCGCAGTGTTCCGCGGAACCGCGGCCCGTTTTTCCCATGAATCCCGTGCAATGGCAGTCATCCACCATGACCAGGGAGTCGTATCGGTCGGCGAGGTCGCAGATCTTGTCGAGTTGGGCGATGGTCCCGTCCATGCTGAAGGCCCCGTCGGTGGCTACCATGCGATAGCGAGCCCCTTTCGCTTCCTGGAGCTTCGCTTCGAGGTCGATCATGTCGTTGTGCGCGTAGATGAGGCGTTTGGCCTTGCACAGGCGAATGCCGTCGATGATCGAGGCGTGGTTGAGTTGGTCGGTGATGAGGACGTCGTCCGCTCCGAGCAACGGCTCGAACAGTCCGCCGTTGGCGTCGAAGCAGGCCGCGTAGAGGATCGTATCCTCGGCCCCCAGGAATTCGCTGATCCGCCGCTCCAGTTGCTTGTGAATGTCCTGCGTACCGCAGATAAAGCGCACGCTGCTCATCCCGTATCCGTGGGTGTCGAGCGCCTCGCGGGCGGCGGCGATCACCTTCAGATGCGAGGACAATCCGAGGTAGTTGTTCGCGCAGAAGTTGACGACCTCCCGCGGCGGGTCGCCCTGCGGATAGACGACCCGGATGTCGGCCCCCTGCGGCGAGAGGATGCACCGCTCCTCCTTGTACAACCCGGCCTCTCGAATCGAGGCCAGTTCCCGCTGAAGGTCTTCTTTCATGCGCCCGAACATGCCACGGCTCTCCAAAAAACTGTGTGACCGCGTGCATCCTATCCGACCCCGCCGCGTAACGCACGGCCTGCGGTCACGTTCCCGTGCCGAGGGGCCTGTGACAGTTTCGGCGCCGGGTTAATCGCACGTGGATCGAACGCAAACGGGGTCGCGGGCTGTAGCCGCGGGTGAAGCGGAGCGAAACCCGTGGTAGCAGGCGCCGATCACGCCCCACCGCCCCGGCGGGGCGAAAGGGTCTAGCCACGGGTGGAGCGAGTCCGCCCTTGACTCGCCGCTGCAGGCGGTCGCCCGCGTGCCGCGAAGCGGCACCTCCGCAGCGCAGAGAGCCTCGTGTCAAGGGGCGAGCGGAACCCGTGGAAAGGTGTCCCCTTTTAGAAATCCCCCTCTCCCTCGCAGGGAGAGGACCGGGGTGAGGGTCATCCCGATGAGTTGAGTTTCCAGGCTCGTCCGCCCGGCGTATAATACCCCTTCGTCGAAAGAACAGGATCGCGGCGTATGGTCGCTTTGAACGAAATCCAGGAACTCAGTCGCCGTATCGCCGAGCAGTTCCGCCCCGACCGGTTTACTAGGCTGTCAAAGCACTTTCATCTGGACAAGCGATGAGCTGGCACGAGCAACGTCTCAACAGCTGGGCCGATTTCGTTGACGTGGTCGAGAGACTGAAGATCGAGGAGCAACAGGACGCGGGTTGGTATCTGCGCGGGCAGAGCGACGAGCATTGGCGGTTGCAACCGTCTCTGTTGCGGCACGTCGGAGGAGTCACAGTTGACCGTGCCCTTGGCATCGAGTTTGGTGCGACACGCCGGTTTGAGTCCCAGTACCACCTGCATTCCAAGGCAGACGGAGTTGATCGCTCACGATGGGGACCCATCGCATGGTGGATGGTCATGCAGCACCACTCGTGTCCTACACGTTTACTTGACTGGACACTATCTCCCTACGTTGCCCTGTACTTCGCAGTCGAGCAACTTCCCGAAACTGATGGCGCCGTGTGGCTCTTTCCGTCGTCAGCCCTCGAGACGCTTACCAAACAGCGCCACGGGAAACTGACTCCGCATGACCAGGGGCTTCTTGAGACACACGATATTCGGGCCGTTTACCCCATCGAGGCCGCGCAACACAGCGAGCGCTCCGCGCCTCAGCAAGCTGTGTTCACCGTCTGTACACATGTCCTCGGGGATCACGGCGAGGCTGTCGAAGAGGCCTTCCGCGGTCAAGAGAGTCGTTATTCACTACATAGGATCATTGTGCCAGCATCCCTCAAGAATGAGTGCCTCTCAAGGCTTCGAACAATGAACATAACACCTAACTCTTTGTTTCCAGGGCTCGATGGCCTCGGACGAGCTGCGCGGGACTACATTCGTTTGCGAGTCTGGCGTTCACGTAGTGAGAGCGGAGTCAAATAACAACCACCCGGGATCCCATTGCTCTTGAGCAGTCGGAGAATCGGGCGTGGTGAGGCAGCCAAGTCGGGTGATGGCCGCGACCATAATCGCAGTTGCACAAGGGGTACCGGGTCAATGGCCTGGCACTATGTGACTCGGTGAAGATGTGACCACTACGACAATCGTAGCGCTCTGCGCCGTAGGGCTGATTGTTCTCATCGTTCTAATTCGCCCGCGCGGGAAACCGGCCGCGATCTTTCGCGGAACTCACGTGAAGCGCGGCGAAACTGGAGAGATTCACGTATACATTAGTCCACCATGCGTAACGCTGAAACTGTTCATAAACGGCAAACTGGTCGACGAGACGCGCGAGCAGGCAAACCCGAAGTACAAGGACCGTGCATATCCCTCGATTGGTGGCGGATTCGGGTTCGCCCAAGAAGTCGCGGTCGACTTTCGATCGGGTGATATCACCCTTGTCAAAGGAACTGCAGGTCGGAACTGGGAACGAATTCTATAACGGAACATTGGACGATGGGCGCGTTTCCCCGAGTTCTGTAGGTCGGCTTATCGACCCGATACTCCCCGATCGCTCAACCACCCCCATTCCACCGATCACCTGGCAAGTTATGTTGGTAGATGAAGCGGCGCCGCGCCCCATCCGCGCGCCGTGCTCGACGGGGGTGATGGAGCGTAGGAAAAAAGCGCCCGTACCAAACGAACCCAGTTACAAAACTCTAACCCCTTGTGGTACAAGGACCTATGGGATCGTAAAGTGGATAACGAACCCAAACGAACCCAGCTGCGGGAAAACGCGATTTTACCAAACGAACCCGATTAGAAATCACGCAAAGGGTTGCCGCGAAAGGAGTTACGGGAAAATGCCCGACGAAAAACGAACCCGATTTAAAGCCGTTTTCGGCGTTTCAGGGTCGTTCCGAGGCTTCGTGCCTTTGTCGTGTCCGGTCGCTCTTGCTCCCCGCTCGGATCATTCGGCAATCGGAAATCGGCAATTGTCAATCGGCAGCCCGGTGAGTCAGTCGGGGGGCGATGGGCCGGTTTCGATTTCGAGGATGTCGAGGTCGATCCCGCCGAGTTTGGTGATGAGGGGAAGGGACAGGTCGGCGAGGCCGGCGTTCTTCAGCGAGGAGACGGCGAAGGCGATGCGGGCCGGGCTGCAATCGGTTTCGCGCAGGGCGGCGTCCACGTCGATCCAACGCCCGTCGATGAAGAACTGCGTCCACATGTGGTAGCCGAAAATATCTTCCTGCTTACCGAAGACGGGGACATAGGCGAGGCCGACGGCGACGCGCGAGGGCAGTCCGTTCAGTCGTCCCAAGGCCGCCAGGAGTACGCCGTGCTCGCTGCAGTCCCCCTCCTTGGTGCGGGCGACTTCGCTGGCCGTGGCGAAGCCGATGTTGAGGCTCTTGGTCTCGACGTACTCGGTGACGAAGCGGCGCAGCCTGTCCGCGAGGGCAAAAGGCGCCTTCTCTCCGCCGGCGGCCTGCTTGGCAAGCTCGATGAGCTTGGGGTCGGCCGTGTTCATCATCAGGTTGCCTTCCAAGTACTCCGCCATCGACGGGTCGACTTGACCCTCACCCCTACCCTCTCCCTGGGTGGGAGAGGGGGTAGATTCCGAGCGAGGCTTATGGCTTACGCGGCCAACGACCAACTCCGCCGATTTGTCGGTCTTCGCCGCGACGGTCTGCATTTCCGTCGTCGGAAAGTCGCCCAACTCGACGCCGGCGGCCTTCGCCGTGAGGCGATACTTAATCCGGCGGGCCGCGGCGCGGTCGATCTTCCGCTTGGCCGGGATGGTGGACGTGTTGAAGAACTCGGGCGGGACGAAATCGCGAAGGGCCGTCGCCTGATCGGTCGTGACCATCTCGATGTCGCCCATGGCGGGGATCGGCACCTTGGCCTTGAGCGGCTCGCCGTCCGAGTCGATCCACGAAACCATCTCAAACGAACCCACGGGCGACTCCATCGTCACTATGACCTTCTGGCCTCTCGTAACTTTGTCGCCCAGGCGCAGTTCCTCCCACTCGCCAATGGTGGTCACAGCGCTAACCGGCCCATCCAGGCGCAGCTCGGGCGCATAAGTCTGCAACGTGTACTTCGTGCCCGGTTGGAACCCGCGAAGCAGACTCTCGCGGAACGTGCCCCAACTCATCAAGGCGCCGGTGGGGAAATCGAACGTCTGCGTCTGGTCCATGCCGTACTGCGAAGTGACGATGGTCACCTTGCCGTTCTTGACCGTCCCCTTGGTTGCGGACTTCATGACGGACATGTCCATCTCCGAGCCGAACGCGACGGGAACGCCGGCGAGGGTCTCCGTGCTGTTTTGGACCATGCCGATCTTGACGGGTTGCTCGGCCCGGCCCAGAACCATGTGGAACGTCGAGCCGGTGGTGATGAGCTCGCCGTCGCGGTTCATGGTGGTGTGGGCGTAGCCGACCTTGGCGCCGGTCATATAGATCTCGGCCCACTCGTCGCTGAAACGACCCTGAGGGGGATTGTTGGGATTGATCGGCGCGGCAATGGCGCAGGCCGAGGTCATTGCCGAGACGAAAATCACCCAGAAATGTCGCAAAGAGCCTTTCATTCGTCAGCGCCTTTTCCTCATGCGTGCAAGAGACCACTGCTCAAGAGCAGTGGCACACGAAGAGCAGTGGCACACGTCCATAGATCGTAGCGGGTTATCGTCCAAACCACTGTCGAATCTTGTAGAGGGTGGCGTCGCGTCCGGCCTTGGCGATGGAGGTCGTGAGGGGGATGTCCTTGGGGCAGACCTTGACGCAGTTTTGGCTGTTGCCGCAGTCGACGATCCCGCCCACGCCGCTCAGCACGGCCAGCCGTTCGTCGCGATCGACGCGGCCGGTGGGGTGGGCGTTGAAGAGGATCGCCTGGGAGACCGCCGCCGGACCGATGAAGGGCGAATGATCGTTGAACTGCGGGCAGGCCTCCACGCAGCATCCGCAGGTCATGCACCGTGACAGCGGATAGGCCTCGTCCTGCTCCCGCGGAGAAATCCGCGGCCCCGAGCCGATGTCGTGGTAGCCGTCCACCCGCACCCAAGCCTTCACCCGCTTGAGGGCCGCGAACATCGCACGGCGATCGACGAGCAGGTCGCGGACGACCTTGAACTTCGTCATGGGTCGAAGCTCGATCCCTTCCGGCGAATCGGCCAGCAGCGAATCGACCAGCGCCGAGCACGCCTGCCGGACCCGGCCGTTGATGACCATCGTGCACGCCCCGCACACCTCTTCCAGGCAAGAAGCGTCATAGGCCACCGGCGTCGTGTGCTCCTGTTCCGTTGTGGTGGGGTTGGCGGCGATCCGCTGAAGCACCGTGGTGACGTTCATCCCCGGTTCGTAGGGAACCTCGAACGACTCCCAATGCGAGCCGCTCTGCGGGTCGCACTGGCGAAGAACCTTCACTGGTATATGCTTGGACATCTTTTCTCTTGGCTGAACACCGGCGCTACGGGAAGCACGCCACGGGAACTGAACGGCGACGGCTCAGGGGTCGACGATGCAGCTTTATGCGTTCGATCTCGTGCAGCGTCCGGGCTGTGACGTACGACTCCCCGCACCGCGGACAATATACAACCGGGACGTTCTCAATCACGAGGAGCGTCGTCCCTTGCCCGTAGCTGCGGCTAAGGCGCCGCGCCACCGCACTCTCGTTGCCGCAGGCTTCGCAGATCATCGTCGCTCCCTGCTTCAAGCGCTTGATCCTTCGCGTACTCCTGCGACGGCGGGTTGCGGTTTCCGCGACGGCGTCGCCTTGGACATTTCCTTCCACGTCTTCTCGATGATCTCCGCCCCCTTCAAACCATAGGTTCGGGGCCGGGGCGGGATCAAGCTCGTGTCTACATCTTCGTAGGTAATCTCCGGGCCGTTGGGGGTATGCCGGGCGATGGTCGTTTTCAGCCAGCGGTCGGACTGCTCGCGGAAGGCGCGGCACCATTTCTCCGCCTGCTCGCGCAGCTTGACCGGGTCGTCGGCATTGGTCGGGGGAATCTCAAACGCGGGCTTGTAATGCGCCCCGCGGCATTCATCGCGCATCAACGCCCCTTGGGTAATCACCCGCGCGAGCAGGATCATATCGCCGAGGGCGCGGGTGAAGCTGAAGTTCTGGTTCGTCCAATTCCCCTTGTCGGACAAGGCGACTCGCCGGTAGCGGTCCGCAAACTCGTCGATCTTGTCCAGGCAGGCCTGGAGGTCCTTGTTGTTCCGCACCACGGTGACACAGCGTGTCATCCATTCGCCCAACTCCAGATGGAGCTTGTAGGGGTTCTCTTGGCCTTGGTTGTGAATCAGCTCGTCCATCCGCTGCTGGTGCACGTTGACGGCGTCGTCGAACAGGGAGACGGGCTGATCGGCCGCGCCGCCCTTGGGCAGCGACTTCAACCAGCTCTCGATCGAGGGCGCGACGACCAATCCGGCGAAGATGCAGCTCAGCAGCGAGTTCGCCCCCAGGCGGTTGGCCCCGTGGTATTGATAATCGGCCTCGCCGATGACGAAGATGCCCGGCACGTTGCTGTGGTGATTACGCGGCGAGCCGAGCACCAAACCGCCGGTGTTGTCGTTCCGCTCATAGTCCACCCACAGCCCGCCCATGAAATAATGCACGGCCGGGAAGATCTTCATGGGCACTTCGCGGGGGTTGACGCCCTGGAACTTTTCGTAGATTTCCAGGATGCCGTCGAGTTTCTTGAGCGTCGTCGGCGGCAATTCGGTGACGTCGAGGTAGACGCACATTTGCCCGGCCTCGACGCTCAGCCCCTGAGTCACACAAACGTCGAAAATCTCGCGCGTGGCGATGTCGCGGGGGACGAGGTTGCCGTACTTGGGATAACGCTCTTCGAGGAAATAATAGCGCTCGGCCGGCGGAATCGTCCGAGGGTCGCGGGGATCCTGCGGTTTGCGTGGGACCCAGACGCGTCCGCCCTCGCCGCGGGCGCTCTCGCTCATCAGGCGCAGCTTATCGGTGCCGGGGATCGCCGTGGGGTGGACCTGGACGAACTCGCCGTTGGCGTAGTTGACGCCGGCCTTGTACGCCCGCGCGGCAGCGCCGCCGGTGCAGATCATCGACATCGTGCTGCGGCCATAGATGAGTCCGCACCCGCCCGTCGCCAGCACCACCGCGTCGGCGGCGAGCGAGCGAATGGTCATGGCGAACATGTCCTGGACCACAGCCCCACGGCAGTGACCTTGGCCGTCGAGGATCGGACCCAGGAACTCCCAATACTCGAACTTCTCGACCAGTCCCTCCGCCTCCCAGCGGCGGACTTGTTCGTCGAGGGCGTAGATGAGTTGCTGACCGGTGGTGGCGCCGGCGAAGGCCGTCCGTTTGAAGAGCGTACCGCCGAAGCGGCGTTGATCGAGCAAGCCCTCCGGCGTGCGGTTAAAGGGGACGCCGAGGCGGTCGAGCAGATTGACGATCCTCGGACCCCAGTCGCACATTTCCTTGACCGGCGGCTGATGTTGGAGGAAATCGCCGCCGTAGACCGAATCGTCGAGGTGCAACCACTCGCTGTCGCCCTGTTGCCGCGTCAGCTCGTTGACCGAGTTGATTCCGCCCTGGGCGCAGACGCTGTGCGAGCGTTTCACGGGGACCATGCTGATGAGGTAGACGTGGATGCCGGACTCGGCGAGCTGCATCGTCGCCGAAAGCCCGGCCAATCCCCCGCCGACGACAACCACATGTTGCTTCTTCGCCATGATGGATACCGTGTGGGACCGACGGCGATGCTGTGGGACCGACTTTCCAGTCGGTC
>CAYQZH010000201.1:0-8522 GCA_964421865.1 uncultured Phycisphaera sp. | reverse complement strand
GAGCGTTTGGCGTTGTCGATGGGGATGGCCGGCGAGCCGAAGACGGAGGTTTTGGGGTCGATGTCGCCGGCGATGCCGGACTGGGCGGCGGCCATCGCCCCGTCGCCGATGGCCAGATGACCCGCGACGCCGACCTGTCCGGCCAGGGTCACGTGCCGGCCGACGGTCACCGATCCGGCCACGCCGACCAGGCCGACGAACATACAATCGGGACCGACCTTGGTGCCGTGGCCGATGACCACGACGTTGCCGAACTTGGTGCCCGCGCCGATCTCGGTTTGCCCGAGCGTGGCCCGGTCGATGGTGCAGTTGGCGCCGATCTCCACATCGTCGCCGATCACCGCCCGCCCGACCTGCGGAATCTTGACCCACTTCTCGCCGTTCGGGGCGTAGCCCAGGCCGTCCTCGCCGATGACCGATCCGGCATGGATCGTCACGCGGTTGCCCAGTTCACAACGGTTGTAGACGACGACATTGGGAAAGAGCGTGCAGTCATCGCCGATGCGTACGCCGTCGGCCAGATAACAGCCCGGGTAGATCGTGCAGTTGTCGCCGACGACGACATTCGCGGCGATGGTCACCCCTCCGGCAATGTTCGGATTCGCTCCAATCTTGGCCGAGGGGTCGATCGAGGCCTGAGGACTCAGCCCGCATTGAGGATGCTGCCGGTGGCCGTGGAGCGTGATGATCGCCACCGTGACGGCCCCGTAGGGATCGTCACACCGCAGCGCCGACAACCCCGGCGGGACCATTACGTCGGATCGGGCGATGACGGCCGACGCCTTGGTTTCCTTGAGCGAAGATAGGTATTTCTGGTTGGCTAAGAAAGTGATTTCGCCCTCAGCCGCGTCGCCGAGTGTGTTAACCCCGCGGATGGGCCGGTCTTCTCCCTCGAGCCGTGTCACGAATCCGGCTTTTGTGAGGATATCAGATAGTTCTGTAAGCTGTAATTTATCCACCAGGTCACCCGTACCTTGCAGCCTGGGAAAGGGTTTTGGTCGTGCTCGTGCTCGCGGGGGACATTCTACGGAACGGTCGACGGGGCTGTCAAATGCAACGCCGCCCCCCAACGCCTTGATGCCGCAGGGCCGGCATCGTCCACAGGCGGTTTGACTCTCGACGGATGGAGGTCGAGGAGCGGATTGGAAGGCACGATGAAGTCGTGTACGATGCAGTGCTCCGCTCAGCGCCGGGCCCCGCGTCCGAGGCCGGCGGACGGGGCCGAGCGCGGAGGCGAGCGGCGAAGGCCGTGGGATTATGAAAGCCGATCGACGTCACGAACTGAAAGAGAACGACCTGTTGCTCGCCCTCGGAGCCGCACGGGATTACTTGGACGTGCACGGCAAACAGATAGGCCTGATCTGCTTGGCCATCGTGGTCGTGGTCGGTGCGGTTTCGTTCGGACTCCGTTCGCGGGCGACGGCCATGGAGGATGTCTGGCGGCGAAGGAACCTGCTCAGCTTCGAGACCATCGACGTCGGCAAGAAATCGCTGGAGACGCTGGAGAGCATCACCAGGGATGTGTCCAACGAGAACTTTGTCCTCAGCAGCCTGATGGATCAAGGGCGGCAGGGGCTGCGCCTCGCCCAGCAAGTCCCCGTCCCGCCCGATCGTGAACTCAACGAAAAGGCGAGGCAGGCGTTCGAGCAGTTGCTGTCGCGTTTCGCGGACAACCCTCTGGCCGTCGGCGTCGCCCTTTCCGGTTTCGCGACGGTCGAGGAGAACGAGTTTGTCCTCGACGGGAACTTGTCCCACAAAGAGAAGGCCCGCGAGCACCTCAACGCGATCGTCGGCAATCCGCAGCTCAACGCACTACCGTTCCAGCAGCTCGCGCTCGATCGGCTGAAGTCGTTGGACGCGACCTTCAGCAAGGTGACGGTCGCGCCTCCGCCGCCTCCTCCTCTTCCGACGGAGTGGCCGGCCGATTGGCCTCCGCCCGAGCCTGCACCACAACCGTAAGCAACGGACAACGAACGTGTCGGGTCGGCGTGCCACCGCGATGTTCAGCCGGCTCGCGGTATTCGCGGTCGTCGCCGCGGGTACGGCAACACCGGGCTGCCGCAGCGGCAGCAGCCGCGCGGACATGTGGGTCTTCGATCCGTCGTCTGCTGCACCTTCTCCAATCCGCGAAACTACCCCATCGAAACCCGGCCGGGCAGCGCCGCGTGTTCGGCTCGCCGGTGCGATCAATGAGACGTTGAGCTTCTGCTTCGCCATCCGACCGGATGGCGAAGCGATTCAGCGCCCGGATGTTCGGGTCGCGCCGATGACCTCCACTGCGGGAAGGATCGACCCCTCGGCGGTGACGCTGTATCGGATGCACGCGGCGGGGGTGCGGGGGTTTCCCGGATGGCACATTCGATCCATCCCGCCGCGTCTACGGGCGCCTGAGCCGTTGCATGTGCTCGTGCCGATCCGGGCGCCGCGTGGGGGGCTGCCGGCGACGCTCGCCCCGGGCGGGACGTACTCCTTCTGGGTCGATGTCGCCATTCCCAAGGGTACGCCCGAAGGGACCTACACGACGAGCGTGGAGCTTCTCTCCGCCGGGACGGTCGTGGGCGCGGTCGACGTTCAGATGACGGTCTGGCCCATCGTGCTGCCGGATGGGTCGGATGTCCCCGTTCTCGCGGAGCTTGACCATCGGACGCTCTTTTATCACCACGTACACTACGATCCTTCGTCCCCGCCGCCGAACGCCGACGATTGGCGCGATCATCCTCGTCGAAGCGAGATGGACGCGCTGCTGCTCTCTACGCTCCGGATGCTCGAGAGTCACGGCCTGACACCGGTGCTGCCCGAACTGAGCCCGACGGTGAAGTTCAACGCGGCGGGCGGTGTCGCGGTCGATTGGGACGCATACGACGCGGTGGTCGAGCCTTTGCTTTCGGGGCGGGCGTTCTTCAACCGGGTGGCGTTGCGGCTTTGGCCGATGCCGGTCGAGGAAATGTTTTCTCCGCAGCCGGATACGACGCGCCGCGCTCCCGGATCAACGGCAATGCTCGATCAGTACCTCGCGCAATGCGCCAAGCACTTCGAGGGCAAGGGTTGGCTGGACCGCTGCTACGCGCTCGAGCCGGGGCGGGGGACACGACCGCTCCATGGCTGTCGCGGTTCTGATCGCGCGGCTGAGGCAGTGCAACGTTTTGCCGCGGCAGTTCACGCGGCGGACAGGCGGATCGCGGTGGCGTCGAGGGGATTCCCGCAGGATATGCGGCCTTACGGATGGGTGGAGTCTCCGTATGCGGATGTTTCCGACTACGTCGACATTTGGATGCCCCCGGCTCAGTTTTACGACGTGGAGGCCATGGCCGAAGAGCGAAAGAACGGGCGGCGAACGTGGGTCGAGGCCGACCGCCCGCCGTTTAGCGGCTCCACGTCCATCCACGCGCCGTCCACGTACGCGCGGGTGCTGCCGTGGCAGGCGGAGGAGTTGGGGGCCCAGGCGTTGTCGATCGGGCGGGTGAATGCTTGGCCTGAGGCGTCTACCGGTCCCACGCCCCAGGATTGCGCCGATTTCGATCCCCGTGTGTTGTTGTATCCCGGTCGGGCGTTCGGGCTGGACGAGCCGGTGGCGTCGGTGCGTCTGAAGCACCTTCGCCGCGGGATGCAGGACGCGGCGTACTTTCGGCTGCTGCGCGAGCACGGGCTGGAACATGTGGCCGCAGCGCTGCGAGAGTCGTTGGCGGTGTACGCGGGCAGCGACGCCTACCGGACGCACTTCGCCGACGGTCGTCCGATCGGTTGGGCCGATGATGCGGAGCTGTTCGAAGCCGCACGGGAGATCATGGCCGGAGAGCTGATCCGGGCCTCGTCCGCGAAGGCGAGCGGTGAAGCGTCGCAGCCGTTTGCGCGGACGGCTGCCTGGCGGCGGTTCATGCTCGCTACGAGGAAGATCGACCTGCGCGTGGACGGCGTGCGAGCGCGACTGGCGGGTTCACCGGCGGCGCGGGGGGTCGAGCTGGAGACGAGCCTGACGATCGTCAACCGGCAACGGGCCCCGGTTTCAGGAACGGTTCGATGGGCGGAGCTTCCTCAGGAATGGACGACGCCGACGGCGGATGCGACGATCGCGGCGATCGCACCGGGAAGTGCCAGACGCGTGACACTTCATGCCCGGATGCCGCAGGCGTCTGCGGGCGGGGAAGGCGTGTGGGCGATCCCCGTTGAGTTCGCAACCGAGGACGGCGAGACGTATGGTCGGGAGGCCAGGGTCGCCTGGCTGACCGCGGCGGCGACGGACGATCCGATCCGTATTGACGGCGACCTCTCGGATTGGCCGCCGGGGAGCGTCAATACCGCCGGCGATTTTCGGCTGATTGCCGGCGACCCCCGAGGGCCGGACCGTGAGACGGCGGTGCGTCCGAGTGCCAGGACGATCGGATTCGTGCTTCGCGACCGTGACTACCTTTATGTGGCGATCAACTGCGAGAGCGATCCGCGGGCGTTGACGCCCGCGGCGCGACACAAGGGAGTACGCTACGATGATCTGATCCCCGCTGAGGACGAGGACCTCATCGAAGTGCTCATCGACCCGCTCAACGGGGGCACGCGGTCGCCGGGCGATCTGTATCACATCGCGGTCAAGCGATCGGGGACGGACTTGACGGAGAAGGGGATCGGCACCGATCCGCCGTGCGGGCCGCGGACGCCGTGGGCGGTGGATATCGAGGTGGCGACGGCCGAAACGCCTCGACGATGGACGGTCGAGCTGCGCATTCCGCTGAAGGCCGTCAGTGCTGAAGGGCACGACCACACGGTCTGGGGTTTTAACATCACCCGGTGGGACGCCTTACGACAGGAGTTCAGCACTTGGTCGGGGGCCGTCGGGAATGCCTACGACCCCCTTTCGCTGGGGAATCTCTACTTGCCCTGACGCCGGGGATTTGATTACCCGCCGGTTGCGGATACCATTCTACAACGGCTGCGTTTCGAGCGTTCCTCAACGCAATCCCGCCGGGAGATTATCGGAAGCCGCACATGGTTCGATCGTTTCGACGCGATTCAGGACACCACGCCGCGTTCACTCTGATTGAGCTGTTGGTGGTCATTTCGATTATTTCGCTGTTGATCTCGATTTTGATGCCCTCGCTCAGTCGGGCGCGGGCCCAGGCGAAGGGCGTGCATTGTCTGGCCCGGCTCAAGGAATACGGCAACGCCCTGGCGGCCTATGACAATCTCACCGGCGGAGCGCTGCCGCCGCCGCGGTGGATTCCCACCAACACCACGTTAGATGCGCCAGCTCCAAACGCTCAGACGAAGCTCAACAATCCGGACCGCCCCGTCGAGTACGGCTGGTCGGAACTGCTCTTCGCGTATGTGTATGGGGAGGAGGTCCGGCTCCACGAGTCGTATCCGGTACAGCGCAACATCGACGGGCAGCGCTGGCAGAAGTATTTCATCTGCCAGTCGGTCGGCGACGACGGTGTCAGCAGCGGGCACTACCGCGTGTACCTGCCGGCGTGGAGCGCGGGGAGCTACAGCCTGGAGAAGGACGGGCGGTGGGGCGAGACCACGCGGGCCAATTCCAATCACGGCGCCTTCCGCGAGGCGATCCGCGTGAAGATGCCGTTGATCGGCGATGCGAATGAGCTGTCGGAGCGCGGCGACGGAATGGGCGTCGATGACTGCAGCTACATCGACGCGGGTGAGGCCGATTACGCCGGATCGGACGGACGAAAGAACGGCAACCGCTTCTCCGACCGCCACTACGGCGGCACCAATTACCTCTTCCAAGACCTGCACGGGGCGTGGGATTTGAGACTGCGTGAGGAGCTTTCCCGCGACTACGACCTCAACGGGGTAATCGACATCGACGTCAGGCCGTAGAAACGCATAGAACGGGCGACTTCCTCCTCCTCGCCGACTGCGATCACCGGGCCGAAGGGCTTTGTCATAACAACTCGCGGAGACGGCGTTTGAGGATTTTGCCGGTGGGGCCGGTGGGGAGGTCGTCGCGGATTTCGATGCGCTTCGGCGTCTTAAAACCCGCGAGGCTGCGGCGGGCGAAGTTGCGCAGCTCATCGGCCGTCACTGCGGCATCTTTTTGGGGAATCACGAACGCCACCGGGACTTCGCCGCGAAGACCGTCGGGCACGCCGATGACGGCGGCCTGCAACACGGAGTCGTGCATTTCAAGAACGGATTCGATTTCCCGTGGGAAAACGTTCTCGCCCCCAATGATGAGCATCTCCTTTGCCCGGCCGGTGATGCTCAAGAATCCGTCGGCGTCCACTCGACCGATATCCCCGGTGGAAAACCACCCTTGCGCGTCAAGGACACGGCGCGTCTCTTCCGGCTTCCGGTAATATCCTTTCATCACACCAGGACCGCGGATGAGAATTTCACCATCTCGTCCGGCCGGTAGGTCGTTTCCATCCCCTCCGACAATGCGGATTTGTACATTGCGAATGGCCTTTCCAACCGTTCCCTCGCGATAAACGGAGGCCGAGCAAGCGCCTACGACCGGCGAGGTCTCGGTCAGCCCGTAGCCTTGACGCAGGGTGACGCTGAACCGTTCGGCGAACCCGGTCCGCACACTGTCGGGGAGCGGCTCGCCGCCGCTGATCGCCAAATAGATAGAGCGGAACGCATCGGGCTTCGTGGACTTCGTGCGGAGAATGGCCGCATACATGCTCGGAATGGCGAGAAGGACTGTAATACCTTTGTCGGCTGTCATGCGCGCGGCAGCCAGGGGATTAAAACGGGGAATGGCATAGACGGACGCGCCCAGAAAAACCGGGACCAACACGTTGGCCGTCAAACCGAATACGTGAAAGGGAGGTAGGATATTAAGGAAGGTCTGTTTTGGATCCATGTTCAGTGAGAAGATGGAATCCACACAGTTGCTATGGAGATTCCCATAGGTCAGTTCCACTCCCTTGGGTTCGGCGGTAGTTCCCGAAGTATAGAGGATGACTGCGGTGTCGCCGGAATGGACGGTCGGCGCGGGCGGGCGGCGTTTGAATGCTGCAAACACCATTCGACGCTTAAGGGACAGGTCTTCGAGATAGACTGCGTGGACGGGCAATGCAGCCACAAGCTCGTGAAAGTGACGGACCGTCAGGATGCAGTCGATCTGCGCATCTTCGATAATGCGCGTCAGTTCGTCGGTGCGGAGCAGAAAGTTGAGCGGTATGGCGATCTTGCCTGCCCAGAGGACGCCGAAGACGACGGCGGGAAAGGCCGTGGACGACGGGAGGATGATGCCCACGCGTTCACACCGGGTTTTCCGCGACACCACCTCTCGAAGAACGGCGGCGAGCGCGGTCAACCGTGTGTAGGTGAGCGTGCGCGACCCGTCGGACACGGCCAGCGTATGCGGACAGCGGCGATTGGCGTCGAGCAAGGCGTCAACTAGCATTGGCGAGCAACCACCCTCGGCACGGCTGCGGACTCGGACGTGGCGAGCCTACGTCTTACGCCGCTGGTTGTCTAGTCCCCAAACCAGCGTAATCTTCCGAGGCTCTTGCAGGTGATGCGGGCCGAGCGGAATCGGCGCGGACGCTCCGCGTCGACCGTGAATCGGTCGTCGCGTGATCCATCGGCTGTGTGTCGTTCATCGTCACCTCGGTTGTGTCATGCAGGGGCCTCGGCCGGCCGGGACCTCCGTATCCCGGCCTCAGCTTTGTCGGTCAGCAGCGCAGCGGGCGGCACAACCTGGCCATCCCCGAGCGATTCACCCAGTAGAGCGGCTCGGGCGTGTCGGCCAGGGAAACGATCAACGGGCGATCGTTCCACTCGCCTTGGCAGGACAGCCCCATGCCCTTCTTGCACTCGCCATACGTGGGCGCCAGGCTGCCGTCCATGGCGATCACCGCCTCGTCGAAGAGCTTGGCGCCCTGTTGCCGCCAGAGGTCAACCCGCGTCTCGTGGAGGGCGTCTATCCGCGTCTCCACATCCGCAGCCTCAAACCGCCGACAGAAGTCGCCCTCCGTGGTCGGGTCGGGGATGCGCTCGGCACCCAGAGCGTCCAGATAGACCTCGTTGTTGCGGCGAAGCTCGAGTTCGTCCGAGCACGTCCCGCCCGACAGGATGTTGTAGGCGATGTTGAGCACGTGGTCCGACTCGTGATAGGGCAGATGTCGCTTGAGCAGGTGAAGCTCCTCGTCGATCCGCTCGATTAGTCCCACCTTCCGGGCGAGTCCCGGCGCGCCGGGACATCGCCCCGATCCCGCCCTCGCCTAACCCGCGGTCCTTGTCGGACAGCTCGTAATGGATGTTGCTCGCCGCCAACACCGGCCGATCCCGGTAGGGCCAGGCCCGCTTCCCAAGCCGGTACGCGATCCGCCGCTGACGATTCACCAGTTTCCGCTTGCGTTCCGCACGCTGGTCGTGTCTACTGTCGTTCACTCGAAATGCCTCCTTGCCATTTGGGATTTTCTCGAACACATCCCGAAGATCTCCACAAGAAACAGGCCTTTCGAGTATTTTTTCCGAAAACCAACGCCCAATCGCGCTTGGTTAAGGGCTAATATGACAGCGCTATTCTCGCCCAAGATTCCGGGGATGTCGAGCCGCTGGAT
>CAYQZH010000200.1:2949-8574 GCA_964421865.1 uncultured Phycisphaera sp. | reverse complement strand
CGACGTGCATCGACAAGAAGATCACCGTGGTGGGCGCGGAAATCCTGCCCAGCTCAACCTACAGCGTCCAGACCTACGGTGCGTCCTGTGCCGGCAATGATCCGGCCTTGTGCACGAACCTCGGGATTCCGGTGACGATGTTTACCCGTCGTCACGGCGACGTAGCCCCTGTGTTTACCCCGCCGGATGTTGGGCAGCCTGGCTCCACCGACGTGGCGGAGATTCTCAGAGGGTTGAATAAGCTCGGTCCCCTGAGGAAGGCGGGGGCGAAGATTTACCCGAACCTGCCGGAGGAGAACATCGACCTCGACGTTGGTGACCTCGGCCGGGTGCTGCAGGCGGCGGAGGGGTACGCCTATCCGCCAAGCGAGCCCGGTCCGTGTCCGTGTCCTCCGGTGCATCCCCTTACCGGCCTCCCACTGCTTTGCGGTGTTACGAGCTGCGCGTGTGACGCCGCGGCCGGCCCGTGCGCGGCGTGCGGCGGCGGTCAGTGCATAAAGACGTGCTCGCTCGGCGAGAACGATGGTCTGGCATGCCGCGACAACATCTTCAGTCACAACCACTGTCCGGGAGGGACCTGCGGCGACGGATTCTGCCGCGACCGCTGCGGGCGGTGCACGCCGTGAGAGCCGACCCACGGAGGCACGAAGGAAAACGCAGAAACCCCGGCGCGCCGCGACCTGCGCTGCGCTTCGGCGCAAAAAGCAGAAAGCGTGAAACGCGGTTACGATAAAGCATCCCGGCGCGGCCAAGCGTCGTTTCGATGGGGATGGACTGATGGTTTGATAAAGTTGTTTTGGCTTCGGCGATACGCCGCCTTGTTGGCGGTGCTGATCGGTCGATGGTTCAACCCAATCTAAAAGGGAGCGACAGTTGTGCAATAACCCCAGTTGGACAAAAGTGTTTCGTCTTGTCCTTTCCGGCGTCACGGCATTTCTCGGCGCGAGCGGCTTGTGGGCGTCTGAAGCGCTTGCGCAATGCGAGCCCGGCGGACCTGGCCCCGACGCGGTATCGGTCCTTACTACTAGCGAGGTGGACGTATTCGGCTGTTTCAATGGGACTCAGGCATTTGTTGCGTTGGGCGGAGTGTGCAATGTCGGCACGGCGCCGCTACCGGGAGACATTAGCGACAACCATCCCATGATGACGCAGAACCTTTACCGTCTCGAGAGCAACCGCTTTGAACAGATCGGCATGAGTTGGGTGAAACACGATGATTGGACCTCAGGTTCTGAAAGCTGCGGGTCGCTGCCGTGCACCCCTTGTGAGTCCCTCGTCCCACCGTGTTGTGATAATCCGGCGTCGTGTTCACCGATAATTCCTCGAACGCTCGGCGTCGGTTGTCAGGACATCTACCAAGCATGTCAAAATAGCTATCGGTGGGCGCTGGGGCCGAGGTCACAAATCAACGCCGCAACGGGGGATTGGCCAGTGGGGGCCCAGTTGCCCCCTTGCAATGATCCCACGCGCCCAGACGTCGCGATCGCCTGCCGCCTTCAGGTTCAGCTCGCTGATCTCGAGGCCGGTATAGGATACTTCCTTGAGCAGCAGGTTATCACGCCGGACGAAACGTCGGTGACGACGCGGAACAACAACGTGTCCTACACAGACGCCACCGTCGGCGGAGCGACCTCCTCGGCGCTAGACGGCTGCTGTGATCCCTTTATCGAGCCCTGCCCCACCGCCCCTGGGTGCATCCCCTATCCGTTGACGGCTGATCCAGCGCCCTTCTGCCAAGAACCCGCGATTAAAGCGTGGAAGGACGTTGATCCGAGCGTTATGGAAACGGAGTTTCAAGTTCCCAACGACGGGCTGTTCATCCTTGCGGCGAAGGCGACCCCAATCGGTTTGGGTTGGTGGAGCTATGAATATGCCCTTTACAACATGAACTCCGATCGCTCCGCGGGAGCATTCCGTGTGCCATTGCCGACCGACCCGCAGTTTCAGATATGCAACATCGGCTTCCACGACATCAACTACCATAGCGGTGACATCTGGGACGGCACGGACTGGCTTCCCGCAAACGTCGCGCCTGGATCAATAACCTGGGCGACGCCGCCGTATGCGCCACCCGAAAACGCCAACGCCCTACGCTGGGGCACGCTGTACAACTTCCGGTTCGAGGCCAAGCGCGCGCCGAATTACGCTTCAACCGTTACGATCGATCTTTTTAAGCCGGGTACGCCCTCGAGCGTTACAGGCGTCAGCGTAGCCCCGGGCCCGGCAGCATCGCCCGTCGTCGTCGTCGGGGCTTGTTGCGTGGGCGGCACGTGCACCTTGAACACTGAGCTTTCCTGCCTGTATCAAGGCGGGATGTTTACGGGGAGTAAAAAGTGTAAGGACTGTAACCTCAACGGGGTGGTTGACGCCTGCGAATCCTTTGGGGCCTGCTGCACGGGTAGCAGTTGCAGCCTGATCCCGGAGGCTTGCTGCACCAACGGAACATTCAAGCACGGGCAGACTCGATGCGGCGGGGACTGCAACCTCAACGGTGTCCCGGACGGATGCGAGGCCGGAACGTCGGACCCGTTAGGCGCCTGTTGTGTGTGTAACAGCGGGTGCGAAGTGATGCTGGCCAGTTGTTGTACGACCCGGGCGGGAACGTTCGGCGGCGCGGGAACCTATTGCGAGGACTGCAATGGCAACGGCGTGCCCGCACCATGCGAGGGGTTCGCGACGCGAGAGTACGGCGCCTGCTGCAAGGAGGACGGCGGATGCAACATCGCCACACAGTGTTCGTGCCACGGTGAGTTTGCGGGTGTGGGCCTCACCTGCAATTCGTGCCCGGCGCCCCTCGGTCCGCAATTGGAGCCGCCGGACCCGTGAACCGCCCAGCGGCGTGTCACGGACGTCCTGGCTCGCGGCACCTGGCAGGTTAGACATTCTTCACCGGGGGTTGGACTGGGCCGGGGCTGAGGCGTACAATCCGACGCATCCTTGAGTGGAGCGGAAGTCGGGAGGGACGCGGGAATCCCATTCCGATGCACCGACGGCGAGAGAGGCCATGATTGAGACCATCGAATCCCTGGCCCAGCACCAACTGGTGATCCTGCGCCGCCTTCGGGCGGGACCGTTAACCGAGTTTGAGCTCGTACACGAGGTCTCGAACCATTCGGGCCATAGCGCCGAGCAGTGCGCCGACCGCATGGCCGACTGGCTCGAGACGTTGCGGCGTGAAGGGCTGGTGTGGGCGGGCTCGCTTTCAAACGCCGACGGTCAACAGCTCATGGCCGCGGCGCTCACCAAACATGGGCGGGAACTGGTGCATTGATCCACCTTCCTTGTCGCCCTCCTGTGGAACCGACTTTGCGAAGCGTCGGACATCCGCGATCCCTAATAGGATCGCCGATGGGTACCGTTCTTTCCAGGCCACCTTATGATCTTCCCGATGACGCTCGCCTTGGGCCGCTCCGTGCAGGGGCGCGAGATCGGAGCCTATGTCTTCCGCGGAACCCCGAAGCGCACTGTACTGGTCCTTGGCGGCTTCCACGGCGACGAGCCTAAGAGCGTGTTCGTCGCCCGGCGGTGGATTGACCTTTTACGCACAGAGCGAGATCCCGTCGACGACGCCCGCTGGGTCGTCGTGCCCTTGGTGAACCCCGACGGCTACGCAAAACGCCAGCGGCGCAACGCTCGCCGCGTCGATATCAACCGCAATTTCCCCACGAAGAATTGGATGCCGACCTCGCCGCGGACCCGGATGTACGGCGGTCCGACGCCCGCGAGCGAGCCGGAGACGCAGGCCGTGATGAACGTCGTGCGACGCTTCCGGCCCATGCGGATCGTGACCATCCATTCGATCGGCCTCGATCGGCACTGCAACAACTACGACGGTCCCGGCCGGACATTAGCCCTCAACATGCGGCGATACAACCATTACCCGGTGACGGCCTCGATCGGTTATCCCACGCCCGGCAGCTTCGGAGCCTGGGCCGGCGGCGAGCGTAACATCGCCACCGTGACACTCGAACTTCCTTCGCACCACGCCCCGAAGCGTTGCTGGGATGACAACCGCGGGGCGCTCCTCTGTGTAGCACGCTGACCTTGGGGCGCGATGGGGACGATGCGGAGCGGCTCTCCCGCGTGTCTCGGCGTCGCGCCGTTCCAATCGGCAATCGACAATCGGCAATCGGCAATCCACAATAGCTTCCCCGCGAACGGGGCGATCTGTTGAACACCGGAGGCGAATGGGCGCGAACGTCCCCGACAGTTTACCGCTTGGCGAACGGCAGGAGCGACGGCGCGAGACCCGCAACGTCCTTAGGATGGCCATCCCCGTGGTCATCCTTACCAGTTCGCGGGCCCTGATGGACATTTCCGACTACATCATGATTACCTGGCTTCCGACGGACGACGCCCAGGCGGCGATACTCCCCGCGCAGATTCTGATGTGGTCCTACATCGTCATGGGGCTGGGCGTCGTCTCGATGGTCAACACCTTCACCTCGCAGTCGCTGGGGCGGAAGGAGTACCCGGAATGCAGCGCGTACGCCTGGCAGTCCGTGTATCTGGGTGTGGCGTTCGGGCTGATCGGCGCCGCGATGACGCCCGTGGTCCCCTGGCTAGTCCACCAGATCGGCCATGAGCCGAGAGTGCAGGCCGCCGAGATTGCCTACTTGCGGATTGCCATGCTCACCGTCACCCCGACTATCGCGGCTGACGGGTTGGGATGGTTTTTTGTCGGCGTGCATCGCCCGTGGGTGACGGCCTGGACGGCGATCGAGGCCAACGTCGTCAACGTCGCCGTCGCCTACGTGCTTATCTTCGGCAAGCTGGGGTTCGCGCCGATGGGAATCGCCGGGGCCGCCGCGGGCACGCTTTCCGCGGTGATCTACCGGATGGTCCGGCTCGCCGTCGCCATGTGGCTTCCCTCACCGGCGGCTGCCTTCGCCACGCGCCTTACCTGGCGACCGTCGTGGAGACGACTTTCGCATCTCCTCCGCGTGGGAATGCCGTGCGGCGTGCAGTGGCTCACCGAAGTGATTGTCTGGGCGATCTTCGTCAACGTCCTGGTCGGATCGAAGTTTGGGACGGCCCATTTGATCGCTACCAACATCTCCTGGCAGTACATGCGCATCGCCTTCATGCCCACCATCGGCGTCGGCCGGGCACTCTCCGCCCTCGTCGGAAAGTCGATCGGCGAAGGCGATCCGCTCCGTGCCGTCCGCGAGGCGCGCTTCGTCGCCGTCATCACCTCGATCTACATGGGTTCGCTGTCGGTGATCTACACGATCTTCGGCCTGCAGTTGATCGGGCTGTTCAACGACAGCCCGACGGTCGGCGAGATTGGGGCCAAGGTGATGATCTGCGCCAGCGCCTTTCAATTGTTCGATGCTTTGGGGATCACCTACGGGGCGGCCCTACGCGGGGCAGGCGACACCTTCGTTCCCTCGGCTTTCTTCATCGTCAGCCATTGGGTCATCGTGGTCGGCGGAGGCTGGTGGGTGGCGACGACGTACCCGCAGCTCGGCAGCGTCGGACCTTGGATCACCGGGGCGGTCCTGATCGCCGTCTGCTCCGTGTTTTTGTGGTGGCGGTGGAACGGCCGGGCCTGGATGCGGATCGACCTGTTTTCGCGCGGCCGCGTCGGCCAAGCCCAACCGGCCCTCGCCACCGTGGGAGAAG
>CAYQZH010000200.1:0-2939 GCA_964421865.1 uncultured Phycisphaera sp. | reverse complement strand
AATCGACATTCGACAATCGACACTGGGCGGAGTCGCGGACGCTCAGTCGTCGAGTGCGTGAGGCGAGTATGAGTCTCCCCCCCGATCCCATCCGGCTGGCCGTGCTGATCTCCGGCGGCGGACGAACGCTGTTGAATCTGCACCAGCGAATCGAGGATGGGTCCCTGCGCGCCGTCATTGCGACGGTTGTCAGCTCAGGGGAAGACGTGGCCGGGGTGGAACGATCGCGCGAAGCCGGTCTACCGACCCTGGTCATCGAGCGCCGAGGGCTCACCTCCGGCGCGTTCCAGGGCGAACTCACTCAGGCCGTCGCCGGGGCGGATTTGGTTTGTATGGCCGGGTTTTTGTCGCTGTGGCGCATTCCCGACGAGTTCTGCGGCAGAGCCATTAACATTCACCCCGCGTTGCTTCCTGACTTCGGCGGCGCGGGAATGTACGGCAGGCGGGTCCATGAAGCCGTTCTCGCGGCCGGAAAGACGATCAGCGGCTGCACGGTGCATTTTTGCGACAACCAGTACGACCACGGCCCGATCATTCTGCAACGCACTGTGCCGGTCCTGCCCGACGACACCGCCGACACGCTCGCCGGTCGGGTGTTCGAGCAGGAGTGCATCGCCTACCCGGAGGCGATCCGACTCTTCGCCGATGGCCGCATCACCCTCCACGCGGGAGCGGTTAGGATCACACGCTAACTCGCGCTTGCCCCGATGGTTACGACTTTCCGTGACTACGCCGAACCTGGTTGAGTCGGGTGCCACTGGCGGCCGGGTGCCACTGGCGGCCGGGTGCCACTGGCGGCCGGGTGCCACTGGCGGCTGCCCCGCCAGTGCCCCGGGCGTGCGGCAGAAGCCCGGACCAGATCGGGCGGTGGCCGCTGGGAGGCGGAAAACGAGCACTATTTTTACTTCTTTTTATGGTTGAGATCATGCCGGTGGATTCGGTATTATGGGGACTTAACTCACGGCGGAAGCGGTAGGATGCGGCCGGGGGGAAGTAGGGCGCGTCAAAATCTACCGCACGGTAGGAAAAGGCAGCGCCGGATGGGGTCGCCGGGCGCGTGAGGGGAGCGGTTGTTGACATCTCCCAACCCTGAACAGGTACGACCACCATCAACGGATGGAGTCTGCGCCGCGGGGGGGGCGCTCCACAGGTAGGGGCGGCTACCTCATCATCGGGCCCAATCGCCGCCGCATTTCACCCGCTGGGCCATCGTCTCGTTCCTGATCGCTCCGTTCTGTTACGCTTTGTCGCGAACCGGTGTCGGCTGTGGATCCCGCCGATGGTACGCCGCCAGGCCGGTCTTTCACGAATCCCCAACTCAGTACAACCCCTTGGTTTGTTTTTCGATGGTCGTGGTTCATTGCAACCCCGCGCCCCGCCCAGTCACTTTACCATTTTCGGCAGATCCGCAGCCTGAAGGGCTGCACGAACGTAGCCGGGGGCCAGCGTAGCGCCGCCCCCGGATGGCGTGCGAGAAAAAATCCCTACGACCCCATCGGGGTCGTCTACGCGGCTCTTTGGGCAGACGACCCTTTCAGGGTCGCGATAGGATTGATGGTCCGACGATTCCGTGGGTAGCGCTTCGCTTGACCCACGGCTACTCCAGAGCAGCCTTTCAGGCTGCCCGACGTGATTGGCGTCGATTGTTTTCGGCTACTTCGTTGTGCCGAAGTTTTTTGAAGAAACAGGAGAGGAGATTTCCCCATGAAACGTAATTTGTTGATTTTGTCTTCGTTCGGAGCGGTTGTATGGGCCGCCTCGCCCGCGCCTGCCCAATTGGCCTGCGGAGACGCTTTTTGTATACCCCCTGAGACCCGTTGCTCCTGCCCCGCCGACTGCGGCGCGCCCTCGTCCACGGAAGTGTCGTGCGCCGACGCTGTGGATAACGATTGTGATGGCCTGATAGATTGCGCGGATCCCGATTGCGCTACGAGCCCAGTTTGCACGCCAGTGGGCACGGTCCCGACTCTCGGCGCGTGGGGTCTGGGCGGGCTTGCCCTGCTGCTGTTGAGCGGTGTGGCCCTCAAGTTCGGTCGACGGCGGGCGGCGGCGTAACGAACGACGTGGCAGAGCGCGCAGGGTTCCAAAGTTCAAGGGTAGCGGAACGTGCAGGGTTTCAGGGGCATGGTGATTGCCCGGTTACCGATCGCACCGCGCTTGAGAGGGATCTTTAGACAAAGTGCGGCGCACGGGCTAGGATGGGTCGGACGTGGACGTCCTGGCCCGCATCAAACGGCTCATTGTGCGACGACGTTATCGGTTTGCCCTCAAAGCCCTCGTGGAACTCGATGAGGATGGGCTCGAGCCGGAAGATGCACTCGAGGCCGTGCTGAACGCGCAGGCCATCAAGAAAACCCTGCGTTCCCAAAGCCCACGTCGTGGGCGAAGAGCAGAGAAACTTTATGTCATCGAGAGCTTTAGCTACCGCGGTGCGCTCCTCTACACGAAGGGCGAAATCGCCCGCGAAGCCGGAGAAGAAGTTTACTACTTCTTCATCTCGGCGAAAGCCTCCCGCTATGCCGACTAGGCTTGCGCCCGTGCGAACATGCACGCAGTGCGGATCTCGCCGCGTGGGGCGCGTGGGGACGGACCTCCGCTTGCGCGACGGCACCATCGTGACGGTGGAGGTTGACGCCTGTTCGTCATGTGGCGAACAATATCTTGACGCGGAGGCCATCGAAGTCATTCGTCTGGCTCGTGCGCCGAAGCGCGCGCGGAGGTGAGGGCTTTTCGCGGACCATCCTCGGATCGTACGAACGCACGAACACGAGGCGCACGGGCTAACGCCCACGACTCAGAGCTTTGGCGTTTCCCCATCTCGGCGCGGGGGGTGCGGGCGATCGTTGTTTTCGTGGTCTTGATGGGGTTGTTCTACGGTTTCGTGCACACCCCGGCCAATGAGACGACGGCGTTTCGGCCCTATCTGGCGTTCATCGCTC
>CAYQZH010000199.1:0-8583 GCA_964421865.1 uncultured Phycisphaera sp. | reverse complement strand
TTTTGCGGCACGGTCTGCGTCGGCAGGGCCACCGTCGCCACCGCGTTCCTGGGGTTGGGATGCTGCAACTCGACCAACTCCACCTTGATGGCGTTTAGCGGTACCGCCGCGGTCGCCAGTGGCGGCCCCGTCACCGAGAACCTCAGGGATCGAGTGGTTCGATCGGCGCTTAGCGGATCGGTATCCCACACGATGTTGCCCGGCGGCGGGTACGGTCCAGAGGTGATGCGAAACGCCATCTCGCTGTAGAGCGTCGGGTCCTGGAGCGGCCAGTCGATGGACTGCCACATGAACGGCGGTGGTGGCGGCGTACGCTGCGCCGCCGGACAGAGGCGCGGCACTGGAACTCGACCGGCCTCCTGCCATCTCCACAGCGCAGGATTCGCTGGGTTGATCGACTGCGCCTCAATATCAAGCCAGTAGATGTCACCCGGCGTCTGCGACCAGCCCGGGTTCAAATAGAACGTGTACCCGTAAATCTTCGAGCCTTCGCTGTTCACCATTCCGGTGTCGTGTTCGTTGAGCGCGCTGAACAACGCGCACACGCCCCATAGCGCCGGATCCTGCGGCAGACACCACGGCACGTCGGGCCGGTTCTTGTGGATGCTGAGATTGATGCACTGAATCCCCGCGCCTCGTTTCTCATGGCTTTGGTCGTCGAGTTCATAGTTGCCCCACCAATGCAGGTCGGTGACCACCCCGCCCGTGCACTCCCAGTTGTCGGCGAGGGTGATGCCGTCAGAGGCGTGCAGTCCGGGCAGACTGACGTCCGGCCACTGGTCCCATTTGCTCGGTCCGGGACTGAGCGTGGTCAGCACGAAGGCCATATCCCACGACACCCCGTCCGGTGTCTCAATAGGGAACCCGTCCAGGAACTCCGCGCCGGGCGTCGGCGCCATCGGGGCAAAGATGCGCACCGCGTCGTCGTTGAAGAGGTGTTCGCGGGTCTTCCAGCCCCACGGATACTGCTGCCGCGGTCCCAGGTTCAACGCCGAAATGCTGATCCAGTAGATCGTCGGATCCGTCGTCGGCGCCTGATAGAACCATCCGGCCTCGGGGATCGTGAAATCGTACCGGAAGCAGGTGTCCGGAGGTCGACCGGGGTACTGGTCGCAGCCGACATACCGCTCATTCAATTGCGTCCGCGGCACGGTCCATTGCCAGATCAACTTGCTGGGATGACTGAAGGGACGATCAACATTGCGCGGCACGTCCGTCCAAATGCCGATGTGGAACTGGACCGGTCCCATTCCCGGAGGCGGAGCCTCCCGCGTCGTCCAGTTTTGATACGAGCCCCACCAGTGAATGTCGGTGATCGGTTGCTTCGAACTGCACGCCCAGTCGTCCGCGACGATCGGGCCGGAGAAGTAATCGGACAAATCGTCCCATCCCCAGAAGCATTGCGCCCCCGGCGCCGCCACACTGTAAGTCGGCGGCTGCGCCCATTTGAGCGGGGAGCAATAACGCATGTCGCAGATCGTGTTCGGTCCCTGCGGATCGCCCCCCAAGGCCACGCAACGGTTGTATTCCACTTCCGTGCAGGTTCCGTTCGGCAGGCAGCAGGCCTGCGCCACCGGACAAGCCGTCAATGTGCAATCGGTTCCCGAACCTTGCGGTGTTCCGCCCAGATCGTGGCAGCAGAGCGGGTCCACGTCCTGGCAAGTGCCATCCGGCAGACAGCAGGCCTGCGGCTGAGTGCAAGCTGTTCCCGGTCCCTGCGCGGTACCGTCGATGATTGTACAGTGATCGGGTAGCAGGTTCTGGCAGTCTCCGAACACAAAGCAGCACGCCTCGGTCGCGGGTCGGCACTCGCAAGTCACGATGACTGCCTGATTTGGCTGGGTGGTGTAGACCTGCTCACAGATCCCACCCTGGGGACAGGAACCCACACACATGGGTTGCTGTTGTGCATCAAGATCGACGTGGCAAGAGACACCGCTTTGGCACTGGCACTCCAAAATGGTGCAGATTCCCGGACCAACGCAAATCACCTTCGACGGCATGCACGTGTCGATGGGGTTGGGGCAGATCGTAAGACTGCACGCCAGGCCGCCCGCCTGCGGATGGCACGGCGGCTCGCACGCATCGTCAACGCCGTTGCCGTCGCTATCTCCCAGGCATGCCGCGGCATACGGCGAGGGCGTCCCGCCCAATTCGTCGCAGCAGAGCGGATCGACGTCGGCGCAGCTTCCGTCCGGCAGACAACAGGCAATCCGCGTAGCTGAGCAAGCCGTACCCGGTCCTTGGGGGACGCCCTGCGGCACGCACTGTTCGGGCGGCAAGTCCATGCAGAACGGCCCCGACGGCTGATGGATGCAACACGCCTCGCGCGGCACACATTCGCAGAAGTAATCCACCATGTTGGGGTCTATCGATATGATGCGCAGGATGCACTCTTGCCCCGTCGGGCAGCCGCCTATGCACACGGGATCCACAGTAGGCTCGCGTGTCACATGGCACCCGAGGGGGTCAATACACGCGCACAGGGTGACCTCCCACTCGGGTGGCGGCGGCGGAAGATCGTGAACAACCTCCACGATCATGTAGCCGGTCGGACCCTGGGGTGTCCACAACTCGGCCCCCGGCCATCCCTGCGGCGTCTTGAAGCTGCTGCCCAGCGGCGGAAGCGCCCTGATGCCATGCGCCTCCAAGGGGATCGGCAGGTTGTTGTACAGCCCAGCGATTTCAGAACCGGGGAAATCGATCGTCACAAAGAGGTCGAAGAAGCTGTCGGCCGGGTAGTCGGTTGTCATACTGGCCGCACCGGTCACCCGCCCCTTGCTCATCAGGGTCGGGCTTTCGCGGATCAGCACCGCACCCCCGCCGCCTCCGCCGCCGGCCACGCCGACGAGTTCCATCGCGATGATCTCGGTGTCTATTCTGTGGTGATTGCCCTCGACCCACGGACTCTCGCGGACCACTCGCGTCAGGTTCGGCGGCGACTCCCTGATGTAGTACCACATCATCTGCCCGGACGGGCTCCGAATTGCCACATAGCCGGTCGTCGGCGTCAACACATCCGTGCCCGCCGCCGGGAAGAACGGCGGAGGAACGTTGTGCCGGATTACCTTCGGCAGACATGTGCCCGCCAGAAGGCAATCCCTCGATTGCAGAGCGGCGCACTCTGGGTTCGTAGTGGGCAGCGGGCAGAGAGTGGGACTCGGCCCGACACAGGCGCAGGTTACCGCCGTGTTCGGCGGAAGCAACGATGAGTCGATTGAACTCTGCCCCTGCGGAACACCGTTGAAGTGCAGTTCGCACACCTGTCCGGGCGGACAATCTCCGGGGCACGACACCGTGTAACCGGGCGCGGGCGTATTGGGTTTGATGTCCACGGGACCACAACCCGTACCGCTGAAGCAATCGCACAGCAGGATGATCGGCTGCCCCGTGACATCGAAAAAGACTTCCCAAGGAAGACAGGTTTCGTCGGCGGCAGTCGCCAGGCAATCGATCGGCTGCAAGGCGGTGCACCACGGGTTAACCGCGGGGAGCGGACAAAACTGAGCCCAAGCCGGCGGGCCCGAAAGCGACAAGGATAATCCGACCCCGGCAACGATCATCCCGAGGATTCTGTGCTCCGTAAGGTATTTGTGTCGTAGATTGGACACCGGCTGCCGCGCTGTCATCTGAGGGGTCATAACTGTCTCCTTGGAAATGCTCTCCCTACCGTTGTACTGCGAACGTCTTCCCCGCCGCATTTGTCCCACACGCGGATGAGACGTGCGGCGTTTGAAACCTAATCGTCCTGCTCGTGCTCCCCATTCGATCACCCTCGGAATCCCGGGGATCTCCGGGAACCGCGCCGGGTAGAAGTCCTGCATCGGCTCACATGCCGGGTACCGTTTCTCCTCCATCATCGACGTCGGCGGCTAGGCGCTCCCGCGCAGGGACGTCCTCTGCAAAGCGAGGCGCAGTCACCAGCCGCCTACACCCCCGAGGCGCAACTTCGTCACGCTTTTCGTGACGTGTCTCCGTCTTGTCTGGCCTGCCGCACCCCACCGCGTTCGCCCTCCTTTTGTTGAAAGCCGGCGGCGTCGATGCTTAAGTTAATATACTTAAGTAATGGCATGGTACTGCGCGGATGCCCGATTGCAAGCGATTTCCAGTATTTTTTCTGCGCGGTTCCTTCGTGGAAGAGCCGGCGAACGCGCCGAGCTTCAGCCTCAATTGATGAGCACGGCCGGCACTTTACGCCCAGGTGCCTTCCGGCCCGTTGTCGATCTTGCCGCCCAGGGTGATGACGGCCGGGCGCGAAGGTGCCCTTGCCGCACGTTGGTCACCGCGCGTAGCGCGCGGACTCGGATCCCAATGATCCAAAGGATAGGCCGGGCGCCGAGTCAGTTGGACAGGTAACGATTTAGGAGACAGGTTTTCTCGGGCGGCTCTTGCGCGATCTGTGGGCCGGCCCGCGGGCGGGCGACGGCATGTGCCGCAGATACAGGCACTTCGCATCGCCGCCGGTCAGAACGCATGTGGCGTCGGCGTGCGCGCCGCATTGAAGACAAAACTCCTCACACACGCGATCGGCCCGGGCCAGGGCCCCCGCGATCTCGTGGAGCGTATCCGCCCAGCGGGCGACGCCCGGTTGCCGCACCAGGCGAAGGGCCATGCGCAGCCGGTGACGCTGCTCCCGTTGGACAGCCCGAGCCCTCAATCGTCCCCGCTTGGTCAACTCCAACCAGACCTCGCGCTGGTCACCGTCCGTACGTCGACGGACCACCACTCCGTCGCGGGCCATCGCGTCGATCATCTGACTGACCCTGGGTTTGCTGACGCCGAGAAAGCGAGCGACCTGACTCGCCGTGTGACCGCCGCGATGAGCCAGCAGGCGGAGGACTTGCACGTTCGACCGGCCCATGGGCTGGCCGATACCCGCCCGCACCGCGCGACCTTCCAGCACTTCTTCGACGGTACGAGCCAGCACGAGCAGGCCCTTGAGCAATGGATCAATCTGTTCCGCGGAACGCGGCAGCGATGAGGCCATACTTACTCTCCAGCCCGACAACGTCAGTTGACTCCGCCGACAGACATTTTAACGGCCCCCGGGGGATTCTCGCAAGCGTCGAGGCGGACTTGGGGGCGTCAGATCGTGTAACCCAATCTTGGGGAATCTTGTCGGGCGACGATTCTTTGCAGAGCTCCGGATGATCGTCCGTCAAACTGCGCACTCCCCCATCCGGAACACTTGCGGAGGCGGACGGTCTACGCGTCAGTCACGCTACCGTGGTCCTTCCCGTCCTCGCCGAACGTCCGGTCAAAGGCCTCGCGGAAGTCGTAGACCTCATCGAAGTCTTCAACACGGTCCTCGGACTGTTTTCGCATCATGTCCAGGTCAATGAATCCAAAGACGATGCGCCCGAAATCGGCCGTGGATTTGATGTTCCAGGATTCGAGGACCACGCGGGCGAGCATCCCCCACCGCTTGAGGGCGAACTCCCGCAGCCCCCAGCACAGGTCGCGTCCGCTGATGTGCCGATTCAGTTTGTCGCACCCGCCGGCCGCTTCGATGGCTTGAGCCACGGGCTCAGGGAGTAGGCCGGTGTGATATTGGGCGACGAGGTCGCTCCAATCCACGTTGTTCTCCGTCAGATACTGATGCAGCAATCGGTGGGCGTCGGTCTCCGGCCCGTGGACACGTTCCGCGGCGTAGCCGAGTCCCTCGCGAAGGAAGAGGAACGCTTCCGCAGGATAGCGGCCCACGTGCTCGACCAGAGTCTCCAACGATTTCGAGGGTGCGTCCACCATAGGAACGTCGGCCGGCGATTCCCCACCTTGGAAGGCTCTACGGGTTGACCGGCGGCGGTCCGCCGGGCGGGCTGGACCCCTCCGCTCCCGCCCCGTGTCGTCGACCGCGCCGACGGCCGCGCCGCCGGCGGCGACCACCGGGCGGTCCTGCGCCTCCCGTCCGCGCGTCATCGGTCGGCGCCTCAGGCCCGACGTCTGATGCACGAGCCGGACTGCCCTCACTCGGCCCGGAAGCGGGCGGAGGCGGCGAGCTTGGTGGGTCCGCCAGAGATCGTAGCGCTATTCGAGCCGCGCCAGGCGGGCGTGGAGCGGGTCTCGTCCGCGGTCCGCGCGGCGGCGCCGTCCCACCCTCCGGCGGCGCGGGCGGCGTCTCCACACCCACTTCCGTGATGTCTTCCGCCACCACCGTCAAGAGCGTGCCGTCGTCCAGACGGATTTGCACCAACTGGGTGAGCACTTGCCGATTGACGATGACGCCTTCGCCGTGGTTCGTGCGGATGCGCAGCCCCGCACGGGGCAGCTTCTTGTCGAGTTCCTCGTATCCGATGTGCTCGTACCGCAGGCAGCACTTGAGCCGGCCGCACCGACCGGAGACCTGCGTCGGATCGAGGGTGGCCTTTTGCAGTTTGGCCATCCGCATACTGATCGGCCGGAGCGTCTTGAGAAACACTTTGCAGCAAACCTCCCGCCCGCAGGTTTCGTAATCGGCCAGGAGCCGGGCCTCATCCCTCGCCCCCACCTGCCGCATCTCGATCCGCGTCCGGTACTCATGGGTTAAATCCTTGACGATCGCCCGGAAGTCGATGCGCTCGGCGGCCGTGAAGTAGAAGAGGATGCGCTCGCCGCCGAAGGGAGTCTCACACTCCACCACCCGCAGCGGCAGCTTGTATTGCTCCGTGACCTGTTGGCAGAACCTGCGTTTTTCGCGGGCGCTGAGTTGAATCCGCGCATTCTCGGCGAGGTCGGCCGCTGTGGCCTCGCGCAAAATTCGACCGGCGTCGAAAATGAAAGCGTCTTCGCCGCAGGCGCGGACCCATTCCTTCATCTGTTCGCGGGTCACGGACTTATCGCAACCGTTGCAGGTGAGCGAGACTTGTTCGCCCATCTCGATGCCCCGGCGGGTTTGGATCACGACCCTGGCCCCGCAGGTGAACTTCATGTCCGCCGTGTGAGTGAACTCGCCGATGTAGCGCATAAACCCGAAGCGGACGGCGGTGGTGGGGTAGATTTTCTCGAGGCCATTGCCGCATTGTGAGGCCCCGGCCTTTCCCGTACCGCAACTGCCGCACCCGCCGTGCCGTTGCGGCTCGGGCGGCTGGGCCATGAACTGCTCCAGACTGATCCCAGCTTCGACCATATGGATCACCGCACGGCGTTACCGACAGGCGCCGGTCCGGCTCGCACGCAGACGGCGCTTCCTTCGAGGCTCAGGACGAGCGCCAAGGACGAGTCGCGCACGATCCGAACCCGATGTCGTGCGCCCGCCGGAGCGGCGCTGCCGTTCCTTCGAGGCTCAGGACAAGCTTACTTCGCCGCACCCGCGAGGCGGTCGAGGGCCGTTTGGAAGTCCTTTTTCGCCCGCAAACCCACGAACTTCTGGACGATCTCGCCCTTATGGAAGAGGATCACCGTGGGGATGGCGCTGACCGAGAATCGGACGGACACCTCCCGGTTGGCGTCGGTGTCCACCTTCCCGACCTTCGCCCGGCCGTCATAGTCAGCCGCCAGGTCATCAATGATCGGCGCCAGGGCCTTACAAGGAGCGCACCAGGTCGCCCAAAAATCCACGAGGACCGGGCGGTCGGCCTGTAAGACCGCCTCGTCAAAATTCGCATCCGTAAACTCGACTGTGTGAGCGCCGGCCATATCGTCTCCTTCGGTCAAACCTCATCGACACAGGGAGCCATTCTAGGGACGCCGCGCCGAGCGGTCAACCGGAGGGCCGGGGGGTAGAAGCGACACCCCACGGCTTGCGGTACGCCGCGGAAGACACGATCATGGTCTCCCCTAGCGATTCCCTGGCCGGACGGCGTCGATATTGATGGTCCTTTCTTCGGGCGAACAGTTCGGGTCCTACGTGATCCTTGCTCCCCTCGGGGCGGGCGGCATGGGTGAGGTCTATCGTGCGAAAGATACGCGCCTGGATCGCGAGGTGGCCATCAAGGTCCTGCCGGAGTCGATGGCCCGTGACAAGGAGCGCGTGATGCGCTTCGAGCGCGAAGCGAAGTTGCTGGCGTCGCTGAATCACCCTCACATCGCCGCAATCCACGGCTTCGAGGAGTCCAATAAGAAGAAGTTCCTCGTGCTCGAATACGTCGAAGGTGAGGCCTTGTCCGCTCGATTGAAACGCGGACCCCTGCCGGTTGAGGAAGCCTTGGAAGTCGGCAGACAGATCGCCGAAGCACTGGAGGCCGCGCACGAAAAGGGCGTCGTTCACCGCGACCTCAAGCCCGGCAACGTCATGGTCAGACCGGACGGGACGGTCAAGGTGCTGGATTTTGGGCTGGCGCGAGCGATGGCGGACGATTCCAGCGGCGCCGTGCCCATCGGCGATTCGCCCACCATCACCGCCAACTATACTCGCCCCGGCGTGGTGCTCGGAACAGCGGCCTACATGAGCCCGGAGCAGGCCCGCGGCCGAGCACTCGACCGACGTACCGATATCTGGTCCTTTGGCTGCGTCCTCTTCGAATGTCTGACCGGGGCTGGACCGTTCGCCGGCGAAACCACCACCGATGTTATCGCCAAGATCATGGAGCGCGACCCGGATTACGACATGCTGCCCGACCGAACCCCGCCGCGGATTCGTGATCTCTTGCGGCACTGTCTTGAAAA
>CAYQZH010000198.1:0-8604 GCA_964421865.1 uncultured Phycisphaera sp. | reverse complement strand
TCATCCCGTTGGATCTGGCCCGCGCCATTCGCAAGGTGGGCATCAGCGTGGACATAGGCGCGTACGAAGTCCCCCCAGCCGGCACCAAGCCCCCCCCGCCGTAAACGAGTAATCGCACGCTCAACGCGATTCCGGCGGCGGGCAAGCGCCGCGCGGGCCAGTACGATCAGCGGCAGAACCCGCGGTTGACGAAGCGACGGCGATCCGCGAAGCTCCTCCACAACGAGGCAGGGAGGAGTCAGGGCCATGCAGCTTCTCCGCGGATGGATCGCGGGGGGCGTTCGCAATCCGGTCTTCGCCAATCTGCTGATGGTGGTGTTCCTCGTCGGCGGAGCACTCTCCGCGCAGCGGATGGTCCGCGAAGCGTTCCCCGAACTTTCCCTGAATCACGTTCTGGTCGACGTCGCATACCCCGGCGCCAGCTCGGAAGACGTCGAACATCGAGTCTGTACCCCGATCGAGGATGCCGTGCGAGGCATCAACGGCGTCCGGTGGGTCTGGTCGGTGGCCAACGACAACTTCGGAACTATCGGGCTGGCGCTGAAAACGAGCGTCAAGGATGCGCAGCGGGTCCTCAACGACGTCAAGGACCGTATCGAGAAGGTGAGGAGCCTCCCGCCGGAGGCCGAGAAGCCCGTCGTCACGGAATCGGTCATTCGCACCGAGGTCATCAACATTGCCGTCCACGGCGACGCCCCGGAGCGAACGCTGAAACGGTTTGCAAGGGACATTAAGGACGACCTTGTGGCGATGCCGGGCATTACCCAGGTGTCGCTGTCCGGAGTGCGCGAGGACGAAATCCTGATTGAGGTCTCCGAGGAGGCGTTGCTGGCGTACAACCTCTCGATCGCCCAGGTGATGGCCGTCGTCCGCAAGAGCAGCCTCGATCTGCCCGCGGGGGTAATCCGCACCGCTGAAGAAGAGCTGACCCTCCGTGTGACCGGTCAACGCCTGACCGCCGCGGAATACGAAGACCTCATCGTGCTCGAGCAGGGCAATGCAGCCGTACGGCTGGGCGACATCGCCACCGTCCGCGAGGGGTTCGAGGACACGGTGTTACGCGGTCGTTTCAACGGTCAAGCGGCCGTCCTCGTGGAGGTCTACAAGACGCCGCAAGAGGACAGCATGAGGATCGCCTCCGCGGTCCGCAATTATGTGTCCTCGCGGCAGGAGTTCCTTCCCGACCGCCTGCACCTTTCGGTGTGGGGCGACAGCTCGGTGGAAATCGACTCGCGCATTTCGATGCTCGTCTCCAACGGCCTGCAAGGACTGGCCGTGCTGTTTGTCACGATGTGGTTGTTTTTGGAATTCGATCTCGCGTTTTGGGTGGCGCTGGGCATCCCAATCTCGTTTGCGGGCGGCCTGGTGCTGATGAATTACCTCGGGCAGTCCATCAACGTCATCAGCCTGTTCGCCCTCATCATGGTTTCGGGCGTCGTGGTGGACGACTCGATCGTGATTGCGGAGTGCGTTCATTCGCGGCGCAAGGCCGGGGAGCCGCCGGACGTGGCGGCGATTGAGGGAACATGTCGCGTGGCCTTGCCGGTGTTCGGCTCGACGTTGGTGACCATCGTGGCGTTCGTCCCGCTTCTGTACGTCGTGGGGGTCATGGGGCGGTTCGTGTATGTGCTGCCGGTCATCGTGATCGCGGCCTTGGTCGCCTCGACGGTGGAGAGCATCTTGATCGAGCCGGCGCATCTCTGCTTCGGGCACCGCCCCGGCGTGGCCTACGTGCCCAAACCGCCCAACCGGTTCCGACTGGCCGTCGACCGAGGGTTCGACTACGTCATCACCCAATGGTACCGACCGTTCTACCGACAGGCCGTCTACCATCGGGGCATCACGCTCGCCGTCGCCATAGCCTTGCTCCTCATCGCCGCCGGGGCTTGGTATGGCGGGCGGACGCCGTTTGTTCTGCTGCAGAAGGAAGACGGCAGCGTCCTCCGCGCCCGCGTGCGGTTCCCGGAGGGCACGCCCGCGTCGGTGACGGAAAAGACAATCGAGCGGATCGAACAGGCCGCCCTGGCCCTCAACCACGACCCGCAACTCAAACCGGCGACGCCCGGCGACCTCGTCCAACAGGTCTACTCCATCACCGGTGAGTTCGCCGACTTCCTTCCTCAACGCGGGAGCAACCTCTGTGAAGTTCGGATCGCGATGATGTCCTCGGGTGACCGGCAGATCGGGGACGACCCGATCATGGAGCGGTGGCGGGAGCACATTGGTCCGCTGTACGACGCGGAGGAGTTCACCATCGCCCGCCAGCAGATCGGTCCCACCGACCGCCCCATCGAGGTGCGTCTGCTGGGCAACAACCTCGACGACATGGCCGCGGCCTCGGAGCGGATCCAAGCCAAACTACGGGAGTTCGACGGCGTCACGGACGTGCACCATGACCTGATCCCAGGCAAGCGCCAGCTTCGGATCAAGCTGCGTCCGGCGGCGCGGGCGCTGGGCTTGACGCTGGACGACGTGGCGACGCAGCTTCGGCACGGCTTCTTCGGGGGCGAGGCGATCCGTCTGCAGCGCGGGGCCGAGGAGGTTAGGGTCCGTGTCCGCTATCCCGCGGATGAACGGGCGTCCATCAGCGATTTGGAAAACGAACGGATCGCCACTCCGCGCGGCGACGTCGTTCCCTTTTCCGAGGTCGCGGACATCGAATGGGGCCGGGGATACGCCTCGATCCAACATCAGGACGGCAAGCGCCGGGTCCGCGTCCTCGCGGACCTCGACGAACGGCGGGCCAACGCGGAGCAGATCGTCCAGACTCTCCAAGCGGGATTTCTCGACGGCGTGGTCTCCGATTACAACGATCTGACCTACAGCTTCGGCGGCGACCGCGAGCGGATGAACGAGTCGTTTGACAGCCTGTACATCGGATTCTGGTTGGCGATGATGACCAATTATGCACTGCTGGCCGCCATGCTGCGCTCGTACGTTAAGCCGTTTGTGGTGATGATCGCGGTGCCGTTCGGCCTGATCGGCGTGGTCGCCGGGCACCTGCTGATGGGCTATGACCTGACCATGATGAGCATCTTCGGGATCGTGGGGGTGTCCGGACTGGTGGTCAATGAATCCTTGGTGCTGGTCGATAGCGTGAACTGGTTGATCCGAGAGGGTAAGAGCGTGCAAGAGGCCGTTCTGGAAGTCGGGGAGCTACGCTTCAAGCCGGTTCTACTCACCGCGATCACCGATCTTGCGGGCTTGCTGCCCCTGTTGCTCAATCAGAGCGGGCAGGCCCAATCGGTCCAACCGATGGCGATTTCACTCTCCTACGGGCTGCTGGCCGCGGCGGTGCTGAATCTGATCGTCGTACCCGGCTTGTATCTCGTGGCCAACGATGTATCACGCATCGCGCACTGGCTGTGGTACGGCGGGGCCTACCCCGTCCGCGAGCAGGTGGAAGAGGCGGCGCGGGAGCGTGGAGTCGCGGTCGCATGACAGTAACTCGACGTAGTGCGACGGGAATCCCGGGTGCGGCAGCGCCCCTGGTGGGCGGCGTCGATCGGAGCCGCGAGCGGAAGCGAGCGGATTCGGGTCGTGTCGCTTCCGCTCCACGCTCTGACGTGAGGGTACCGTTAGGACCCATCTTGAGAAGGCATGGCGACGCTGCGCTTGAGCGATCGCTTCGACGATCGTGGTCCCGCCACTCGCCGGGGGCAGACCGGGAGCCCATATCGGACGGAGTTGCGCCCGAAGGTTGGCTCTGATCCCGTTTCGAGAGGAGGCTAAACCGGACGGCCCATCGCGCCGATGACCCCAGGGCCGGACCGTCTCGCCGAATGAAAGGGGTTCAAGAGTGTCCATGACCACCACCACTGCGCCACGCCGTCCCACGCCGAACACCGTTGCCCCTGGGAAGAAGAGTCCGGCGGCGGGAGCGCACGTCGATTTCAACCGCGTCACTGACGAGCAGTTCCAGATGGCCGCCGAACACATGAAGCTCGAAAGTGAGATTCAGCTTCTGCTGCGCTCACCCTACCGGGAGCTGGTCGTTCAGGTGCCGGTGCGGATGGACGACGGGCACCTCGAGATGTTCCACGGCTATCGCGTGCAGCACAACGGCGTACGCGGCCCGTATAAAGGCGGGATCCGCTATCATCATCAGGTCGACCTCAGCGAGGTGCGCTCCCTGGCCGCCTTAATGACGTGGAAGACCGCGATCGTCGATCTCCCCTTCGGCGGGGCCAAGGGCGGGGTCACTTGCGACCCGACGCACATGAGCCGCAACGAGCTTCAGGCGTTGACGCGGGGCTTTGCCCAGAAGATCGACATGGCCCTCGGCGTCTACCGCGACATCGCCGCGCCCGACGCGGGAACGAATGCTCAGGTCATGGCTTGGATCATGGATGAGTACGGCAAGAAACACGGCTACACGCCCGCCATCGTGACCGGTAAACCGGTGAATCTCGGCGGATCGCTGGGTCGTGAGGAGGCGACGGGGCGGGGTGTGATGATTATCACCCAGGAAGCGTGTAAGGCCTACGGCGTTGATATCAGGCGGGCGCGGGTGGCCGTGCAAGGCTTCGGCAACGTCGGGTCATGGACGGCCCTGCTCATTTCGCAGCTTGGCGCCAAGGTCGTCGCCGTCTCCGATGTCTTCGGCGGCATCTTCAAGGAGGACGGCTTGGATATCGCCAAGGTGACGGAGCACTGCAAGGCGACCGGATCGGTCCGAGGCTTCAAGGGCGCCAAGGACATCGACAACGAGGAACTGCTCTCGCTCGATGTGGAGATCCTGATTCCCGCGGCGTTGGGCGGGGCGATCACACAGGAGAACGTGGACGACGTCAAGGCCAAGCTCATCGTCGAGGCCGCCAACTCGCCGGTCATTCCTCGCGCCGACGAGACGCTGCGCACACGCGGCGTCACGGTGATTCCCGATATCCTGGCTAACGCGGGCGGCGTGACCGTCTCCTACTTCGAATGGGTGCAGAACCTCCAGCAGTTCCACTGGAGCCACGAGAAGGTCAACCAAGAACTGGAAAAGCGGATGCTCCAGGCCTGGAAGGCTGTGCATTCCCGCAGCGTCGAGCAGCGAACTTCGCTTCGCATCGCCGCCTACGTCGAAGCCCTCGACAAGGTCGCCCAGGCCACCCGCCAGCGGTTCTAAACCCCGCTCACTTCGCCGCCTGATTACCGCCGGAGCCTACGGGACACCGCCGTGCCGTTCGGCTGCGGCAACGGCGCTCCCCGGGCTGTCGTTCTGTAGCCTGGCGGAACCCGTCAGATGTTGCTGGGACGTTCGGACTTGGTTGAGGATGCCGGAGAGGAGGACGATCAACGCGCCGAGCGAAAGAAGGATGGCGAGCCATTTGGCCCGGTTGGCGCGGATTTTCGCGAAACCCGGGCCTCGACTCATCAGGGCCTCGGCGATGAAAAACACTGCGAAGGCCGCGAGGAATTTGACGCCGAAGATCGGATGGTAGGGGAGGGGCTTGATCTTCGGCGGCAGCGCCAGGATCGCGAAGTTGATGGCGCCGGTGATCAGCAGCAACGCAATGGCTGCGTGCACGAACTTCGCCCATCGCACGCGCACAGCCTCGCGCAACTTTTCATGCACATCGTCGCCCAGCGCCGCCTTCGCGGCCGGGAGCAGCGCGAAACGCATAAACATCGCTCCACCCAACGCAACGATGACGGAGGCAAGATGAATCCACCGCGAGATCAGTAGGAACAGGTTGATGGCATCCCTCCGCAGAGCGTTATTCGTCCCGCGCTTCGAGCAGATCCTGCTGGTCGAGCACCTCGAAGTTCCGCTCGCGCAGGACGCGGATCGCCTGCTCGATGCTGTCGGGGAGGACGGCGATGGCCGCACAACCCTTGGGCCGCACCAACAATGGATAGGTGTAATGGATGCTGATCTCCCCGTCTAGCAACGCGGCCCATGTGTGCAGAAGCGCTCGCTTACCGTGCGGAAGGCTGACGGCGATCAACTCCGTCTCGCTGAGCTGGAACCCGGATTGAGTGAGGACGTCGTAGGCCTTCTCCGGGTCGTCGAGGATCATTCGGACAATCGCGCAGTCGACGGAGTAAACCACCGACACGGCCAGGATGCGGATGTCGGTTTGGTCGAAAAGCTTCGTCAGGCGCAAAAGTTGCCCGACGCGGTTTTCGATGAAAACCGACTGTTGGCGGATCGTCGGGTAGCCGTGGGCCTCGGCGGTGCCAAGGGGTTCCAGTTCCATCATTAGCAAGTTTATCGGCCTTTACGCCGACCCCAAACACGTTTTCACCACGGCCCACGAGCCGCGCCGGTTGTGCCATTTCCGCAGTTTTTCGGCTGTCACGTTGGCAGCCGGACGAACATCAGTTTGATGATAGATCGTTAGTTCTTATTTGACAAGTTGTTATGAACGGCTAGGCAGGCGCCGTTCTGGTACGGCCTGTGCTTTTCATGGAACCCGGTGGAGTGCGCGCAGGGTGCGCGCATCCCGGTTCTAGAGGAGCAGAACGTGTCCAAGATCATCGGAATCGACCTCGGTACGACAAACTCGGTGGTGGCCGTCATGGAGGGCGATCAGGTCAAGGTGCTGACCAACGCCCAGGGGTCGCGGCTCACGCCTTCGGTCGTCGCCATCACCGACAAGGGGGACCGGCTGGTCGGGCAGATCGCCAAGCACCAGCAGGTCACCAACCCCGAGAACACCATCTTCTCGATCAAGCGGTTCATGGGTCGGCGGCACAACGAGGTCGCCACCGAGGAGAAGATGGTGCCCTACAAGATCGTGGGCCGGCCCGACGAACTGGTGAAGGTCGAGATTCGCAACCAGCAGTACACCCCACCCGAAATCAGCGCCATGGTCCTCCAGGACCTCAAGAAGACGGCGGAGGACTACCTCGGCGCCAAGGTGGACCGCGCGGTCATCACCGTGCCGGCGTACTTCAACGATTCGCAGCGCAAGGCCACCAAGGACGCCGGCGAGATCGCCGGGCTGAAGGTCGAGCGGATCATCAACGAGCCGACGGCGGCGGCCCTCGCCTACGGGCTGGACAAGAAAAAGGAACAGACCATCGCGGTGTTCGACTTGGGCGGCGGGACGTTCGACATCTCCGTCCTCGACATCGACCCGGAGATCGGGACGTTCGAGGTGCGCAGCGTCAGCGGCGACGGGCACCTCGGCGGCGACGACTACGACGAGGTGCTCATCAACCACCTGGCCGAGACCTTCCGCAAGCAGGAGGGCGTGGACCTTCGCAAGGACCCCATGGCCCTGCAACGCTTGAAGGAGGCGTCGGAGAAGGCCAAGTGCGAACTCTCCACGGTCATGGAGACGACGATCAACTTGCCGTACATCACCGCGACGGCGTCCGGCCCGAAGCACCTGCAACTGACCCTCACGCGCAGCCAGTTCGAGCAGATGACCAAGCACCTCACCGAACGCTGCCGCAAGCCGGTGATGGAGGCCATGGAAGGGGCGAAGCTCACCGCGAAGGACATTCACGAGGTCGTACTGGTGGGCGGCTCGACGCGGATGCCCGCGGTGCAGGCCCTGTGCAAGGAAATCTTTCAGAAGGAGCCGAACAAGAGCATCAACCCGGACGAGGTGGTCGGCGTCGGGGCGGCGATCCAAGGTGCGGTGCTGGCCGGCGACAAGGCCGACATCGTGCTGCTCGATGTCACACCGTTGACACTCGGGGTGGAGACGCTGGGCGGAGTGATGACGCCGCTCATCGAGGCCAACACCACCATTCCAACCTCGAAATCGGAAGTGTTCTCCACGGCCGCCGACGGACAGACGGAGGTCACCATCCACGTCTTGCAGGGCAACCGCCCCATGGCCGTGGACAACCGGACGTTGGGGCGGTTCAACCTCGCGGGGATCGCGCCGGCCCCGCGCGGGGTGCCGCAGGTCGAGGTGACCTTCGACATCGACCGCAACGGGATCATCAACGCCTCGGCCAAGGACAAGGCCACGGGCAAGGAGCAGTCCATCCGCATCGAGGGCAGCGGCGGGCTCACCAAGGAAGAGATCGAGCGGATGAAGAAGGACGCCGAGTCCCACGCGGCCGACGATCTGAAGAAGGCCGAGCTGGTCAAAATCCGCAACATCGCGGACAACACGGCCTATCAGATCGAGCAGCAGCTTTCCGAACACGGCGACAAAATCCCCGCCGACGAACGCGCCAAGGTCGAGGCCTCCATCAACAACTTGCGATCGACGCTCAAAGGCGACGACGCCGACGCGATCAAAAAGGCCAACGACAAGCTAATGAAAGACGCCCAGACCATCGGCAAGATCATCTATGAGAAAGCCGCACAACAGGCCCAGCCCAGTCAAGCCGCCTCCCCCGACGCGGGCGCCGACGGCGATGGTTCTTCGCCCAAGGACGACAACGTCATCGACGCGGAGTTCGAGGTGAAGGAGACGAAGTAGCCACGAAGCGACGGAGCCACGAAGCCACATAGGCACGAAGGCGCGAAGGCACCAAGGCACGCAGGCACGGAGTAGGGCGGGTCATCGACCCGCCGATCAGTACCGCGACAGTTATGGAGCGGGCACTCCGACCCGCGAGCGTAAGCTCGCGGACAATGTCACCGGGCTTGCGCCCTTGTTGTTCTACACAAGTCATGGATCGGCTCCGGGGGCGAAGCTATCCCAG
>CAYQZH010000197.1:0-8646 GCA_964421865.1 uncultured Phycisphaera sp. | reverse complement strand
CTTCGAGGAACGTCGCCGGCCTGCCCACCCAGCGGGCGCAACCGCCTTGCCCGCTTGCGTCCGGTAGATCGGGGCCGGTGTCGTCCGGTGGAAGCTCGCCCGTGCATGCGAAGAGGAGTGGCGTGGGAGTACCACCACAAAAACCATTGTGCGCCGCGTCGTTGCTCGAGCAAACCGGGGTGTTACAGAGGCAATCCGCGTTGGGGGGCGCCTTCGACGGGTCGCAGGGGTGGTTGTTATAGTTCGGACTTGACCCCGCACCCGAACAGACACCGTTGCTGGCGGTGTCGAACTTGGAGAAGTTCTGCGGCACGGTCTGCGTCGGCAGTGACACCGTCGCCGGGTTGTTCCTTGGGTCGGGGTGCTGCAACTCGACCGACTCCACCCTGATGGCCGACTGCCCGGCGGTCGCCGTCGCCGTCGCGGGCACCTCCAACCTGAACCGTAACGATCGAGTGGTCCGGTCGGGGCTTAGAGGATCATCATTCCAAACGATGACCGGCGGGTCGCATTCATCCGGGATGCCGTTGCCGTTGGCATCGCTGCTCACGCCCGAAGCAACGTCACATTCGTCGGGAACGCCGTTCGGTTGGCAGTCCTGACTGATTGTGCCGATGTCGCACTCATCGGGGACGGCATTGGAGTTGCAATCTTGGCTCACACCGTTGGCGATATCGCACACGTCCGCGAGCCGGTTGGCGTTGCAGTCAGTCTCACAAACGTCGGGGATCCCATTGTCGTCACAATCCGGTTCGCACTCATCCGGGATGCCGTTCCCTGTGCAGTCCGCGCTGGTGCCGCGGCTGATATCGAGATCATCGGGGACGCCATTCTGATTGCAGTCGGGGTCACATTCGTCGGGGATGCCGTTGCCGTTGGAATCGCTGCTCGCGCCCGAAGCAATGTCGCATTCATCGGGGATCGTGTTCTGATTGCAGTCTTGGGACGATCCATAGGCAATGTCCTCCCAGTCCGAGCGCCCGTTCGCGTTGCAGTCAAAGTCCACGCTGACAACGAGGGCGTAATCCACATCGTCAATGTTTGGCGTTTCGGGCCTCGCGTCGACCAAGATCGCTCCTGTCGCAACGGTGATCCCCCAGCTTCCCGGCACGGGGTGTTTGACGAAGATGTTTTGAACCGTGTCCGGGATCCACGGCTCCGCCCACGGTCCCACGGACGGGGGCGACCAGATGTCCGATCGCAGTCCAAGGTTCCCGTAATACGGCGGGCCCAATGATGGTAGGTCTTCGTTGTCATAGGCGTAGACGTACAAATGATTGACCATCGGCAGAGCCGAAAAAGGAGCGCCCTTGGGATCGGTATAGACCAGGGTAATTTTCAACGCTCCGGCGCCCGGCGGCACGTGCACGGTATAACCAAGCCCCGTGTACTCCGTGAGTACGTCCGTTTCGTTGACTACCAGAAGGAACGCGTCGCGGCGAGCAAGCGACAGCAGCTTGCCCACGCTGGGCATGCCCCAACCTTGCTTGTCGCGGGTCAAATCCGGGTGGGGTGCGGGTGGGTCGCCGGGTGGATCGACGAAATCATACTGCATCGCCGTGTTGATGAGCATGGCCTTGGCCGTGCTGGCATGGGGGCGGTTCTTGAACACGCAGTTCTCGACCTGAGGGTCGCAGGTCGGATCTGGCAGTGTGTTGCCGAAGATTCCGTCCGCCCACATCTGGAAGAACAGCCCGAAGTCCCCGCAGGTGATGGGGGTGGCGCCGCTCGTTCCTCCGAAATCCTTTCGGTAGACCAAGCCATCGGTGGTGAGAATCTCATCGTAGAAGTTCGTAAGGTCCGGCTTGATGCGTCCGTCGGACGCGGGACCGCCGCTGGCGGAGCTGTCGCACGGCTCGTTATGGTTGGGGCCGCAGTTTCGCGGATCCCAGGAGTCGTCCGCAAATTTCGTATTGTCGAGGTGGTAAACGCCGCCCACGGAGACGACGTTTTTGCTCCAAGCCTGCGGGCCCGAAGAACGCGGATCGGGACACGACCCGCAATTGCCCTGCGACTGACAAAGCAGGAGATCGTAGGTGAATACGATGTCATCGAGTTCCGACGAGACGGGGCTATAATCCAATGTATAGCCACTGCCCCAACTATTGGTCTGAAATACGGCGTTGTAAGGCGCACGGGGATCGACTTGCCCGGGACCGCAGACGTCTTCGTCTTCGCAGTTCGGCGCCCCGGGCCGGGGTTGGGCCGACGATACCAGCTCGCAGGTTTCGCAGTGGCGATTCGTGAGCATGTACAGGTCGGCAAAAACCCCCTGGGCAAACGGAACCATGCCTTTGGCCCGCGGGAGTTCCGCGTTCTCGATATCCTCCGGCGCTTCGGTACCGTCGCCAAAAACGACGCCGTAGACATTTGTCCCGTGCCGGTCCCATGAGCCCATCGCACCGTGGACGAGCGGAGGGTTGGTTTGGAACGCCTGATGCGAGCGCTCCAGGTAGGCATCCATGACCTCGCCGATGACCCCCTGACCCAGAAACGGCGGGACGCGCGTCGTCTCGGCGTAGTTGGCGCCGCTGACCTGCCGGGCTACGTTCATGTGCGTCGACGGCTCGCTCCAACGGTCGATGAAAGCGACGTTGTTGGATTCGGCCACGGCCAGTAGCTGGCTCGGGGTGAGCGTCGCCTCCAGCAGGAAGCCGCCGGGCGTCAGGCGATTGATCGTCCCTCCCAGGGCGACGATCTGGTTGGCGACGGCGGTCTTTTGCGCCAACCCGCGCTCGAAGACCATGATGTTGTAGCGCTGCTGGGGCGGAAGCATTTCCAGATTCGCGAGATTGGTCACAAGGTAGGGTTCCAGCCGGTAAGCGGGATGGTAGGGTACCACGGCACGCACGTAGGGCAATGCCGCAACCTGCGCCCTCACGGGCTGGTCCATCTCGACGACATAGGAATTGTAGTGCAGCGGGTGACGAATCGTACCGCCCAGGGCTCGAACCTGGGTCCGAAAAACCGAAAGCGGCGGGGTCACGAATTGCACGATGTAAATGCGATTGTCCGCGGGCGCCTCCAGGGCGCCGTCGACCTGCGGCGACTGCGCCGCGGGGTCGAAATGCGCGTAGCGCAAGGTGAGGTCGTAGGAGGTCGGCTCCACCACGTTGACGGTCTGCCCGTCCAGACTGACCGCGTAGTAGGGAACGGTTGCAGCACCCGCGGGAGTTTCGTTCCAGACGACGACAGAAACGGACGAGCCGGTCACTTCCACCAGACGGGCGTCACCTACATCGGCGGCGGTAGTGTGGAAGGGCGCGCGCCCGCAGAAGCTCAGTTGGGTTTGCCCTGCATCGGTGGACATACATAACTCGGCCCCGGCGGCGGGGGCGATCAGGGAAAGGAGTGCAATCACGGATCTCTTGGAAAAGAAAAGGGACGGGTTCATGGGTCTCCTCCACTCAAAAGTCAGGCAACGCGCAGTTCTCGGGCGGCTGAGCGCCTACCGCGGCCCGGTCAGCAGCCCTCCAAACAGCCGGAAATCCGCAAGGTCCACGTCGGCGTCCCGGTCCAGGTCTCCGCGGCGGCACCCGCTCGCGGGCGGCGACGCCCCGCTGAAGCGGTTTTGGAAAATCCGAAAGTCCCACAGGTCAACCGCACCGTCGGGGGCAAGGTCGCCGGGCATGGGGTCGAGCAGGAAGGCCTTGTTTAAACCGAACGACCCGTCCGGTCGGGTCAGGAACCCGACACCGGCAATTTGCCCGGCGTCGTTGATGGCCTCGCCGTAAACCCGGTACCAGCGCAGCTCCGCGGGAATCAACTCGCTGAGGATTCGAAAGCCGTAGTCCGGGTGATAGAGGGCTGAGCCGGCGAGGACTTCTCCGCAGTTGTTAATGTCTTGGGTCCCGGAGATTCGCGCCCCGGCAAGTTCGCTCAAATCGGTCATGACCCCGTCCTGCCAGACGAAGGCGTAAAACACTCGATCGCCGCCCGGGGCACGCTCGGACCTGCCCACCACTTGCATGGAGTCATTGAGCGCCTGGGCGTAACCATAAGTACCGCCCAGCGTACCAAGTTCGATGACGCCTTGCCCGTCCCAGACGGCTGCCTGCGTACCGGAGGGCGCAAGACCGGTCGATCCAGCGATTTGCCCTAGATTGTTAATGTCCTCCGGGCCGATCGGAAGCCCGAGGTGTGATGTGACGCCGTTCTCCCAAATGAATGCCTTATATTGGCCCAGCGTGGAATCGTACGAGATTCCCACGACCTGTCCGGCGTCGTTGATGGCCTTCGCAGTCGCGCTTCCGGTGAGGGGATTGAAACCCACGATGCGACGAAAGACCCCGTTGTCCCAAACATAGGCGGAATCCCCCTGCTGCACCCACAGGATGATCTGCCGGGAGTTGTTGATGCCGTGCGCATCGCTGTCGCTGTCGGGAGTAATCAACGGCGGAAGCCCCAGATCCGTCATCACCCCGTTTTCCCACAGGAAGGCACGACGGTTTCCGTCGCCTGTGTCGGCCTCGCCGACGACCTGACCGCGGTCGTTGATTGCATGGGCGCTGGCCTGCCACCCGCCGAGCGTGCCTAAGTCGGTGATCGTGTATCCCCGCGGGCCGGTCGGGCAGGGCTCCTTATAACATTCGCCGGCGCAATCGGTGGTGCAGGCCCAGACGCCGTAGCGCACGTCGCAAAAGCAGCCGCTCGGCCTGCAGCTGGGCATGCAGAGAAAACCCGGCGGACAGTCCACATCGTAGGACGGGCAGGAGCCTTCCGCCGGGCAGGGTTCCGCCGCGCAGCGTCCCTGGGGATCCTCGCACCGACCCCCACGGGCGGCTGGGTCACTATAGAGAGTGGCCGCGGCACAGAGAAGCAAAGAGATGAGATGCCTTCGCATCATCGCGTCTTCTTCCGCGAATCGCCGACCGCCTACCGCGGGGCGGTGAGCAGGCCCCCAAACAGCCGGAAATCCGCAAGGTCCACGTCGGCGTCGCCGTCCAGGTCTCCGCGGAGGCACCCGCTCGCGGGCGGCGACGCACCGCTGAAGCGGTTTTGGAAAATCCGAAAGTCGCGCAGGTCGACCGCGCCGTCGGGCGCCAAGTCGCCGGGCACGGGGTCGAGCAGGAAGGCCCCGCCAATCGCGGGCCCCCCGTCAGGTCCTCGCGGGTTACCCACCCCGGCGATCTGCCCGGCGTCGTTGAGAGACGCGCCGTAGAGCCCATACCAGCGCAGTTCGGCGGGAATCAAATCCCTGAGGATTAGAAAGCCGTAGTCCGGGTGATAGATCCAACCGCCGGCGAGCACCTCTCCGCAGTTGTTGATGTCTGTGGCGTTCCAGACCAACGCCCCGGCGAGCGCGCTCAAATCGGTCATGACCCCGTCCTGCCAGAGGAAGGCGTAAAACACTCGATCGCCGCCCGGGGCGCGCTCTGAAACGCCGATCACCTGCCCAAGGTCGTTGAGCGATACAGCCCAGGCGAGTAGCCCGCCCAGGGTTCCCAGGTCGATGATCTGCTCGCCGTCCCAGACGGCTGCCTGCGTACCGGAGGGCGCAAGACCGGTCGATCCAGCGATTTGCCCTAGATTGTTAATGTCCTCCGGGCCGATGGGAAGCCCGAGGTGTGATGTGACGCCGTCCTGCCAAAGGAACCCTGTACTGTACCCCAGCGTCGAATCGTATGAGTAGCCCACGACCTGTCCGGCGTCGTTGATGGCCCGCGCCTCCGCGTCTCTAGCGAGATTGAAACCCACGATGGGACGAAGGACGCCGTTGTCCCAAACCAGCGAATCGAAGCCGTAATGAATGAGAACCTGTCCCGCGTTGTTGATATCCTTCCCGCTGCTCCACGAAGATGACGGGGGGGAGTGGATGTCGGTCATGACACCATCCTGCCAGAGGAAGGCGTGTTGATCGCCTCGAGCGGTGTAGGCTAAGCCGACAACCTGACCCCGGTCGTTGATCGCGTACGCTCGGCTCGACCACCCGCCCAGCGTACCTAAGTCGGTGATCGTGTATCCCCGCGGCCCGGTCGGGCAGGGCTCCTTATAACATTCGCCGCTGCAATCGGTGGAGCAGTTCCAGCCGCCGTAGCGCACGTCGCAAGAGCAGACGCTCGGCAGGCAGCTGGGCATGCAGAGAAAACCCGGCGGACACTCCGCGTCAACGTAGCAGGAGCCTTCCGCCGGGCATGGTTGCGATGCGCAACGTCCATCGGGATCGTCGCACTGCCCGGCTTTTGCTACGCCGCAACAAAGGAGAGCCGCCGCCGCAACGATCAGATCGAGTTGTGAGGGTTTAGGATACATGCTCCCTCCAAACCACGAGACAAGCGGACCAGGAGCCTACGCTGGTATTATAACTCGTCGCCACCACAACGCAAAAGCAGGCGCCCGCCAACGAATGAGCGTCATTACGGGACTCGCGGCCCTGTAAGCGCCTCGCTCATCATGCGAAAGTCGTCCACGTCCACGTCGGCGTCGCCGTCCAGGTCTCCGCGGCGGCATCCGCTCGCGGGCGGCGACGCCCCGCTGAACCGATTTTGGAAAATCCGAAAGTCGCGCAGGTCAACCGCGCCGTCGGGGGCAAGGTCGCCCGGGACGGGGTCGAGCAGGAAGGCCCCCCCCGTGGCGGGCCAACCGTCGGGTTCTCGTCGGGGCTGACCGCATCCCCGGGGTTTGGCGGCACGGACCTTCCTGTCCTCTCCGGCCCGTACCTACGTGAATCTCTGGCACGTCGCGTACCAGAACGTCCGAAAAGAGGGCTGATTCCCAATCCTGGGAAGGGTCATAGTTAACGACCTACAATTGCGCGGGGTAACCGGCACGCGGATTGCGATGGTCTTGGCGGGAGGTAGCGATTTATGTCAACGACACTCCGGTTGTTGGTCATGGCGGTGGCTTGGGCGACCGCCGCGTCGGCTCAGAGTGACCCTCACCACACCTCATGAGCGTCCGGCGGTTCATGCGTGGATGCCAAGACCCGCCGTCGCGCCTGCGGGCGTGGTGGGTCCTTGCGGACCGTGGGAGCGGGATGGGTTCAAGAGCATTCAAGTGAACGTCGACCCCTGGGGGTGTAATATCGTCGGCGACGCGGGCAACGAACCGTCAATCGCGGTTTCTCTCACCGACCCGCGAAAGATGGTCATCGGCTGGCGACAGTTCGACAGCGTGCTCTCGGACTTTCGGCAGCCGGGCTGGGCTTACAGCCACGATGGCGGACACACCTGGGTTTTTCGCGGGTCACTCGATCCGGGGGTGTTCGGCAGCGACCCGGTCCTCGCCGCTGGACCGGCGGGGGAACTGTACTATTTCTCCATCAACTTCGAAGAATCGCGCCTGTTCCGGTCACTCGACGGCGGGATGACCTGGCCCCAGCGCACTCAAGCCTCCCCGGGGCTGCGCGACAAGCCGTGGATGGCGGTAGACGGTACGCACGGAATCGGTCGCGGAAATATTTACATCGCGTCGCAGAACGCCGTTACCCGTTCCGCCGATCGCGGATACTCGTTCACCCGTTGGGTTGAGGTGCGCGGACCTGATGCGGACTGCGCAGGGACTCGGGAGTACCCGACGCTATCGGTTGCGCCGGACGGAGCCCTTTATTTCGCCGCGATCCCAGGAGGTGTTGCAAACTCCGAGGACGCCCAATGCCCGAACGAGATTCCCACGTTCGAGTGCCTTGCCTACCTGCCGGGCTACACAAGTTTCTTTGTATATGATTATGGCGTTCCCAACCCTTCCGGACTCCACGGGCAATTGTGGATTGCAACGGACCACTCGGAAGGAACGGCGCGAGGCAACGTGTACCTCCTCGGACTCCGCCTTCAGCTACCCTACCCGTTGGACCTGGCGTTTTCGCGGAGCAGCGATGGGGGAACGACATGGAGCGATCCGATCCGGGTCAACGACGATCCCGAGGATAACGGTGCCTGGCAGTGGTTCGCGATGATGTCCGTAGCGCCCAACGGGCGTATCGATGCCGTCTGGAACGATACCCGCAATTCCGGGCAGGCCAATCTCAGCGAACTTTTCTACAGTTATTCCACCGACGCCGGAGAGACGTGGTCGAAGAACATACCGGTCAGTCCGATGTTCGATAGCTGGGTCGGCTGGCCGCAGCAACCGAAGCTCGGCGACTATTACCACATGGTCTCGGACAATCTGGGGGTGAATGTCGCCTATGCGGCCACGTTCAATGGGGAGCAGGACATCTACTTCCTGCGCATCGGTCCCTGGGACTGCAACGGCAACCAGATCGACGATGCGCTGGACATCAGCGAAGGCCGCAGCCGCGACTGCAACTCCAACGGCGTCCCCGACGAATGCGAATACCGCTGCGACCTCGACGGCGACGGATTAACGGGCCTCTCCGACTTCGCCAGCTTCCAGCGCGCCCTCACCGGTCCGGCGAAGACCGCCCTAGAACCGTGTGGCGCGCTCCTCGACATTGACCACGACTCGGACATCGACCTCCTCGACTTCGCCGGGTTGCAGCGCGTGTTCACCACGCCGAAGCGGTCCAGCGGGCCATGAGACGCAAAGTCCGAAGCGAACCGTGACCCTGTGGCGCTGTAGTGCTAAAATCGGTCCGTGGCCAAGAAGGGAATCAAGGTGAAGGAACTCGCCCGGGAACTGGCAGTCACCTCGCGGCAGAAGGACGCCTTTGCCTTTTGCACGGACCCCACGGTAGACGACGCCCAG
>CAYQZH010000196.1:0-8731 GCA_964421865.1 uncultured Phycisphaera sp. | reverse complement strand
CGCTTGAACACGATCGAGGTCTACGCGGAAAAGAATCACGAACTGGCAATGCAAATTGCGGGCAAGGTAGGGTAAACTACGGTCATCGGGCGCGCGGTTTGATCCCCGCGTGAACGGCTGGACGGCGGCGCGCGTGCTCACCTTCGCGCGTCCCCGTCCGGTCGGCCCGAATTGAAAGGTGAGAACATGCAAAGCGTTGAATTACGGCGAGCGTTTGAGGAGCTTGTCGCCCATCTTGATAACCGCCCGCGATGCGATCGTACGGAGTACAGACCGTTTTACGATGAGGGGTTTGTCGCCGTCAAAACGCGGGACGGGAGAATAGGGACAGCTTGCGTGGGCGAAGCGTTCTCGCCCGTTGGAAAAACATCTTGTACCCGTATCGACGGCCCCGGCGCGGTCGCACACGGTCGAGCTTTGGTCGAAGCCGCTCGCAAGGCGATTAAGTCTGCCGAGGCGGCTGGCTTACCGGAATACATCGAAGATGCTTTGGCGGGCACGTTGGCATTCTTGTCCGCCAAACCGGATATGACGGTGAATTGTGTCAACATTCCCCATGAACGTGACCCCGCGACCGGCGAGCTTCGCCCGTGCGTCGAGTACGTCCGTGCTGATGCCCTCGACGCCTTCAAGGGCGTGTTGTCGAGGATTCCTGCGGCAGACGCGGAGTATCGCCCGCGAAAGTCCGACGATGCGTACTGTGTAATCCAATTCTTGCATCAATACAAAGCGTTCGACAAATCATCACTGCGCCGGACCGAAGACATTGCGAAGGGCATGACGGGTCGGAGCAACGATCAAAATAGCTATAAGCACGCAGTCGCCAAGCTGTCCCGCGAGGGAATCGTCCAGACGGCGACAGGGCGTCGCGGCGGAGTCTGGCTGACTGACAAGGGCGAACGCCTTGCCGCTGACATTTTCTCCACCGAAACGGTGCGCTAATTATTCCGCCATTCTACTACCGATAAAACACATCTAATGCCCTTCAATCTCTACAACGTCGAATGACGTTTGTGGAGGTTGCCCGTGCTGCAAAACGAAATCGTCGGGTCGTTCACTGAGATTGCCGCCCAACTGCCGCGCATCAACGGCAAGCGTGTGCACTGCGCAACTCTATGGCGTTGGGCGCGTCGCGGGATTCAAGGGCACAGGCTCGAAACACGCCGACTTGGCGCGCGGTTTTGCACGTCTGTCGAGGCCGTCGAGCGTTTCTGCAAAGCGCTCGCCGAAATCGAGCCTGAACCGCGCCCACGCGGAACGCGCGTCGAATGTCAACCCGTGACACCGAAAGGCCGCACATCTGCACAACGCGCGAAGGCGATCGAACAGGCGCGGAGGGAGTTACAGGACGCCTAACGAAAAACCCGCGCTTTTTTTGGCCGTCACGCCAGCGCGGGTTTCGAGAAATACTATGCCAACGAAGTCTATCACGAACGCCGACCCCATTCAAGAGGTTCTATCCCGTCTCCGCAAAGTCAAACCGACCGGCGAATCATCTTGGGAAGCCAGTTGTCCAAGCCACGACGACGGCTCGCCGAGTTTATCCGTTTCGCGCGGCGAGGACGGGCGCGTGCTCGTTTGTTGCCATGCCGGATGCGCCACGTGCGACATCGTAGCGGACCTGGGTTTGACGCTCGCTGACCTTTTCGTCCGCAACGGCTCGCCCAAGCCCGCGAAGTCGAAAACGACGTATCCGACGCGGGAAGCCGCGACATCGACCGCGGTGCGCCTTGTGGAAAATGGCACCTACGCCGACCAATGGGATTATCACAACAGGGACCGGTCCCTCGCATTCGTGGTGATTCGCGTCAACCAGCCGGATGATGAAAAAGAGTTCCGACCGATTCACCCGACCGCCGACGGCTGGGTCATCGGCGCACCGACCGGGCCGTATCAATTGTTTGGTATCACAACCTTAGCACAAGCCGCAGCGGTCATCGTCGTCGAAGGCGAGCGTTGCGTCGAGGCCGCGCGGACACTGGGGTTCATCGCCACAACGTCGGCATTCGGTTCCAAGTCGGCGGCGAAAAGCGACTGGAGCGAGCTGGCCGGAAAACAGGTCTGCATTTTACCCGACAATGATGGGCCGGGGCGGGCGTATGCAAAAACCGTCGCCAAGATTCTGACCGGACTGCAACCACCCGCCCGCGTCAAGATCGTCGAATTGCCCGGATTGCCCGAACACGGCGACATTGTAGATTTTGTCGATGAACGTGACTCCGTAGAGACGGCGGACATTGTTCGTGGGATCGACAGTCTGATCGACGCGGCCCCGTGGTTTGTGCCAAGCGTTGACACCGAAAAGCCAAAGGCGAAAGCAAGGCCCGTCGCCGACGCCCTCGAATGGCAGCCTTTCCCCGTCGATGCTCTGCCGAAGGAAATCGCCGAGATCGTCGTCACCGTCGCAAAGGCGATCGGCGTTGACTGTTCCATGATTACGCTGCCACTACTCGCAGTCTTCGCAACGACGATCGGTAATTCGAGGCGAATCCGGCTCAAGCATTCCTGGTTCGAGGGGGCGATTCTCTGGGCCGTTTTGGTGGTTCAATCCGGCGAAATCAAAACGCCCGCGATCAAGGTCGCCGGGGACATTCTGTACCGCCGCTACAAGCGGGCGCTCAAGGAATACCAGGCGACTGTTACGGCCTTCAACGCCCGGCTCGCCGAACACAAAGCCGACAAGGCCGCGAAGGGCGACAACGCTAAGCCGTTTCACGAAGAAAAACCCAAGCTGGCCCGATGCGTCGTTTCGGACGTGACGATCGAAGCGCTGGCGTGCATCCTCGAAGAAAATTGGCGCGGCGTATGCGTCATCTGTGATGAACTGGCCGGATGGTTCAGTAGCTTCGACAAGTACCGAACGAAGGGGCGCGGCGGCGATCTGGCGGCGTGGGAGTCCATGCACAGCGGGTGTCCGCTGATCGTCGATCGCAAGGGCGGATCGGGCACGCCACGCCAACAGCTTTTCGTGCCGCGTGCATCGGTGTCGATCACCGGCGGGATTCAACCCCGAACCCTCAAGCGCACCGTGACGCCAGAGTTTCTGGAAAGCGGCCTCATCGCGCGATGTCTTTTCGCAATTCCGCCCGTCAAGCTGCGGCAATGGACCAACGCCGACGTTCCGGAAGACGTTGAGACCCGGCTCGACGCGATCGCGGATCGACTCTTCGGGCTGGCGCCGGAATGGGACCGCGACGGGGAACCGAAGCCGAGAATCGTCAAGCTGACCGACGAAGCCCATCAGCTCTTCGTCAGTTTCTACAACGAGCACAACAAGGGCCGACAGGAACTCGGCGACGACCTCAAGGCCGCGTTCAGCAAGAAGGAAGCCTACGCGGCCCGGCTCGCTTTGGTGCTATCCCTTGTCGCCTGGGCGGCGGGTGAGTCGGTGGACCCCGACTTCGTAAACGCCGCGAACATGGCGAACGCGATCCGGCTCGTTCGATGGTTCAGCAACGAGGACCGCCGCGTCTACGAAATGCTCTTCGCCGGATGCGAGAACCGAGAGCAGGCCGAGCTTGTCGAATTGATCGAGGACAACGGCGGGCGCATCACCGCCCGAGAGCTTCAACGGCGATCGCGTGCTTACCGACTTCCGGGCGGAGCGGAGAAGGCCGAGGCCGCGCTACAAGAGCTTGTAGCGGCTGGCACGGGCGAATGGACCACGGATACCCACGGCGGCGGTTCGGGACCGGCAAAACGAGTTTTCTTGCTGGGGGGTGGTGACAGGTTTGCGTAATTCTGCGGGGAAAACTGTAACCTGTCACTGTCACCACTATAAGGGGTGGTTCAACTCTACTCTATATCCCGTCCACCGAACCCCTCACCCCCTACTACGCGGTGACAGTGACGAATTGCAAGAAAACCACGGGGAAAACCGGCAATGTGTCACCGGCCCTATTCAGCACTACCCAACGACGGGAAAACGGCTTCTCGTGAAAGCGCCTTGCTATACCCATCTTCCGCGCCCCACCACCTCACACAGTCCCATAACCAGTCAGTCCCGGCCTGTCCGGGTAGGCCGCGCTGCCGATCCGGGTAGGCTACCCACGTTGGCGACGTGCTCGGCCTGGGTACGATCGCCCGAATACGCCGTAAGTGCCTGTAATTAAATGGTTTACGTCGATGCGACGTGGCATCATCGAACCGGCAACCGTCGGATACCTTATCCGATGCGGCGTCAAGTCGGGTCGCCAGTGGCCTAGATGCAAGCGTGGCTTGCACGCAACGACTGTTACTGTTACAGTAAGGCGGACATTATTATTTCGATTCTCAGGTTGGCGGCCTTCATAAACTTTCTCGTGATATACTGTGCAGCTTCTATTCCGCCAGTTGCATCGAACCTTGTCGATCGGCACCGTGGGGCGTCCTCGGCGGGTTATGGCTGGTTTCTTGGATGAATACTACTAGCCGTAGTGGTGGCGCGGCTTTTACATACCAGGGGTAGTGGTGTGTGGCGTGCTGGCCCGTGCTCAAAGGGCCTACGGCGGTCCAGGATCGACGGGGCGCGTTCGGGGGCGTCGGAGCACCGGGGCGTCGTGGTGCGTTCAATGGCGCTCGCCGGGGGCTTGTGGCGGCGGCAACGTAACGGAGCTTTGACGTGAACGCGAACAACCCGCGACCTGATCCTCGGCGGCACGGCTGGCCGGTCGTGAACCTGGAACGGTGCCCGGGCTGCCGTCGTCCGCTGGACCCGGCAACGATGGAGGAGTGCGTGGACGGAGTTGGGGAGGTGGCGTTCTACGTCTGCGGCGGGTGTTGGGAGCGATCCACGTCCGACCCCGCGTTTCAGGAGCGGCTTATCGTCGTCGTGGCGACTTGGCTTTCGATGAACGCCGAGCTTCAGAGGTACCGGGAGGTGACTTTTGGCAAGAAGTGACGAGTGCGAAGTGTGTCTGCGGGCGCACCGGCGGGCGAGTCTGTTTTGTTCAGACGGTTGCGAGCGGTACTTTCAACGTGAGGCGCGACGGCAAGCTGCCGAGCAAGCCCGCTGGCGGTCGTGTGCTGAGTGCGGGATTGAGTTTCGGGCGTGCCGGGCGGATTCGGTTTTCTGTTCCGGTCGGTGCCGAACCAAAGCCTGTCGCGCCCGTCGTGGTCACGAATCACCGGGATAGGGTGTAACGGTTACGTCCGCCAAGCTGTGACAACACCTTGCGCCAAGCTGTGACAACACCTTGACACCGAACGGATACCGGCCATACTTGGAGCATGGGAATCAAACGAACCGAACAAGGCACATTCGCACCGGGAAGTTGCGGCGGACCGGGTCGGCCCTCCAAGCGAATCCTCGACCTTCGCGCCCGGTACAAGGGTCGGACGACGAACGAGGAGCTTCAACGTCTGTCCGCCGACGTGGAGCAGCTGGAATTGGAACTCGTTGCTGCCGACGAGGAAATCGCCGACGCCGAACGCAAGTTCCTCGAAAACGTCTCCCCACAAGTCCACGCCCGCGAGGAGATCGCTCTCACACTCTCCCGCGCTCGCGTGGTGAAGTTCTACCTTGCGGACCCGGCTGCCTTTGGAGGTTTGACCGAGCTTCCCGCAGACGCGGCCTTGCGGCAGTGGGACGAAATCCGGCGGGAACTTGAAGAGGCGCAGGCGGCGTTCGCCGACGTGCGCGATCCAGGGTTCACCCGCCAAGAGGCGATTGCCGACGCCGACAAATGGAGCGAAGTCCGTGCGTACGAAACGCTCCGCGATCGGGTCGATGCGTTGCTCGGCGCGGAAGCACAGGCTAGGACAAAGGCTGAGCAGGCCGGACATGCGGTCCCGCCGCTACGGACAGGCGTGGTAATGGAAGGCGATCCCTTCGCACGGCCACGAAGCACACGAAGGGAAATGGTGAACTCAATATGAGACCAGTCGATCTACTGAATGTCCCGTGGAATCCTTTGGACAGCAATCGAATGTTGCAGTTTTTCCACAAACAGGCGCGTGACGAACTGCACGCCCGCGACGTTGCGCGCGGACTGCCGAAATCGGGCAGTTGCGGAAAATGGATCGGGCATGGCGGCGACAAAACGTTTATCGTCGATCCGCTCTTGTCCAGGCTGAAAAGTTCCGGCCAAGAGCACAATGTCTTACGAGGGAAAAAGTGGAGCGAGTTTTGTGCTGAGCCGCGCGACCCGACCATCGAACTCGCCAAGATCGGCTTCACCCCAAGCCCCGACGAAACGCCACGGGCGCGCGTCGATGGGTTGAATGCGGTGATTGAGAGCGCCATTTCGCGGGGAATCGCGGCGGGATTGACTGCCGCCGGAGTGAAAGCCCCGAAGGTGACGTAATGGCATTCGACCCGGCAATCCACCGACTTGTGACGTGCAGCACACCATTGGCGAGGGACGGTTCGCAGCTCGAGAGTATGCAACCGTGCAGTCTCGACAACGACGCTGCGGACACGCTCGAAAACCTCGACGCGAGCAAGCGACGGAAGATCATCATGGACGCCGTTTCTGAATGGCGACGGATCGGGCCGGGAATGCTGAGGCAAAATCCGGGTATGACGTGGCGGAATTGGACGAATGCGGCATTGACACAGGCGGGACTTTTCACGCTCGCCCCGGACGAAGTTAAGGAGTATGACAACTAATGGCACTCGACTATCGCGGTATTCCTGAAACGGAAAGCGCGGCAGAGCGCGACCGCTTCATCGCCAAGGCGATCGACGGCTACCTTGGTGCGCGAACGCAGGACTCGTCGGTAATGAGGCACATAGAATGCGTCGCGTATGTGAACAGTGAACTTTCACAAGCCGGGCGTCGTGGGTTGTCCGATGAAGAGCGCTCCGCCGCTGAGGCCGCCGCTGGCGATAAGCTGCGACGGCGCTTCGGTGGCGCGTGAACGATTTGGTGTCCAGGCAGGGTCGCCGTTCCCTCAACCGGCGACCGATCCATTGCGGCGGGCGGTTCCACGATCCACCGCTCGCCGACTCCTTTCCCTCAATCGCCGGGGGGCTAGGGGTGCTCCCCTTTTCCGATGAACGTGAATCCGAAGGGAAGGGCCGGACTGATCCTGCAAGTCGATGGACTTCAAGAGGCACGTCGACGGCAGACGTGGGGGCTTCGCCTGATCGCGGTCGTGGTCCTGGGCGGACTCGCCAAGTGGATCGTCCGGCAATGAACGCGGGAACGAACGCGAGCAAGTCCACCACGTTCGACGGGGAAGTTTCCCCCAGCCCCTCGGCGACTGAGAGCCGGGAGTTTTGGAGTCGGCTGAGTGAACTTGCATCCGAAGCCGCTGGCCGTTGCCGACGCCGTAACGAGCGACCCTTCAATCGCCAGGGGGCCTAGGGGGACACCCCCGGCGACGTGGTTCACCCGACAAGCGACCCTTGCACGCGAGCGTCACGGGCGAGTGATTCACGCGGCATGAAGCCCGACCCAACCATCGGCACCGATAGCCAAGAGCAACGCGAGGAAATGCAACGGCTGATCCGTAGTTGTCTGGGCCTGATCTCGCGTGGTGCACCGGACGGGGCCGCTGAGTACGCACGACGCGCGGCTGAGCTTGGCAAGCGGATCGGGCGACGTTGGCACCGGGAGCCGAAAGTCCCATCGGAGCGTCAAGGCGTTCTGCCGTTTGATCGTGGCTGGACGTGGGCGGGTGACGTCCGAGACGGACAGGCCGCAAACGGCTTCGGACGCCTCACGAAACGGCTGGCAAGAGTCGAAAACCTAGGTTCTGAGGCCGATCGCTCAAGCGCCGCGAGGCTTGCGTAGCCGTTCGGCGCTTGAGAGTAGCCCACCGGCGACTGAGGGTGAAACCCGAACCGACCATCATCATCGACACCCGCGAACAGAATCCGATCATCTAACCTACAACGACTACCCGACGATTCGGTTTTCCGGGTAAGCTACCCGAAATGGGGTGAAAATGGGTACAATCGACGCAACACTTGCAATGGCCGATCCCCTGTGGTATACTTAGAACGAAGGTAATGGCCTTACGTCACCGGGGCGACTCGCCTTCCAAGCTGAACGTTGACGGTTCGAGTCCGTTCGCCCGCTGTGAAGGTAACCTATTGGCCGAACGCTAGTTAGCGTGCCTGCCTGTGTCGGGTAGTGCGGCCCGTAAGTCTGTAACAAAACGGTACATACCGTTTTGGTACCGATCTGGGAGCCGCATGATGCCAAGACTGAGGATTCGTCCGCCATCGTACCGTCTACACAAGGCCTCCCGGACGCGAGGTGATCGACGCGGTTCGAACGTCCGAGGCCAAGCGGCAGACCAACCGTGGCGAGCGACGGGTGATCAAGGGGTCGCGCTGGTTGCTGCGACGCAACGCGGACGGACTCCAGCGACAGGACCGCGTGCGCCTTCGCGAATTGTTGGCCGTCAACCGAAGACTGGCCACGGTGTACGTGCTCAAGGACGACCTCAAGAGTCTATGGGACTACCCGCTGCCCCATGGGGCCCACCCATGCTTCCGCGAGGGGTACGCCCGAGCGATCCCTAGGCGGATCAAACCGCTGCCACACTTCGCCCGCGGGTTACGGGAGAAGATCGACGGCATCCTGGCGCACTGCCAGTAGCCCCTGCACACGAGCCTCTTGGAGGGTATCATGAACAAGATCAAGGTGATCCAACGAATGGCCTACGGCTTCCGCGACGACGACCCCTTCTTCCTCAAAATCCGTGCCGCGTTTCCCGGAAATCCCGGATGAACCACAATTCTTGGGTTTTACGACCCAGCGGGTTTTGATCAATTGCTGGTGAAGTGCACTATTGCAAA
>CAYQZH010000195.1:0-8735 GCA_964421865.1 uncultured Phycisphaera sp. | reverse complement strand
TGTGAACCTGTTCGTCACCCAGGGGGAAGTCGCAGGGGGGAGGATGCGCTCCGTAGACGGGCACGTTGACCGGCCCATCGGTGGTCGCCCTGGAGGTGTCGAAAGAGACGTTGTCGAAGGAGAGGGGCAGGGCGTCGGCACAGTTGTCATTGGAAGGCGGAGCCGAGCAAACCGGGCTGCCGGCGTGGTCGATGTTGAAACAGAACGCCATATCACTGCGCACGACCTCCATCGAGTCCGTTCGGTCGTCGATTTGGATCGCATAGCCCGTCGTGGTCAGCGCGGTCTCCCAGAACCAGGCGCAGCGGTTGTAGTAGGAGTTGCTGATCCCGATCCAGTACGTCTCACCGGCGCGAACGGGTACGGGGTCGTGCTCGGTGCTGTATTCGAACTCCCGCGCCCCATTGGGGAACGACTCATAGGTGGGAAACGGTCCATCGACCGTGATGGTCACGTCCTCTTGCGAAAACGGCCCGGCGATGATCTCCCCCGGAGCCCCGCACTCATCGGCATAGTAGGTGATCTCGAAAAAGTCCACCAAATCGCGCTCGCATTCACCATCGTCGCGCAAGTAGGCGCCCGACCAGCAGACCGTGAAGATGTAGCCGTCCATCTCCGGCGTAAAGTCATCGACCACCACGTGCTGCGTGCGCGTGCTGTTCAGGGCATCCCACTGACTGCGCGGGCTACAGGAGGAAAACGGGTAATCGACGTTGTTCGGGCCATGGCAGTTGGGAGCGGGTGGGTGAGGAGGCGGCTCTCCCAACGTAATTCGGAACGTCCCCCTGCCTCCCTGTAAACCGGGCTGCGTGCCGATACGGATCAGAAACTCCTCGTCCGGCTGCGAGTAGTAAATCCCCAGCCTGGACTGGAACTGGCATCCGTCGTCGTCGCACTCGAGCGGGCCGTATTGAACGTCCGAACAGGTGAAATACACAGCGATTTTCGTGTCCACGGTGGTGGCGCCGCATGTGTCGACCGTCCAGTATCCGTAGCTACTTGACCTCCAACGATACCAGACATCTGCGTCAAACCCGAGGCCACCGCTAACGTAGGAGTGGTCACAGTAGTCTACCGGTCCATCGGATGCGGTAGCGCCGGTGCTGTCGAACGGGAACGCGCCATCGCCGGAAATAGCGATGGCATTCGCACATTCGTCGTTGGGCGGTGTGGCCGCAATGGGGTCGCTCGGACCGACAAGCACGACGAGAAGGAACGCAGCAGGGCTCATGGTTGAACACTTCTCATTTCAGCGCCGCTCCGGAAGCGGTGCTTGCGCTTCCTCCCGGCGACACGCAGTTCTCGTACGACGGTCGTCCGCCGCCACCCCACGGGAGACCGGTATAGATGAACTCCCCCGGCATCGTGTCTTTCTGCCAACCGGGCCCGCGAACGATGATGCAACGGTACTGCTGGAAGCAGTTCTGCGGCGAGCCGCAGTCTTCGTTCCCGAATGGCGGATACGCGGGCAGTTGCTGGTTTCGGTAATGGTTGGCGTACCCGTCTTGGTCCTCAGTTCCCTCGATGTAGACCGGTTGGGCTTCGGCGTGGGCATCGACAAAGACCCGGTTGAAGGTCCAGTTCTTGCCGTGCCAGCCGCGGACCGCCTTGGTGGGTCCGGGATCGACCCCCGGGCCGACGAAGTCGCATTCGGCCAACTCACGCCGGGCGGCCCACGCCCAGCGGCCGATGTTTTCCTCATAGTTGATCGTCCGAGCCGGGTTCGGAACCCGGGTCAGCGGACGTAGGTACGGCGAGTTGCTGTACATAGGTCCGCCCCCGGCGCTGCTGATCATGAAGACGTTGGCCGCGTAGCTGGTGCCGAAATGGTCGTAGGAGGACCGCTGTGGATGTTCGAGCCACTGTGGACAATGCGCGCCGCCAGGCGGTCCGTCGTCCGCGGGGCAGCGGAAGGCGTCGAGCTTCAATTGCGTGTCGAACGTCGCGCCGGAGCGGTCAAACGACGGATTGAGGGTGTCGCGGAACCCGTGCGGATAAAGAATGTTATTCAGCGGTCGGGTGGCGGGGCCGAATCCGGCCCCAGTTCCGTAACGGCTACTCAGCGGACCAAGCGGATCCATCCAGTCCTCCCAACCGATTCCGCTCTTTCCGCCCCATTCATAGGCCCCGATGAAAACAACGGGGTTAGCCGGGTCTTGCTGGTACTGCTTCGCATGGACCGGGATCGCCCACCCGTCCAGATCATCGGCGGAATAGGTCAGATTGGCTTGCCCGATGGCCCGAAGCCGGTCCAGGCAGACGGCATTCCGCGATTGGCCCAAACTTACTTCCAGTGAAGGCTGGACGATGGCAAACAGCAACCCCACGCAGCCGGCGATGACCACAAGCTCGATGAGCGTGAAACCACGCGGGCGGATGAGCCGCCCTCCGCTGAGGCCGATTGACGCCATCCATTCGTGCTGACGGACTACCTCATGGTTACGCACGTGACGATCTCCGAGTTGAACGAGGATACTCCTATTGTCGCTACGTCAAATTCGCTTTGAGTTCGGTATCCCGCATTCCCGGGCCTACTGGGTCGGACGGTGCGTTTTCGCCGGTCCGCTCCGTAAGGTATGTCCGGTGAAAAGCGACTAACCTTGCGCGATTCGCAAAATTTTTTTGAGAAGGAGTGAAGAGGCGTGGCAAGGTGTGGAAGCCGAAGGGTCGGCGATGGTAGAATCTAGGGGAAACCGGCTTTGCCGCGAGGCTTGCACCGGATGACCGCTACCCGAAGCAGCCTGCTCCGCCGTGTCCGCGACCCGCGCGACGAGCAAAGCTGGAATGAGTTCGACGCCATTTACCGTCCGCTGCTGATGCAGTACGCCCGCCGACGCGGCATCAGCGCGGAAGTGGCCGAAGATATGGCCCAGGAGTGTCTTCTGGCGGTCTCGCATCAGATAGGGCGTTTCGAGCGGCGGCGCAGCTTTCGTGCGTGGTTGCGAGCGATGGTACATCACAAGATCGCGGATTACCTCTCCCGCCGTAGGGAGGAGTCGTCGGCGGATGTCGCACTGGCCGGGCTGCGTGATCCGTCGCCCGCACCGGGTGAGCTTTGGGAGGAACACTGGAACGCAGGCATCGCGCGAATGCTCGTCCGCCGGTTGCAGACGAGCTTCGCGGCGCACACCCTCCAGGCCTTCGAGATGTACGTTTTCGACGAGCGGCCCGTCGAGGAGATCAGTGCGTTGCTGGGCATGACGCCCAATCAGGTTTACGTCGCCAAGAGCCGCGTCGCCCGGTATCTGCGGGAGAATTGCGGTAATCTGATCGACGTGCTCTACGGAGTTTGGTTATGAGTTCATGCCCGTCGCGTGACACCTTGCTGTCTTACGAGCAGGGAGAGCTGGATGGGGAGCCGGTCGCAAGCCTTGAAGAGCACGTCCGATCGTGCCTCGTCTGCCGGGAGGTGCTGCGGCAAGTGCGCCTGACGGACCCGGACACGATGCTGCTGCGACGGGTGTTTGAGAGCACCGGCACACGCACCGTGACCTCGGCGACTGACGGCGGTCCGCCGAGCCTCACGCAGGCGGACGATCGGTTGGGCGTACGTTCTCGCGGCGAGGATTCCAGCCCGCCGGTCCGATCGAGGCTCGCCGACGCGGTGCGATCAGTCGGCGCGCCCGTGGACGACGGAACATGGGTCATTCCGGACTACGAACGGGTCATGCTTTGCGGAGAAGGGTCTTACGGGAGCGTTTGGGCGGTTCGTGATCGAGTAGGCGTATTTAAGGCCATGAAGGTCATCGACCTCGAGCGCCTCTCCGCGGCCCGAATACAGTGTCACGAGCGGTCCGCGTTGGAGGCCTACTGTCGCCGCATCGACCGACACCCGCACCTCATCACCGTGTTTCATGTCGGCGTGTCCGATCGTTTTCTCTACTACACTATGGAACTCGCCGACGACCGCACGGCGCGCGTGGCCGTGCGCGAGTCGCTGCCTCGCAACTATAGTCCGCTCACGCTCGATACGGTTGTTCGCGGCGGGCGGCTGCGGCCCGATGCGGCCATCGAGGTCGCACGGCGGTTGCTTCGCGGCCTGAACAAGCTGCACACCTTCGAACTTCTTCACCGTGACATCAAACCCTCGAACATCATCTTCGTGGATCGAAATCCCAAGCTGGCCGACATCGGCATTCTCACAACCGGCGCTCAGACGGGCCGCCCCGTCGGCACACCCCGATACATGCCGCCCGACGGCGTGATCGATAAGACGGCGGACATTTTCGCCCTGGGCACGGTCCTGCGCGAAATGCTCCTGGGATACGACGCGGCGCGGAGCGGCAAGCCGATGGATTTTCGCGATCTGGATTCGTTCGCCTGGGATATGGTGCGCGTGGGACAAGTCATCGCCCGGGCCTGTGCGTCCTCGGCGGAGGAACGGTACGCAAGCGCCTCGGCCATGCTCGAAGATCTTGAAGCCTCCCGACAACTGACCGGAGGGTCATTATTCGAGGAAATCGAACCCGTGGCCGATCCGGCGCCGCGATCGCAATGGACCGTTGCGGCACAAATCGCCCTCGCGTTCATCCATCGTCTGCCGTGGCTGGTGGGGATGGTCGTGGTTCTGTACGCCCTTTCAAGATTGACTCGTTAGCAACGCCGTCCGGTCGAGGACTCGACCGACGTTCTCGAACACTTCTCGGCTCAATGCTTGGGCAGGGCCTCGACGAGTTGGTCGATTTCGCGGTCGGTGTTGTAGACGTGGGGGCTGGCGCGGAGGCGGCCGCAGCGGACGGCGAGCTGGACGAGTCCTGGTGCCTGCGGGCGTGCGCCCATGATGCACAGGCGCCGTGATGCTTCGACGGTGAAATAGCGCGTATCGTTCAACCGTTGTCGGCAAAACCGAAGACGCGCTGTGCTTCTGCGCTCTGAGCTTTGGGAACCGACGGTCCCGCGATTCCGCAGACTGTCCTGGCAAGGGTTGGATTCTTGCAACGGCAGGCCGTGATGCCAATGCCAAAGTCTTGTCCCAAAACCTCCAAGCGCGCAAAGCGACGGGCGCGATCTTCGCGACAAATCATTCTACCCCCGCCGCAACCGTCGTCGAAGCGTTCGTAGGCCCAGGTTGACAGGGCTGCGCGTGACCCATCAACAGCGTTCACTTGGCGAATCACGGCGTCAGAACAATTGGGTCGCAGAAAAAGGTAACTCGCGGCCGCTCGGCGAACGCCTGCATCGCGGAGACGTTCGAGCAGGGGGATGAGGTTCTCGTCCGTGTCTGTCATACCGGGGAAGAGGGGGTCGAGTCGCGCGGTCGTCGCGACGCCTATATCATGGAGGGCGCGTAGATATTCAATCCGTTTCTGCGGTGGCGCCGTTCGCGGCTCGAAGCGTTTCCAAACGCCGGTATCCAACGTAGCGATTCCGATTTGAGCGAACACCAGCTCCGGCGCTTTCGCGAACAAGCGCAAGAACCGCTCCGAGATGAAACCCTTGGTGAGGAAGGATACTTCTACACCGGCGTTGAGGAGCACCTCCATGGTTGCCGCGGTCACCACCTGAACTTCGAGCAGGTATTGAAACGCATCGCTGGACGGGCTGAAGTATACACGAGTGGGCGGGCGGCGCTTGCGGCTCAACTCCTCATCCACAAGCTCCGCCGTGTTGTCGAACAGAATCACCCGGTCGGCTCCGGGATAGTGCGCGTAACCCTGGATGTAGCAGTAGGTGCATCCCAAAGCGCAACCCTGGGTGACGTTGATGGTGGGCAAGGACTTCAGGCAGGGAATCGAGGATGGCGTCAGAATCGGAGACTTGCGCTTTCGTCTAACTACTTCTACCACAGACGGTTCCCCGGTATTCGATCGGCCTGGTCTGCACTCATTACGACGTATTGCTGCGCTTCTGTTACGAAGCCGTCCGCAACGCAATGTACCGCGGCTGTGCCGGCTAGGCCAAACTGCCCCCGATGAGTTTGGAGATGATCGGGCATGAGGTCGAGGTCCTCGATCACAATCGCGGAAGCGCTTTTCATAAGCTGCCCAAGGATGCTGCGCCCGCTGCACGTTGTCAAGGATGCGGGATTGAAGCGCCGGATCGGGAGGTAGCACGAGCCTGGCTCGACGGCGTCGAGGTCCTGCATCATGACCGCAAGCATGGCTCCGAAGTATTCCGAAAGCGAGAACTGGGGCATGGTTGTACCCGCGTGCGCCGTACGCCGAACGGTCCGCACAGCGATATCTCCCAACCCCTCCGACCAACGACGCGATGCCAGGCACCGGTGCGGTTGGCAACGAAAAAACGCATCATCCGAGATGGATTCGGGGTCGGCAATCCTCTCAACGGCGAAGTTGCTCGCGTTGTCCAGCAAGCGACAGAGGAACACCCAGTCGAACGGACCGTTCGCTACGAGCCAATCATCGTCGTCCAGAAGCGATCGGTAATCCGCCTGGGTCCATTTCACATGGCGTACGCCGTCGTTTGTGCGGGACACGCCAAATGAGCGCCCGAACGTCGGGCCGGAAGCGTCTACGAAGTGAAGCGACGCCAGGGGGCGAGCGCCGGCAGGCGCAGAATTCCAGAGATGCCGCCAAACCTTGGCGGAGAGATGACCTGTCCCTGCTCCAAGGTCGAGTATTGTCAGCTCCGCAGGTCTTCCTCCTGTCCGCCGTGTTCTCTTCCACGCTCGGAAAAGTGGGGCCAGGGCACGCCGTGCCAGCAGGTGAGCGCGAGGTTTCCAGTATGGATCGGGCTTGGCGTTCACCAGTCGCGTGAGGCGATCGATCACGCCAAAACTACCAGGTCGCTCGCTGAGGTCCACCGACGGGTACAGCAACATTCTCGAATTGCCGTTCCTCTCGAGCAGGACTTGGCGGTAGTTGTAGTACGGTTCGTGCCTCCCCAACGGCAGCACGAGCGGGACATGCCGCGGAGTCGATAGTGGGCAGTCGGGCGCAAGTCGGCCAAACAAGTAAAGCGGATTAGTATTGCTCGCCAAACCGGCAGCCGTGCTGGATGCGCCGCGTACCTTCACGGTAAACGTCCCGAAAGCGAGGATGCGGCGGAGCATCGGCCATGGCTCGCCGCGATTTGGCTCCGTTTTGGCGATTCGGAGCGTGTGATGAAGCAACCCGAAGTAACGCCAACAGTACGTTTGCCACCGCCGGGTACCGCTGCTCCTGCGGAGAACATCCAACCAGGCGGTCTTGAGCCGTTTCAATCGATGGACAAGACGAGTATCCGCCTCAATGAACTCGCGGGCAGGGCGCCAGTAATCCTGCCACGACGTCGCGTGCAAGATGGGGCGAGATTGATGGACGACTAACCCTGTGATGATGTGGGGTTGGCGCAACGCCAACGCGAGGCCGCGACGGTTCTCTTGTTGTGGTGTCCCTGAAACGATCAACAGGCGCGCACCGACATCCAAGGGAAGAACTTAGCGGGCGCTCGCCATACGCCGTGTGCCGGGCGATCAGGCGGTCGGGTCGAGTGCGTGTTTAGCGACAAAGCCCCGTCCGGGGCGACCGGCGCCAAGCCCACGGCGTAAGCCGTGGGAGAAACGCGTCTTCCAGCTAAGCCCCGGAGGCGGCGACACAACGCGGCGCGCGTACGCAAAGTGCCGGCCGGGTGGCACAGGCGCGGCGCGAACCCCGCGCGGCATGAATGCCGCGGCGCGGGACGAACCCGCCAAAACACCGTTGACGGACCACTAATGTTTAGGGAGCGCCTCGACGAGTTGGTCGATTTCGCGGTCGGTGTTGTAGACGTGGGGGCTGGCGCGGAGGCGGCCGCAGCGGACGGCGATGACGATGCGGTGCTCCGTCTGAAGGTGGTGTTGGATCGGCTCGGGGGGGTGAACATCGGAGAAGAACGCGACCATCCCGCTGGCCTCGCCCGGCATTCGTGAACTGACCACGCGGTATCCTTTGTCCCGCAACCCCTCCGTCAGTCGATCGGTCAACTGCAAGAGCCGTTGGGAAATGTACTCAATGCCGATTTCTTGAAGAAGGTCGATCGCTCCGCCGAGGGCGTAGATGCCCGCGAGGTTATAGCTCCCGCTATCGTAGCGTTGGGCCGAGTCGGCGAACTCGAACTGATACCGCCCGAAGTTGAACGGGTCCTTCATCGACATCCAGCCGATGCACGTGGGACGCAGATGCCCTTGCAACTCCTTCCGCACGAAGAAGAGGCCCGCTCCCTCCGGAGCGCAAAGCCATTTATGTCCGTCAGCGGCCAGGAAGTCGATGTTCATCGCCTTTACGTCGATGGGGAACACGCCCAAAGATTGAATGGCGTCGACGCACAGGAACACCCCTTTGCTCTGACAGTATTCGCCAAGCGTCGCAAGGTCGGTGCGGAATCCGCTAGCGAACTGCACGGACGATATCGCCACCACCCGCGTCCGACTGTCGATCGCCTCCATCAGGCGTTCGAGGGGAACCCGTCCGTCTTCCTCGAACACCATCCGCACCTGCACGCCCCGCGAGCGCAACGCCATCCACGGGTACATGTTGGCCGCGAACTCCGCGTTGCTGGTCACCACGTTGTCGCCGTTGTTCCAACTCAGACCGTTGGCGACCATGCTCAGCCCTTCGCTGGTGTTCTTGCAGAAGGTGACTTCGTCCGGGTTGGCGTTGATCAGCTCCGCGATTTGCCCGCGGACGTGGTCGGCGTGCTTGTAGAATCCGCCCTTGAGATAGGAGTTTTCCTCGGCGTGTTTGAGGTATTCGCGCACCGCGTCCGCCGCGCGGGGCCGTGGAATCCTCTTGCCGGGATGCTTGGGACCGGCGATC
>CAYQZH010000194.1:0-8746 GCA_964421865.1 uncultured Phycisphaera sp. | reverse complement strand
GCTCCGGGTTGGGCAGCACCGGGTCATTGGCGTCCGAGTTCATCGCGTATCCGACAATCTCGCCCAGGATCGGCGCTCGCCGCTTTTTCGCATCCGCCAGCCGCTCCAGGATAAAGATACACCCGCCCTCCGACACCACGATTCCGTTCCGAGCCGTGTCGAACGGTCGGCAGGCCTTCGTCGGGTCTTCGTGCCACGCCAGGGCGTTCTCCGCCGCGAAGCTGGCGAAGATGCCGAAGGAGTGAATCGCCTCGGACACCCCGCCGCACAGCGCGAAATCCACCTCGCCTAGTCGTAACATCTGGACGCCCTGGATCAACCCCGCGTTGCCCGCCGCACAGGCCGCGCCGATCGTGTAGTGCGGGCCGCGCAGACCCAGGTTCACCGTCACTTCCCCGGCCGGGTTGTTCGCCACCGTCCGGGGGTTATGGTGGTGCGACCAGAACTTGGTGTCATAGTCGTACTGGCGGATAACGTCAATCTCGTTCTCGGTCTCGACCGTCCCATGCTCGGTGATCCCGAGGAACGTACCCACGCGCGACCGATCGATCCGATCGAGGTCGATTCCCGCACGCCGAACGGCCTCATGGGCGCAGTAAATCGATATCGACCCCGCACGCGTGCCCCGCCGCCGATCCTTCTTTGAGTGGTATTTCAGCTCCTCAAACCGGCAGACCCCGGCCAGGACGCGGCCCATGAATCGGGTTTCGATGGTCGTAATCCCCGAGACGCCCCCGAGCAGGTTGCCGCGAAACGCCTCCAACGTGTCGCCGTTCGGGGCCGTCAGCCCCACTCCGGTTATGACCACCCGTTCTGAATAGTCCATCAACCACCGCACGGCCGCCCCCCGGACCCCGGGGAGCGATACACTTGAAGTCCACGCCAAGAATGCCTATCTTAGCACAAGTGGTGCCCTGTGTAACCTTCCTCCTGCGCCTGCCCGCAGCAACTCTCAAGACACCCCCGGGCCGCCCGCGTACGTCGAATCGGCCAGGCGCCCGTAGGGGGATCCGACCGCTCGCCGCACGCCTTCGCCGGTCGAAACCGAGGGTTCGTAGCCGAAGTCGCGCCGTGCCGCAGAAATGTCAAAATAGTGAGATTTCGCAAGTTGAGAAGCTAGGAATCTGGTCATAGGCGGCTCGCGAATGATCCCTAAAGTACGGTACATTAACTCGAAGGCGGCACCAACCCGATACGCGTTATCGAAGGATACAGCTCGGGTCGCGACCGGCGCACCAACCCCCTCGAGCAGGTCGTTCAACCATGGCCACAGCTCGACGGGTTTGCCCTGGCTGATGAAGTAGGCTTTCCCGGCGCAGCGCGAACCCTGTCCCAGCGCGTCGGCGGCCTGAAAATGGGCGCGGGCGGCGTTGTCAATGTACGTCACGTCCACGAGGTTGCGCCCATCGCCGACCTGTCGCAGGTGACCAGCCCGAGCACGGGCGATGACCCGTGGGATGAGATGGGGATCGCCCGGGCCGAAGATCAAATGCGGTCGCAGAGCGACCGTTGCGAGGCTCGCGGAGTTCGCGGCGAGGATCATTTGCTCCGCGGCGGCTTTCGTCTCCGGGTAGGCGGCCAAGTACCGCGAGGGATAGGGGGTTGATTCATCAACGCCGCACAGGTCGTCCCGTCCGAAGACCACGCTCGGTGAACTTGTGTAGACAAGCCGAGACACACCGTTCGCACGGCACGCCTCAATGACGTTCCGCGTTCCGTTCACGTTGATGGACCAGAAGTCGCTCCGCTTGCCCCAAATGCCCGCCAGTGCGGCCACATGGAAGACTACATCCATTCCCTCGCAGGCACGCTGAACCGCCGACGCGAGCCGGATGTCGGCCTGGAACGCCCGCTTGATGTATGGAGCGATGTGCGGGTACGTGCCGCGACCGAGCACGCTCACTTCGTCACTACGTTCGTGGAGCATCCGCACGATGGCGCTCCCCAGAAACCCCCCGCCGCCGGTGACCAGAACTTTCATGGGCAAAGCATGGTTTGACGGGGGTCGGGGGTCAAGGAAGGTGAGAGCCGCGAGTGGAAACACTTTTGCTTTGTTTTATGAGCCATCGCTGTCAAATGGGTTCGTTCTGCGAGTACGGTTTTTTCGTGACTGCCATGTAGTGGCACTTCGTGGAAGGCACGAAGCCGCCGAGGGAAACGGAAAAACGCCGAAATGGAAGGGACGAAGGGACAGAGGGACGGAGGGATGAAGGTGATTGTCGATTGGCGAATGTCGAATGTCGATTGCGGATGGAGAAACGTGGATCGAACAGCAAGAAAACAAGGGACCACGCGCGGCGTGATGCGACCGCCGAGAGCATGGGTCGATGGTAGCGCATAGCACAGGTTCCTCCAGCGACAGAACTTGCGGGGTGATCGGTGGGGGGATGATCGCGGAGCGATCATCCCGGGGCTGTCGGGTCGATGACCCGACACTACGTCACTTCTTTTGGAATTTCCCAAGCGACTATTGCAGATCCTCCAAGTACTGCAAGTAGCTCAAGAATGCTGCGATACCAGACGCCGATTCCGCTCGGCGCTACTCCCCGACTCAGACCAAAAACTAACATTCCTGCACAGAATAGTGCGAGCAATACGAACCAAGCGCGAGCCGCAACGTGATGGTTCGTGGGAGCAACCTTCGCCGCTGCCCATGTCGAAAATGCCCCTGACGTGCCTCGCACCCAGATGATAGCAAAGGTGCCGGAGATCCATTCGCCGTTCATATCGGTTGCGCCCCAAAACGTAGCAGTCTTCTCAAAACCGTTTGCGAGCGCGTGTGCAAAACCTGCTGCAAAGTAGGCTATGAAGTTCGCAGCGATGGCAGCCGGAATCACGAGCGACCAGCGTAGGAGTGCCATGTATCCACCTCCGAACGTCTACGAAATTCCTTCTCGCCATTTAGTTTTTGCATCACAACACACAGGTTTCTCGACCGGATCATCCTTGACTGGGCTCCCATCGCGCCGGGAAGCCGGGTCGGGTGCATCGCCTTCTTAGAGCCCGTACGCTTATTGCTCGCATCTTAATCGATCTTCGAATGCGCAACAGAACATCAATGATTCCCAAAACAACATCGAGAACAAATGAAGATTCTCGAATTCAAATCGCCGGAAGGAGAACACGTCACGGCACACCATTTTGGACTCTGCGCCCTGCCACGACAAAGTGTAGAGTTCAGGAACGTCTGATTCATCGAGGCACAGCCGAATATCCCTGCAGTTTTTGCGAGGCATGTGGACGCCGCGATCAAGATAAAACAGTCCCTGGGCGATTTTGATGACCACCCGCTGGGATCGGTATTGATCCACGCTAAACTGGACAATGCCCGGCGGCAAATGGATACCACCTTCGGTAACAGTCGTGAACGTCCTGAGAATGTTCCGCATCATTGCTGGCGTTTGCGGATTGTGCGTGCGACGACCGAAATCTCGGCGAATCATTTGCCCAACTTGTTGGTTGTTTTTTTGAACGACGCCATACATTGCATGGTAAAAGTATTCTTCGTCCTTGCGATAGTCTTCATTGCAACGCCTGTGAGTCGGAGCCAGCCAAAGGTTGGGGTTTCGGTCAATGCGAAATTCTTTGGGATAGAACTGTTTCGGCGGAACGTGATCCATCGAAAGCGCGTCGTCGGGAGTCGCGCCGTCGGATTCGATCGGGTCGCCACAGAGGCAGCAGGTGGACATGTCGATTGCCCTCTTATACACGAGAACGTGCCTCGCGAGAGCGTTGCAATTTAGGAATCTAACGGCTCCCCGTTCAGTTGGCTGCCGCGGGCGGGAACAGAACCCGCGACAACAGATTATCCGGCGACGCCCGCGTGCAGGTCAACTGCAGGGGTTGGTTAGCGGACATTTCACCTTTCGTCCTGGCCCCGGCGCATAGCTTCGTCGTATTGCTGACTGAGACGCGCGAATCCTTCCGGGTCATCACGCACCATGCGCATACCCTTAATTTGGAGACTGGTGATACGCCACAAGTGGACCGCGGACATCACCGCAAAGCCCCAACCGACCATGGCAAGCAACCATCCGACAACGCACCAAACGCCGTCGAGCCCAGTCATCCACGAACCAAGTACGCCGATGCCCGCAGCGATCGCAATCCAAATGGTGCCCGAGATGAAGACGTGCCCAAACTTGGCCATGCGGTTCGCCTGTCCGCTAATTCCTGTTCATGTGGTCGAGCCCGCTTTCAGGCATTGCCTCCAGATAACACTGCAGCGGAATACCCGCGTAAAGGGCCTTCTGTCAAGGGGCGACGGCCCGTTGCGCCGGGGTCGCGCTGCGGAAAGCTCGCCACCCACGAGGGGTGACGCTACGTCGCCGGGGAAAAGCCCCGACGCTACACGGGTCGTGTCGCTTCCGCTCCACGCTCGGATTGGCCCGTCGTTTGCGCTCCGGGTTCGGATTAACCGCTTCCTTACCGTTGCGGCACCCGCGATCAGCGCTCTCATGCAAGTCGCCGTGCCGCCCAACGGGCCAGGGCTTCGCGGTTGATTTTCGCATTGTGACGGACGTCCACGGGCAACGAGCGGTGGAACAGAACCTGGTCCAATTGCCAATTGCCGATTGCCGATTGCCGATTGGGAATTGCCGATTGTCGATTCCTTCGAGGCTCAGGACAAGTGTTGAATGTCGAATGGCGATTGGCCTGGCGTTGGGCGAGTTCGACAAGTTCGCGGGTGAAAACTCCAACTCGCGCTCGATGGGGGAAGCGGCCGGGTTTTGGCTCGATGACGATGACGGGCGTCTGATCCCCGATCGGTCCAATGCCGACCAACGCCGACCGGGCGACGTCGGGGTGCTCGTTGAATACGCCCTCGCAGCAGTCGGTGAACAGCGTGCCATGTTCCGTCACCACGCGTTGCGACTTGCGCCCGCAAAACCACAGACGCCCCTCGGCGTCGCGGTAGCCGATGTCGCCGATGCGGTGCCATACTTTGTCACCCTGGTGAATCTTCGACAGCGCATCCGCGTTGGGCAGGCCGAAATAGGCTTTGGTCACGACCGGGCCGGCGACCGCGATCTCGCCGAACTCCCCGTCGGGAACCCAAAGCTGATCCGACCATTCGCGGACGGGATCATCCGTGATCCGAATCACGCGTGCATCGGTCCCCGGAACCGGTCTACCGATGCACGTCCCGGCGCCCGCACCCCCAGCGCCGCTGCGCAGATGCAGCCGCTCTCGACCAGGGATGGAGGAAACGGGCATCGACTCCGTCGCTCCGTAGGGGGTATGCACGTCGGCCTCGGCGGACAGCACCTGATGCAATTGTTCGATGACCGGCCACGGCACCGGCGCGCCCGCGATGAGCACGCGGCGTAGCGTGGGAAGTTGGATGCCATGCTCCACGCAATACGGGGCCACCCGCGTCCAGATCGCCGGCGAACCGAACGTGTTGGTCACGCCGTGATCGCGGATCGCCTCGACGATCCTCGCGGGGTCTACGCGAGCGGGTCGGGCCGCGTCCATGTCGGGAATCACCGCGATCATGCCCATCGCCACACTGAACAACCCGAACAGCGGGAAGGTCGGCAAGTCGATTTCACCCGGTTCAATGCCGTAGAAGCCTTGGATTATCCGCACCTGGGCGTCGAACATCCCGTGCTCGTAGACGACGCCCTTGGCCGGTCCGGTGCTGCCGCTGGTGAAGAGAATCGCCGCAGTGTCCGTCGGTTTCGTCTCCGCGATGGTGAAATGATCGCTCGCGCCTCGCAACAATTCATCGAGGGTGGACCCGCCCCAAAACCATCGTTTCCCGACCGTGGCCACGGACCGAACGCTCTTGAAGGCCGATGGTCGAAGGACACGGACGACATGGGCGAGCGGAACGCCCACGAAGCCGTGCAGATCCACCGTCCGAATGCACTCCAGCATCCGCCCCACGCCCATCCCCGGGTCGATCATCACCGGGACCGCGCCGATCTTGAACAGGGCAAAGATCAAACCGAGAAACTCGAAGCCGGGTTCGACCATGACCAGGACCCGCGTGCCTCGCGTGATTCCTGTTGTCGTTAGCCCGTTGGCGTAGCGGTTGGAGAGCGACTCCAGCTCGGAAAACGTAATCGCGTCGCGCGAGCGTGCGAGCACGACTGCCGATTGGTCGGGCCTCTCTGCAGCCATACGCGGGAGATAGGAGGCGATGTTGAACCCCGTCCGGTCGCCCGAAGCCGCCGTGTCGGTTGCCGGGTTGGCCCGGGATTCGTGCATCTGCAAGATCATGTTCTTTGCCACGGCTTAAAGCAGATGGAACCAGCTACGCCCCCAACCTGGCGAAGAGCATAATTGCATCTGCCTTCGCGGACCAGCGCTCAACGGACTGCCCCGCCGAACCGGCGGCGCCCCGGGCCCAATGGCGATCCGTTGATCGAAAACGGCCATGCGGTACGATAACGGCCGCATGGATGCGCAACGCGTCGAGAGATCACAGCGGTCGTGGGCCGCGCTCGTCCTCCTCAGCTTCCTGGCTGTGTGGCCGCCTCGCGCTCACGCCGATCCCGGAATCGAGGCTGAGCTTCGCGCGGCGCTGGCGAAACTTCCCCATTCTTCAGCGACGGTCGGCGCGTGCGTGATCGACCTGGCCTCCGACCGAGTCATTTTCGCGCAGACCCCCGACGCCGGGCTGATGCCCGCCAGCACGATGAAGCTCTTCGCCATGACCGCGGCCCTTGTGGAACTAGGGCCTCAGTTCGCCTTCGACACCGTTCTCGCCACCGATGGCGCCAACCTCATCGTCATCGGCGACGGCGACCCCGGGTTCGGCGACGAGAAGCTGCACAGGAGCCGGGGGGAGACGATCGCCGCTCCGTTCGAGCGGTGGGCGGATGCCCTTCGACAACGAGGACTGACGGCCCTCCCCGGCGATCTCATCATCGACGAGACCGTCTTCGACGATCAACGGCTGCATCCCTCTTGGGAGCGGGGCGACTTGGACAACTGGTACGCGGCCCCCGTTGATGGTCTGAACTACAACGACAACTGCCTCGACATCATCGTCACGCCGAGCAAGACGCGGAACGCGCCCCCCTTGGTGTCTGTGCGACCCGAAACGTCGTTGCCCAAGATCCTCAATGCCTGTCAATCCGGCGGCATCGGTACGCCAACCCTTCACCACGACTTCGACACCTTCGAGTACGCCGTCAGCGGGCGGTGCGGGAAACGGGTCGATTTGGGTTCGGTCTCCTTCCCCGATCCGGGCCTGCTGTTCGCCGACTCCCTGCGGCACGTACTGGCCCGAAAGGGCGTCGTCGTCCGCGGACGGATTCGACGGGAACACGTGCGCCGCCCCGATGGCGGACTGCCCGGCAACTTGACGATCGTCGCCGAACAGCGGACTCCGCTCGCCGCCGTCCTCGCCCGAGCCGGAAAGGATAGCCAAAATCTGTTCGCCGAGTGCCTCCTCAAACGCGCCGGCTACGCCTGGGCGGGACATCGAGGTCTGCACGATGCGCTAGGAAGTTGGCAACTGGGAGGTGACGCCGTTGCGGAGATGCTTCACCGCGCAGGTATCCACACCCACGAGTTGACCGTTGCGGACGGGTCGGGTCTAAGCCGCCGCAACGCCTGCACCGCGCGTCAACTGACGGCCATGCTCGCCTGGGCGTATCGGCAGCCTTTCGGACCGCTCCTGCATGACAGCCTCGCCACCGCGGGCGTAGATGGCTCGCTGCGCAAACGGCTGAAAGATTCGGAAGGTCGCGTCCACGCCAAGACGGGTACCATGCGCGGCATCCGGGCATTGGCCGGTTACGTTGATTCCGACGCCGGTCCGCGCTTCGCCTTCGCCGTGCTCTTCAACGGCTATCCCGGATCGAGCGCACCGTACAAAGCTATTCAGGACCGCGTCTGCCGCGTGCTCGCTGATGCCTGCGAACCGCGGGCAGGCACGCACTAATCGGGCGGCACGTCCCTGTCGTCGTCGCGGCACTCGAAATCGGAGGGCGAGAGCGGTTCACTGACCGAGTAGGTGCCGTCAAGCCAGCGCCCAAGGTCCACGAGTCTGCAAGGTTCACTGCAGAAAGGGCGGAAGGGCGCGTCTTCCTTGCGCGAGACAGAGACGACCTTCCGACAGATGGGACATTCGTACGATGGCATAGCGCACCGTGCCTTGTGCCGCGCACCCCATTGTCGGGTGTAGCGGTGCGTTTGTCGATTGACTCGCGGGCTTGTGCTCTCGGAGGTGAAAGCGTCGCGGACGCGCCGGATCGAGGCGTCGACCGAGAACGCCGGGCCCTCGGAACCTGACCCTTATACACAAGTTCCGCCCTCCGCGATGGGGGCCAGGAGTTCAGCACCGTGGACCATCAACATGATGTCGTACCAGCCGCGCCAGAGGGTCGACCAACCGGGCGGGCCGTCGCCTTTGCGGGCGAGGGAGCCGCCGCGTTGGGCTATCGTCAGCCAAAACCGACACGGCGTCAGTTCGATCCCATCGCATGGGGCGAGCTTGGCAACGATCAGCACCCAAGGGCGCGGCACGAAGGCTTGCAGCGCCTCCGGCTGGCTGGCCGGCGACGACGGGTCGGGACTGGCCTTGCTGACGGACTCGCGGGCCAGGCGTGGATTGAATCTGATGGGAGGTGGTCTTGGAGTTATTCAGGAACCGATACGCGCCCATCCATTCGCCCCATTCCTTGTTCTGCTGGGGCAACGACTGATCGGGCACCTGGGCCATCACGCCAGCTAGTGTAGTGTCTCATTGATATCTAACCGTATCGAGAGCTTGGTGGGCGCGGACGAG
>CAYQZH010000193.1:0-8774 GCA_964421865.1 uncultured Phycisphaera sp. | reverse complement strand
TCCGCCGCACGACGGCACCGGCGGAGATCAATCAACTGAACATCAACCGGGTCACGGACGTGTTTGTGAATGTTCAGGGGCGCGATGTGGGCTCGGTGGCCGCGGAAATCGAAAAGGGAATTGAAGCGCTTCGCTCCGACATGGCCGCAGAGGACCAGGCGGCGGCCGCCGCGGGGACACCGAAGCCGTGGGAGGGTTATCGCATTTACATGCGCGGCGAGGTGGCGAGCATGAAGGAATCGTTTGCGAGCCTTGGCTTCGGCCTCGCTCTCGCGAGCGTGCTGGTGTACCTGGTCATGGTCGCTCAATTCCGTTCGTTCGTCGATCCATTCATCGTGATGTTCGCGGTGCCGTTGGGACTCATCGGCGTGCTTGTAACCCTCTACATTACGAACACGACGATCAATATTCAGTCGTTCATGGGCGTGATCTTTATGGTGGGCATCGCGGTGTCGAACAGCGTGTTGCTCGTGGAGTTCGCCAATCGGCTGCGGATCGAACAAGGACTATCGATCTTCGATGCCGCGCTCGGGGCGGCCAAGATTCGATTGCGACCCATTCTCATGACCGCCCTTGCGGCGATTCTGGGGCTCATCCCGATGGCGATCGGAATGGGGCGCGGCACCGAGGCGAACGTTCCACTCGCCCGCGCCGTGGTGGGTGGTCTGACGGTTTCCACAGTGCTGGTCGTGGTGTTTGTTCCGGTGTTGTACACACTATTGAAGAGGGCGGGTCGCGTCGCCGTGGCGACGGTCGGCTAGGAGATAGGAAATGCAGAAACATGCACGATGGATCGGGATGGTTGGCGCGCTGGTCGTGGCACTGGGCGGGTTGTGGATTGGCAAGCGCCAAGTGAACGCAAGGGCATCGGAGTCGCCAAAGTCCCCAACAACTGTCGGATCGGCCGTTTCGGGAACGCCGCGAGGCGTCGAAGTGACAACGCCCCAGCGGCAGAACATGTCGCGATTCCTGGACGTTCCCGCGACCATGGAGGCTTACGAGCAAGCAGACCTTTACTCCAAGGCGTCCGGGTATATCTCCGAAGTGCGCGTGGACATCGGCGATCGCGTCAAGGCGGGCGACGTGCTTGCGGTCATCGACGTTCCGGAAATGGTCAAGGAATTGGCCGAGACCCAGGCGCTTCATGCAGCCGCGGTCGCGGGAGTCCGGACGGCTGAGTCCAAGATCGTTCAGGCGAACAAGATGGAAGACGTTGCCAAGAGCATGCTCGTGCGTGCCCAGGCGGAACATACGCTCAAGAAGACGACGCTGCACCGCCGGAAGGAACTGTTCGGCGGAACAGCCATTACGCAAGAACAACTGGACGAAGCCCAGAACCAGCACGACATCGCCGAGGCTGAGGTAGGAATCGCTGAAGCCAAAATTGCTGCCGCGCAGGCCGACGTCGCCGGTGCCGAGGCGTTCCGCGATGCTGCCCTGGCCTATGTCGAGGTGGCGAAAGCGCGGTTCGAGAAAACCCAGACGCTCATGCAATACACGCAGATCGTCGCACCCTTCGACGGCCTCGTATCCCGGCGATTGGTGGACCGCGGGGCCTTGGTCCAGTCGGCAACGACCAGTCGCACGACGCCGTTGTTCACGGTTCAGCGCACCGACATGCTGCGGATCTTGATCGAGGTGCCTGAGTCCGATATCGCGTTTGTCCGACCGGGGTGCGCCGCGAAGGTTCGGCCCTACGGGCTTGAGGGCACTGAACTTGCCGGGACCATCGCCCGTATCGCGTCCTCGCTCAAGGCGGACACCCGCACGATGCGAGTAGAGATCGACCTGCCCAATCCCGACGGTCGCCTGATGCACGGGATGTACGCCCAAGTCGTCTTGGAAATCGACCGTCACGCCGCTGTGCTCACGGTCCCGGCCTCTTCGCTGTTGACCGAGGGCGCCTCGAAGTACGTCTATACGGTGGTCAATGATCGGGCCGTCCGTACGCCGATCCGGACCGGGCTGGACGACGGCATTCGTGTCGAGGTCACCGACGGACTGAACGACGACTCCCTCGTCGTGGTTACGGGCAAGGGGCTGGTCGTCGATGGAACCCTGGTGCGGGCCGTCCTCAAAAGAGGCGCCTAAGCGTCCGAACTTAATCGTGATAGACCCCGAATCGTATGCACCCGATGCCTAGCTCGTCGAGGTACCGACGCGCGAGGGTGCGGTTCGCGCACCGTGCTTTCGGGCTTAAGATCGTTCCATGAACCTACCTCAGTTCGCTCTCCGCCGCCCAACGACCGTGATGGTCGCGATCGTGGCGGCGTTGTTGGTTTCGACGATCGCCCTGCGGCGCATGCCGGTGGATATCTTCCCCGATATGGGCGTGCCGGTGATTTACGTCGCCCAGCCCTACGGGGGCATGGATCCCGCGCAGATGGAAGGTCTGCTGACGAACTACTACGAATACCACTTCCTGTACGTGACCGGCATCGAGCACGTGGAATCGAAGAACATTCAGGGTCTGGCGCTCATTAAACTCTTCTTCCACGAGGGCACGAAGATGCCGCAGGCCATGTCCGAAGTCATCGCCCACGTGAACCGCTCGCGGGCCTTTATGCCGCCCGGAACCGTTCCGCCGTTCGTCATGCGTTACGACGCGGGCAGCGTTCCCGTCGGCTTCCTCGTCCTGAGCAGTGAGACGCGCAGTTTGGGCGAAGTCCAGGACCTGGCCCTGTTCCGAGTGCGTCCCATGTTCGCCAGCCTGCCGGGCGTGTCCGCGCCGCCGCCGTTTGGGGGCAGTCAGCGAACGATCGTCATCCGCCTCGATCCGGACCGTTTACGCGCCCTCTGCATGTCGCCGGAGGAAGTCGCCGCCGCTCTTTCCGCGGGCAATGCCATTAGCCCGTCGGGCAACATCCGCGTCGACGACCTGATGCCGATCGTTCGGGTCAACTCCGTCGTGCCCACGCCGCCGGAGTTCGGGCAGATCGCCATCCGCCCCGGCGCCCCGCCTGTGTACCTCCGCGACGTCGCCACCGTAGAGGACGGCGCCGACATCAGCACCGGCTTCGCCTTGGTCGATGGCCGGCGGACGATCTACATCCCCGTCACCAAACGGTCCGACGCTTCCACGCTCTCCGTGGTCAACCACGTCAAGGCGGCGATGCCGAAAATGCAGGCCGCCATTCCTGACGACATCCATGTGACCTTCGAATTCGACCAGTCTCCCTACGTGACAGGGGCGATTCGGGCGCTAATCCTCGAAGCCCTGCTCGGCGCCGTCCTGACAGGCGCGACGGTCCTGGTTTTTTTGCGCGACTGGCGAAGCGTCCTGATTGTGGTGCTGAACATCCCTTTCGCCCTCCTGGGTGCGGTGTGCGCGCTCTGGCTGACCGGGCAGACGGTCAACATCATGACCATCGGCGGACTGGCCCTCGCCGTCGGAATCCTCGTGGATGAGGCGACCGTCGCCATCGAAAACATTCACGCGCACGCGGAGCATGCGACCGGGCTGGCCCGCGCCGTGCTCGACGGCAGTACGGAGACCACAACCCCGCGCTTCCTGTCGATGCTGTGCGTGATCGCTGTCTTCATCCCCTCGTTGTTCATGGTGGGCGCGGCACGGGCGATGTTTGTTCCGCTCTCGCTCGCCGTGGGTTTCTCGATGATTTTTTCGTACCTCCTGTCGAGCACCTTCGTTCCTGTCGCTTGCATCCGGCTTCTTCGACATCATGCTCCCGGCGGCGGCGCAACCCAGCAACTTTCCTTTTTCACCTCCGTGCGAGTTGCATACCGTCGCGCCCTGGGCAGGCTGATCCCTTTCCGTTGGATCGTCGCGCCGGGCTACCTGGCCGTGGCGGTCGCCTTTATCGCTTTCATCGGTGCCGGGTTCGCCATCGAAATCTTCCCCACGGTGGATACCGGTCAGTTCCAACTCCGCTTTCGCGCCCCGGACGGGACGCGCATCGAGCGAACGGAATCCATCGCCAACCGTGTTCTGGAAACCATTCGGCGCGAAGTCGGCGCGGGCAACGTCGAGAAAGTGCTTGGATACGTCGGCGCCGTCACGCCCAACTATCCGATCAACAGCATCTATCTATGGATGGGCGGTCCGCAGGAAGGTGTGCTCCGCGTAAAGCTCAGGCCGGGCGCCGTCGGCTCCGCCAATGCCCTCAAGGAGCGCCTTCGCAAGGTGCTTGCGCAGGACTTGCCGGAGGTACAGTTCAGCTTCGAGTCCGGGGACATCATCAGCGACGTGATGAGTTTCGGCTCGCCGACCCCCGTCGAAGTCGCCGTCACCGGCCCCGACCTTGCGGTCAACGTATCCGTCGCCGGTCGGATCAAGGAACGGCTCGCGGCGGCCCCGTCGCTGCGCGATCTCCAGTTCGCCCAGTCGCTCAAGTATCCCACCGTCGACGTGACGATCGATCGCTTGCGCGCGGGATTCTCGGGCGTGGCGGCCGCGGAGGTCGCGCGCTCGCTCATCGCGGCGACGTCATCAAGTCGGTACACCGTTCCGAACTTTTGGCCCGACCCCAAGACGGGCATCGGATACCAAGTTCAACTTGAGATTCCGGAGGGCCTCATGGATTCTCCGCGGGCGATCGAAACCATCCCCGTCAAGAACCTCGGGGCCGCGAACCTCCTGCTCCGAGACGTGGCCAAGGTATCGAGCGGTCAAATGCCGGGAGAATACGACCGATACAACATGCGTCGCATGGTGACGCTCACCGGCAACGTCGCGGACAACGACCTCGGCAAGGCGGACAAGATCGTATCTGCGGCCATTCGCGACGCAGGCGAACTGCCCAAGGGCGTGAACGTGGAAGTCCGCGGCCAGTTGGCGCCGCTCGATCAAATGCTGACCGGGCTCTCCACCGGACTGGGCATGGCCATCGTCGTGATCCTCCTGCTACTCACGGCGTACTTCCAGTCCGTTCGCCTTGCCGGCGTTGTGGTGGCGACGATTCCAGCCATCCTGGCCGGAGTAGCCATAGCCCTGCTGTTCACCCGCACGACCTTGAACGTGCAGTCCTTCATGGGCGCCATCATGGCGGTGGGCGTGGGTGTGGCCAATGCCATCCTCATGGTCACCTTCGTGGAGCAGTCCCGCCTCCGCGGAGCGACCGTGGCTGACGCGGTGTTGGAAGGCGCGGCCCACCGCCTTCGACCCATTCTGATGACCAGTTCGGCCATGATCGCGGGCATGATTCCCATCGCCCTCGGATTCGGTGAGAGTGGCGAGCAGAGTGCACCGCTGGGTCGAGCGGCGATCGGCGGACTCGCGACCGCCACGTTAGCGACGCTCTTTGTGATCCCGGCGGTGTACGCGATCGCGTTTCGGGGCGCCTCCACACGGTCCGCCTCGCTCGATCCGGACGATCCGGCGAGCGTCCACTACGACCCGGCCCGCTGGACGGGCGGCTGAGACCACGCGCGAGCCGGTCGAACGATGTACGGTCAACAGGAGAAGGCAATGAACATGGCTAATGCCGAAGCTTGCGTCCCCCGGGGTTTGGTGCAGACGCGCCGTACGCACGGATGGGCGTTCATGAACATCATCTATCGAACTACGAATCGACGTTCCGGACGGCTTAGCGGTTTTCTGCTTTCCGGGCTCGTTCTTGGCGCTTGCGTGTCACGGCCCGGACCGCGGGCTGCCTTGGATCGGCCTGACGTATCGCCGCGCGGCGGCACTGCTTCCGACACGGCGATCCCGCTGGAGACGTCACAAATCAAACCGATGCACACGGAACTGGTCTCGATTGACCTGCCGACCGTGGTTCGAGTGACCATCGCGCAGAACACGGACATCGTTCAGGCAAGACTGAACGTGACCGCCCGCGAAGGCGGTTATGAGAGCACCGTCGGGGCCGCGTTTCCGGCCATCGTTCCGACCGCACTGTTCGAGCACGTGGAAGGGAGCGTGCGCGCGACGGAAGGTAATATCGTTGGCGTGGGATTCAACTCGTTCCAGCCTTCCGTCGCGGTCCAGTGGATCGTCAACCCCGGGCGAGTGATGTACGAAATCGTGGCGGCCAAGAAGCGGCTCTCGGCCTCGGAACATCTGGAAGAGGTGGTTGTCGCAACTACGCTGCGCGACGCTTCGGTGCAGTTTTATGCTCTTGTGCTTGCACAAACGCGGATTTCGGCGGCGCAACAGGGTGTTCAGGAAGCCACGGAACTTCTCCGAGTGAACCGCTTGCGGCTGAATACGGGAACAGGGGTGCAGGCCGATGTGCTACGCGCCGAGGCCCGCCTCGCCGAGCGCCAGCAGGACTTAGTGACAGCGTTGAAGGAGTTCTATGACGGTTCCGTCGACTTGGCCGTTACGCTTCATTTGGATTCGTCCGTCACGCTGGTACCGGCGCTCACCAAGCTGGAAAAGACGCAACTGGTTCGCGGGGACTTGGCATTGGATGAACTGCTCGGCATTGCCGTGGTCTTCCGACCGGAATTGGAAAATCTTCGGAGCCTGATGGACGCAGCGATTGCGGATCGCAAGAAAACTTGGTGGAGCGGCTTCGGCCCAACCCTGTCGCTCGCCTACCAGTACGGCGGCATCACCGGTCACGCGAACAACGTGGTTGCGCCGGAGGGCATTCCGGGCAACCTCATATTGAACCCGGCTTCGTCGAACGGATCGTTTAGTAACAACCCGTTCGGCAATGGCTTGATCAAGGAGGGCATCCTTCGCGGTTCGAAGCGGTTGGATGGACGCGATGACCAGACGTACAGCTTCAGCGACCAGCAGCGGGCCACGGCGGCCGCAGGCTGGCGGCTTAGCCTTTCCACGCTGGGCGATCTCAAGACGGCCAGCGCGTTCGAACGGCAGACAGTTGTACGATTCCAGCGTTTGCTGGATGAGGTGCGCGCTGAGACAGTCGCCGCCTCCCAGGCCACCCGTGCCTACGCCGAATTGATCGAATTCGCCAAGCAACAGGTAGCGTCCGCCGAAGAAGCCCTTCGGCTAAGCCAGGCCAATCTTCAGGTCGGGACGATGACGACGCTCGACGTGTTGCAAGCGCAGGACGCGGCCACGCAGGCGCGGCTGCGATTCGCCGCGGCCGTTGTACGTTACAACCAGTCGCAGATTAGATTGCTTGCAGCGCTGGGGCTGTTCAGCGAGTCCTCTGTTGGGGCCTCGTCATCGATCGGATGAGAGCGACCACGCAGCACCTTCGATCGTAGATGGATCTTCGACGCGCGATGGGTGCGCCCCGACTCCCGGTGCGTCCGGGCTCCCAGTCGGGGGCGGTCGGGTCGCTCCCGCTTCACGCTCGGATTCGGACCGCAAACATTACACAAAGCGAGTGTTTGCCCTACCATGACCGCCCATGCGTGCGGTTGTCGTCCATCGGGTCAGCGTTTTTCCGCTTTCGATTCCGCTTCGCGGGCGAGTGACCCACGCCGCGTCGCAACGAGACCATGCCGATCCCGTCGTGGTGGCCGTGGAGTTGACCAACGGCATCGTCGGTTACGGCGAGACCCTGCCCCGTCCCTACGTGACCCAAGAGACCGTCGAGTCGGTGGTCCACGGAATCCAGGCTACGTTGATTCCCATCCTCATCGGTTTTCATCCGCAGTCGTTCCCCGAGGCGTTGGAGGCGATCGAAGCCTTGCCCTGGCGCGACAACGGACGGCTGATGCCGGCCGCCCGGGCCGCCGTCGAACTGGCGCTACTGGATGCGGTGCTCCGTGCGTATCACCGCGACCTGGACGCCGTTGTGCAATGGATGGGCCTTCCCGGTTTCGGATCGCCCGGCAGCATCCGGCAAATCCGATTCAGCGGCGTCCTGGCAAGCGATGAGCTTTCCCGGACGGTGCGGCAGCTCCGCCTGATGTACTGGGAAGGCCTGCGGGACTTCAAGCTCAAGGTGGGCACGCCGGACGATCGGGACCCGCTCCAAGCCGTGTTGAACTACCTCCGTCGCCCGCTTGCGAAAGGCCGGGCGACCCTGCGGGTCGACGCCAACGGCGCCTGGTCGAAGGAGAGTGCCATCGAATGGCTCTCCGCGACACGCGATGCCCCGATCTGCGCCGTGGAGCAACCCCTGCGGCGAGGAAGGGAAGAGGAACTTCGCGACCTCGTGGCGGCGGCGAGGGCGGGGGCGGGGGTGACCCCCGGCATGAATGCCGCGGGTCAGGCTCATGCCGCGGCTCGCGTGTTCGTCCACGACGAGTCGCTCATCACCCTCGACGACGCTCAACGGCTCCTTCAACTCGGCGTGGCCGACGGCTTCAACATCCGCATCAGCAAGTGCGGCGGGTTGCTCCCGTCTCTCCGCCTGGCCGCCCTGGCGCGGCGAGAGAACGTCCGCATCCAACTGGGCTGCATGGTCGGCGAGACCAGCGTCCTCTCCGCCGCCGGCCTGCGCTTTCTCGAAGTCTGCCCCGGCGTCACCTGGGCCGAAGGATGTTTCGGGTCGTTCCTGTTGAGCGATGACGTGGTGCGGAAAGAACTGCGTTTCGGCTATGCCGGCCGCCCACCGCGATTGATAGCCTCTGGACTCGGCGTTGCGGTGGATCCGCGCCGAGTTGAATCCCTCTGCCCGGCCACACCGCTGGTGGTGAATCTATAGCCCCGAGCGACAGGAGAACCGGATGTGTGCCACCCATCGGCACTTGCAACGCGTGATGCTAGGACTACAACGCTAAGTTGTCTGGTCGCGCGGATCGGAAAGCCCGTTGAAACGGGCTGAGCGGAGGCCGTTGGGGTCGATGCGCTACCAGCCGTAAAACGCTTGCTGTTACCCACATTTTTCCGACGCGGAGGGCTTTCACGCGTACAAAAAACGCGTTCGTGCCGTAGGCACGGCGCGAGA
>CAYQZH010000192.1:0-8819 GCA_964421865.1 uncultured Phycisphaera sp. | reverse complement strand
AAAGTGAACTTCGATTGGCTGTATTCGTGGCTGATGGAGCCGACCCACTATGCCCCGGACACGAAGATGCCCAGCCTGCGATTGTCTCCGGCGGAGGCGGCGGACATCGCGACCTACCTGCTGACGCTCAAAAAGGAGGAGTTCGTTCAGAAGGAGTTTCCGACAGACGGTGTGGCGCGGCGCATGGCCGACGATCTGATGTTCGACCTGCTCGCCGCGCAGCGCTCGGAGCGGCGAAGTCGCGCGATCATGAGCGACGAGGACGGCGAGCTGACCAACATGCTTGTCTCGCTGCTCCGCGGCTCGCTCGGGGATCGGGCGGCGTTCGATTCGGGCCGTTCCATGACCGTCGAGGAAAGGAAGCTGCTGGGAGAGCAGGCGGCGTATGACCTGATCCGGCCCATGGGCCTCGACGACAAGAAGCTGATGTATCTGGGCAACAAGATGATCGGGCACTATGGGTGCTACGCCTGCCACAAGATCCCCGGCTTCGAGGAGACGACGCCGCCGGGCACCGACCTGAGCAACTGGGCGGAAAAGCCGGTCACGCAGCTGGACTTCGCCTTTTACGACGACGCCTTCCGCGACATGCGTAAAGAGAAGGACCAGGTGTTCGGCACGGTGTATCCGAAGGATGCCAAGGAGCTGAACTACTGGTCGCCGACCCCGGACGACCTGGGGGAGCAAATTACGCACACGCACGCCGCATTCGCCAAGCACAAGGCGATCAACGCGCGAATCTGGGACCGGGAGAAGATCAAGCGGCCCTATGACAAGCTGAAGATGCCGAACTTCTACTTCACCGAGCAGGAGGCGGAGGCGCTGACGACGTACCTGCTGTCGCGGATTCCCCCGCGAGTGACGGACCGGCTGAAGGTGAACTACGAGGGGGACACGCTCGGTCCCATCGCCAAGGGAAGGAGCCTGACCCGCGAGCTGAACTGCATCGGATGCCATCAGATTGAGGATAACGCTCCGACGGTGCAGCAGTATTTCCGCCGGACGATGAGCGGACGAGTGGTGTTCGATGAGATTAACGCTCCGCCGCTGCTGTGGGGCGAGGGGGCGAAGGTGCAGCACAAGTGGCTGCACCAATTCCTGAAGCAGGTCGAGCCTTTGCGGCCTTGGTTGCTGGTGCGGATGCCCAGCTTCAAACTCAGCGGAGAGCAGGCGACGACCCTGGTGGAATACTTCGCGGCCCTTAGCCAGCGTGATGCCAAGACGCTCGGCAAGACCCTGGCCCCGATCGAGGAATACATGGAGAAGGCCCGGGCCGGGGCGAAGGCGGCGGGAAAGGAGGCCCCCGAAGCGGGCGGCGATTGGTATCAGAAGGATCCGTTCCAAGCCGCTGCGACGAGCCTGCGTCAATGGGCGATCGAGCGGAAGCTGATGCGCGCGGGAGAGCTGGACCTCCTGGCCTCGCCGCCGGACAAGCTCGCCGCGTCCCATGCCAAGATGTTGGAACGCGTGGAGTTCCTCAAGAAGCTGTACACCGTGGAGTACCCGTTCGTCGAGCCGCCCACACCGCTGGCGTCGGAGGAGCGGTTCGAGCTGGGGTCGCGGTTTTTCAATGACATGGGATGTCTTAAATGTCACGTGATGGGCCGGATGCTGCCGGGACCGGCGAAGACCACCGACGATTTCGTGCAGGTGTATCGTCTCGATAGCGTCGGCGGCGAGGGAGACCAGGCCGTTGCCATGCTCAACGGAACGCCCTACCCGGTTGCATCGGCGATCGACGGGTTCAAGTTGGCCAGCGCCACCAACACGTACTACGATACGGGCGATATCGAGACCAAGGCGGTTATCGAGGGGCCCAACGCCAAGGGTGAAACGGAGCGCGTTTTGCTCGTGGCGGCCAGCGCCCCGAACCTCATCCTGACCCATCAGCGGCTGCGGCGGGAGTGGGTGTACAACTGGATGCTCAATCCGGCATGGATCACGCCGGGCACCAAGATGCCGCAGAACTTTCCCGACGGAAAAAGCCCCTTCGAAGGCGACGCGAAGTATCCGGGCAAAGGGAAGGACCACATCGAACTGCTGGTCGACTTTTTGTTCGACGCCGGAGCGCGAAGCACGCGCGTGCCGTTGCCGAAGGTCCCGGCCGGTGCGGCCAAGGAGGAGTTCGAGGAGGCGAAGGAGTTTGAGGAGTAGAACCTTCCCCATGATTGGGTACGATCGTGCGGCGACGTGTACAGAGCCGCGGGCGCCAGCCCGCGGATACGCCCCGTCACCAGGGTCGCCCCTGGTGCTCTGATCGATCGCCACGCTACAAGATGTGCTTGGAAAAGTCCGGGGTTGCAAACGGATGAGGAATCGCATAGAAGGCGGCCACGAATCCGCTTCAAGGTGACGAGAGTCAAGGAGATAGGTCATGAACCGTTGGAAAATGGTAGCATCGTTGGTTGTGGGCGGCTGGGTTCTGGGCATGGCGGCGGTTCCGGCGCGGGCCGAGGACAACGCGGTCATCAAGGGCAAGGTCCTCTTTAAGGGCGACCCGGAAAAGTACAAGCGGACCACGCTCGATACGGCCAAGGACTCGAATTGCAACAGAAAGATCGGCAGCGAAGAGGTCGTGCTGAATAAGAAGGCCGACCCGATCACCATCAAGAACGTGGTCGTGTCGATCAAGGAAGGGTTGGGCGATCGGAAGTTCCCGCCGAAGAAGGACGAGGCAATCCTGGATCAGAGCGGCTGCCAGTATTCCCCACACGTCCTCGCGGTCATGGAAGGCCAGTCGGTGATGATCCGCAACAGCGACCCGACCAATCACAACATCCATTTCCTTCCCAAGATCAATGAGGAATTCAACAAGACCCAGCCCAAGCAGGGAATGGAAGACAAGATCACTCTGAAGACCGAGGCGCCGTTTAAGGTGAAATGCGACGTGCACCCCTGGATGGGAATGCACATCGCGGTGTTCAATCACCCGTTCTTCACGGTGACCGGCGACGAGGGGACCTTTGAGATCAGGGGTCTTCCCCCCGGCAAGTACGTCGTCGAGGCGTGGCACGAGAAGTTCGGGACGATGAAGGCGAACGTTGAGGTGACTTCGGGCGAAACGAAAGACGCGGACCTCACCTTCGAGCCGGACAAGAAATAGCGGCGCATTGCGCTCCGTGAAAGGGTTGTGCAATCGGATTCGAGTAGGAGAGTCTCGTTGACGCGACAGTCATGGCTCTGGATCACGGCGGCGGTCGTGCTATTGAGTGTATTCCTCGTGGACGTGTCCCCGGCGTGGGCCCAGGCCGTTGCGCCGAAAGCGCCCGGCGTGAAGATCGACGGGGACTACGGCCCGTTTCTGCCGCCGGACGTATCCAAGAACGGACACAAGGTTGATGAACTGATCAATCTGATGCACTGGTTCATGGGCGTCTTGTTCGTGGGATGGGGAATTTTCTTCGTCTACTGCCTAGTCCGTTTCCGACAGCGGCCGGGACACACGGCAAGCTGTGAACCGGTGAAGGCCAAACCCTCCAAGTACTCGGAAATCGGCGTTGCGATCTTCGAGGCCGTCATTCTTCTGGGGTTCTCCATGCCGATCTGGGCGAGCGTGAAAAACGACATTCCGCCCCCCACGGACAACCCGGTTCGGATTCGCGTGGTGGCCGAGCAGTTCGCGTGGAACTTCCATTACCCCGGGGCCGACGGAAAGTTCGGTAGGGTTGAGCCCAAGTTCATCGACACGGCCACCAACCCATTGGGGTTGGATCGCAGCAACCCAGAGGCGAAGGACGACATATTCTCACTGGAGATGCACATTCCGGTTGGTCGGCCGATCATTTGTGAAATCTCCTCCAAGGATGTGATTCACAGCTTTTTCGTGCCGGTGATGCGCGTCAAGCAGGATGCGATTCCGGGGATGCGCATTCCGGTCTGGTTCCAGGCCGTGAAGATGGGGACCTATGAAGTCGCCTGTGCGCAGCTCTGCGGCAACAATCACTATTCCATGCGGGCGGTCATGTACATTCAGGAGCAGAAAGCGTTTGAGGACTGGCTGGCGGAAAAGAGCAAACCGCCCGAAGAGTTTCAGGATTAATTCCGAAAGACAGGATTGATGAGCGGCGACCATCACGACCACGGACACCCACCGGAACTGAGCTACTGGCGGAAGTACGTTTTCTCGACCGACCATAAGGTCATCGGGATCTGGTACGCCGTGACCGCCTTGGTGTTTCTGTTCTTCGGCTTCTGCCTGATGATGTTGATGCGCTGGCAGCTTGCCTATCCTGGTAAGCCGATGCCGCTGATCGGCGGCTTGTTCGGGGAGAGGGTAATGCCCGGCGGGATCATGCTCCCGGAGTTTTACAATTCGCTCGGCGCGATGCACGGGACGATCATGGTCTTTTTGGGCGTGGTGCCGATGGTGGTCGGCGGGTTCGGCAACTACGTCATGCCGTTGCAGATCGGCGCCCCGGATATGTCCTTCCCCAAGATCAACATGGCGAGCTACTGGGCTTTCTTCGTCGGCGGGGTGGTGATGCTCATCAGCTTCTTCGTCCCCGGCGGGGCGGCCAACTCCGGGTGGACTTCCTACGCCCCCCTTTCGGTGATCGCCACACAAGGCCAGACCTTTTGGCTGATCGGGATGGTTTTTCTAATCACCTCCTCGCTGCTGGGGTCGGTGAATTTCATCGTCACGATCATCCAACTGCGGGCGAAGGGGTTGGAATTTTTCCGTCTCCCGTTTTTCGTGTGGGCGCAGTTCGTTACGGCGTTTCTGTTGCTGCTTGCGTTCCCTCCGTTGGAGGCGGCGGCGGTGCTGCAATTGATGGATCGCCTGGCGGGAACGAGCTTCTTCATGCCCCAGGGGCTGGTGGTCAGCGGAGTACCGCAACACTACGCCGGCGGCGGGAGTCCGCTGTTGTGGCAACATCTGTTCTGGTTCCTCGCCCACCCGGAAGTGTACGTGTTGATCTTGCCGGGTATGGGAATCGTCGCGGAGGTAATCGCCAACAACACGCGGAAGCCTCTGTGGGGCTATCGGCCGATGGTCTATTCCCTCATCTTCCTGGGGTTCATGTCGTTCATCGTCTGGGCGCACCACATGTTCATGACGGGCATGGGCACAAGGATCAGCGCGTTCTTCGCCACGACGACGATGATTATTTCCATCCCTTCCGTCATTATTTTGACGGCGATGGTCATCAGTCTGTACCGCGGGTCCATTCGCTTTACCGTGCCGATGTTATTCGCGCTGGCGTTTCTGCCGATGTTCGCCATCGGCGGACTGACCGGTCTGCCGCTTGGACTGCCGGCGTCGGACATCCAGTTGCATGATACGTACTACGTGATCGGGCATTTCCACTATGTGGTGGCGCCGGGGACGATCTTTGCGATTTTCGCGGGGATTTATCATTGGTATCCCAAGGTGACGGGACGGGCGATGAATTCGGCGCTGGGGAGGATCCACTTTTTCCTCTCTTTCGTATTCATCAACGTCGTCTTTATGCCCATGTTTTTTCAGGGAATGGCCGGTGTGTCGCGAAGGTTGTATGACCAGACGCTTTACGCCCATGGGAGCGCCGTTCAGGGGCTCACGCAGATGTCATCGTGGGGGGCGTGGATGTTGGGGCTGTCGCAGGTTCCTTTCATCCTCAATTTCTTCATGAGTATGCGGGCCGGAAGAAAAGTGTCCGACAATCCGTGGGAGGCGACGACCTTGGAGTGGGCGGCCCCGTCGCCGCCGCCGCACGGCAACTTCGCCACGGTTCCAGTCGTCTACCGCGGGCCGTATGAGTACAGCGTCCGCGGCATGCGGAAAGACTTTTTCCCCCAAAACGCAGCCGTGGAGGCCTAGAGCATGTCCGTTGCGGTTTTGCCTTATACCGTCAAACCCCACCCGGTGACCGGCGTCTACAGCGGCAAACTGGGGACGTGGCTGTTCCTCGCTTCCGAGGTCATGCTCTTCGGGGCCCTCTTCTCCGCGTATGTGCTGCTGCGGGTGGGCGCGCCCGCGACCGGACCCGCCGCTTGGCCCGGTCACGAGGAAACAGAGCTGAGTTGGAAAATCGGCGGTTTCAACACCCTGGTGCTGATCGTATCGAGCGTCACGATGGTGATGGCATGGGCCTCACTGAAGATGAATGATTTCGCCAAAGGGCGGATGTATCTGGGACTGACCGTCGCCCTGGCCCTGACCTTCATCGTTGTGAAGCTGTTGTTCGAGTATATCCCCAAGTTCCAGGCCCACCATACGCCCTCGCACAGTAACTTCTTCGCTCTCTATTTCACCTTGACCGGTCTCCATGCACTGCACATTATCGGCGGCGTGATCGTGATTACCTATTTCCTTTTTCCGGGAAGCCGGTTGTGGAAGAAGGACCCGGAGTATTACACCAACCGCATCGAATGCACGGGGTTGTATTGGCACTTTGTAGATTTGGTGTGGATTTTCCTTTTCCCCGTTTTGTACCTCCTGTAGGAGCCGATCATGGGCGACGCGCATGCCGACATCAGCAAGCATGTGAAAGCATACATCCGCGTTTTCGCGGCCTTGGCGATCCTGACGATCGTGACGATCGCCGCCTCGCGGATCCACTTTCCCGGATCGGGGAACATCGTCGTCGCTCTGTTGATCGCGGCGTTCAAAGCCAGTCTGGTCGCGGCGATCTTCATGCACTTGAGGTGGGAAAAAGCGCCGTCGATCTGGTGGGTGTTGGTGATCTGCGCGATCTTTTTCGTGACGTTGATGTTTCTGCCGGTACTGTCGATGCACGATGTGCCGCCGCAGGTTCACGAGGGAATGTGGGATGTAGGGTGATTTTCTCGGCGACGCCGTTTTGTGCGTCCGGTGGGCTTTCGCAATGTCTCTCAAAGCGTTTCATCTTGTCTTCGTAGCGAGTTCGGCGATCCTGGGCTTGGGGTTCGGGGCGTGGGCCATCGCGGACTATCGAAAGAGTGGGAACACGGGATCGCTCTGTTGGGGGGTGGGTTCACTGGCGGCAACGGGCGCACTGATGGTGTATGGCCGATGGTTCCTGCGAAAGTTGAAGGGGGTTGGGTACTTATGAAGCGCGGCGTAACGATCGCTCTTGCAGCCGCGGCGGCGCTTTGGCAGGCAAGTCCCGTTTTCGCGTGCGCTGTGTGCTTCGGCGATCCCGACTCACCGCTCACCAAAGGGGCGCTCATGGGCGTCTATGTGCTGGTCGGGGTGGTGGGTTTCGTGCTGCTGAGCATCGCGGCGACCGGTGTGTACTGGATCCAACGCAGCCGCCGCCTCACCCGCGGCGACGAATGGGATACGACGAACCCGCGATGAACTCGCCGCATTCCGACGCCGGGGGCGATTCGGCCCGTTATCAGCGAGTGCCGCATGTTGTGGCCGTGGTTCTCGCGGTCGCGCTCTTGCCTCTCATCGTGGTCGGCGCCGGCGTAACCAGCAAAGGCGCTGGTATGGCCTATCCGGATTGGCCGACATCGGGCGGCGCGTTCGTGAACCCGCCCGGATGGTGGCAGGGCGAGAAAACGCTCTGGGAACACGGTCATCGACTCCTCGGTTGGACGGTGGGGATGCTTGCCATTGTGTCCGCGGCGTGTTCTTGGCGGCGCGGGACGACACTCCGTGCCCTCGCGTGTGCGGCGCTGCTGGCGATCGTGATCCAAGGCGTTCTGGGCGGTCTTCGCGTACGGGCGGTTTCGACACCGCTGGCCATGGTCCACGGCATCTGGGGGCAGGTGTGTTTCTGCCTCGCCTGTGTGGTCGCCCTGCGGACATCAAGCGGCTGGCTGGAATCGGGGTCGGCGGTTGAGGTCCGGGGTTCGGGGTTCTTTCAGCGGGGCGCGCTTGTGGGAACCATCTGTGCATTCCTTCAGCTTGTCTTCGGTGCCGCGTGGCGGCACTTCGGGGTCCGCGAGGCCCTGATCGCCCACGTGTTGTGGGCGGTGGTGGTGATCTTGGTTTTGAGTTGGGTCGCGATGTGGGCGCTGGAGCAATACCCGCAGCTCGCGTTGCTGACGAAGTTTGGCCGGGCGCTGGCCGTGTTGGTCGGTCTGCAGATCATTCTCGGTGGCCTGGCGTTGCTAATAACGGTGATGGGCGGAGAGTGGCCGACGATGCTGCGATGGGCGGCGCCGTCGGCGCATGTTGCGGTCGGGGCCATGCTCCTCGCGTGTAGTTTGCTGATGACCCTGAGTAGCCGCCGCCTTCTGCGGCCGGTTGCGGATCGAGCGAGCGCGGCCGCGACGGCGGTGGTGACCACGCCATGAGCGATATCCTCGAACTGAACGAGGCGGCGGCGACCGTCACCGCCGGTTGGCGCGTCGCGGACTATCTCGAGCTGACCAAGCCCCGGATCATCGGGTTGGTCCTGGTCGTGGTCGCGGTGGGTTTTTTCCTCTCGCTTCGCACTCAGGCCGACTGGGCCGCAGTCACGTTGCTCTTGCACACCGTCTTGGGAACGGCGTTGGTGGCCGGCGGGGCCAACACGTTGAATCAATACCTGGAGGCCGAGTTCGATGGGCGGATGTCACGGACGCAGGATCGTCCGCTGCCCTCGGGCCGGTTGAGCCGCGCGGAGGCCCTTGCCTTCGGCACGGCGATCGCGGCGACGGGGCTGCTCTATCTCGCGTTGCAAACGAATCCGCTGTGCACTCTGCTGGCGGGGCTGACGCTGACGAGCTACGTGTTTGTCTATACGCCGATGAAGCGGCGGACGCCGCTGTGCGTCTACATCGGGGCGGTTCCGGGGGCGCTACCGCCGGTGATCGGCTGGGCCGCGGGCGGCGGGTCGCTGTCGATGGAGGCCTGGTTGCTCTTCGCCACCCTGTTTTTCTGGCAGCTTCCGCACTTCGCGGCCATCGCCTGGCAGTATCGTGAG
>CAYQZH010000191.1:0-8932 GCA_964421865.1 uncultured Phycisphaera sp. | reverse complement strand
TTGCTCTTCACGCCGGACGTACAGAACTGGGTTTCTTACAAGCTCAACGCGAGCAACCCCGGCCAGTTCTTCTACAACCTGATTGTGAATGGGACGCCGTACACCGATGTAACCGTGGACATCAAGGTGGCGTACCCGTTCGTAACCCAGGGCGCCAGGCCAGTGCACGTGTACGACGCCTCCCAGCTCAATTTCGGCGCGGGCGGTTGTTTCTTCCCGCCGGATACGGCGCTCGCGGCGTACGCTAATCAGATCAGCATAGGTGATTGGACGAGCGGCGCTTGCGGGCCGATCTGTGGTCCCAATGGTGCCGGAACGTGTACCATCAGCGTCACCGCGACGTATCCGGCGAGCGGTTCGCTGTACATCAACGTACACCTCGACTACGGCCTCAAGGGCTTGGCCGTGGACGCGAACCCCTGCGGGGGGGGCGCGGATCGGTATGACCTAGGCACCGCCACGGGTTCTTGCGGCGGCTATGACGCGATGGTGAATACCTCCGACGCCAGCGGCGCTGTCGCGATCGCCAACGGAACGTCCTACGCGTTCTCGCACACCGGTGGCGGTGGACTCAACGATGGCGGCGATACGGTGCAGAATGTAAACGTGTTCAAGCGGATCGCCGGCGCCTTCGGCGCATGCAAGAGTTCGCTGACCGGCCAACCCCAGGGGTACGGAACGCCCGTGACGCTGGTCCGAAACAGCACGGGAGCGGTAGTGAAGCAGGGTATTGTCGACGAAGACGGCTTCTTTATGCTAGATTACAAGCATAAGGGTACCCAGGAGAACTATACGGTTCGCATCCTCGGGGCGTATAACGTGAGCCGCGTGGTCGCGCTCCGAGGCAACGGGTGGGTGGAAGTCAACTATGACCCAGCCACCGGTACGTTCAAGGTGACCGAGAGTAAGGGTACGGTTACCAAGCAGTAGGTAGCGTTAGTCGTTGAATTGGTTAGCCGGCCGGCGGCGGGGACCCGCCGTTGGCCGGCGCTGTTTTGGGGGTCGTCCCGCACTTCCCGTGGACTGGTTTCTTCCAGCCCGTGGATAATCCCAAAGTGTGCAACCGCGCGAAAGCCGGCAGCGCGATACCGGTCAAATTCAGTCTGGGTTGCAACCAGGGGCTATTGATCTTTGCGACTGACTATCCGAAGTCAAGTCCGATCACTTGTAACACCACTCGTCCGGCGGATGATATCGAATCAACAGTTACGGCTGGCGGCAGTAGTCTGTCCTACGACCCGGTCGCTAACCAGTACATCTACGTTTGGAAAACAGACAAGGCGTGGTCGTCGCAATGTCGTGTGTTAAACGTAAAACTCGCGGACGGAACTTCCCACTATGCCTATTTCACGTTCTTCAAGTAGGGACTTAGAGGATCCGGCCTAGAGCAACGCAAGCGGGGTCTCGGCTTTTGCCGAGACCCCGCTTGCCGTTGGGTCGAGAGCCATATACAGCGATAAGAATTTCCGGGGTAAAAGGGGGACATTCTGAATTGTTTGACGTCGGCGGAGGAGTGGAGTGGGATTTCGTGATGCCTCGGACGGCGCGAGCTCCAGTGGGCGACGTGTGCTATCACGGGATCAATCGGGGGGTGCGAGAGAGGATTCTCGCACCAGCAGCGCGTTTTTCATCGACCGTCGGACTATGCGGCCTTTGTCGAGTTGATCGGCGAGGGGTGCGGATCACCCTCGCCCCCCAGCCCCTCTCCCTGGGAGGGAGAGGGAGGATGGGTCGGGGGGATGACGAGCACCCCCCAGTGAACTGGGGGGCTACCGTCGCGCGTCCCTCCGGGACTTTGACGAAGGCGATCGGCGAGGCCTGCGCCCGACGGACCCCGCGCGTGCTCGGCTATTGTCTGATGCCCAACCATGCCGGCCCGAGATTCCTGTCTCGGCCCCGCTCGGGCGGGGATCCCTTCCCGCGAGAAAGGATTCTCGCACCAGCAGCTGGGCGGAGGCCCCCATCATCGAGGCCACTCCTCCGGCCCGACGCTCACCGAGCCCCCGATGAACCATACGATCGCCCCGACGGCGGCCGTGACGAAGCTGCCCACAATTCCGACGTATCTTCGATTTGACATGATGCTCTCCCGAACAGAGCGTCAAGGGTATGACACCAGCAGGCCCCGTACCTCCTGGATGCCCGATATCCCATTGTGAACGTGATTGTACTGTGGGAATCGGTCCGTGGCAATAGGTCGTTTGCGGGAAAGCGATTACCCCGGGCAGTCGCCGGTGAAAACCTCGACGGCCTCCCCGGTCATGTAGACATGATCGTCGTCGCCCCATTCGATCTGCAACTCGCCGCCCGGCAATTCGACAGTGACGACACGCTCGGTCCGACCGGTCAGTGCTCCGGCCACACACACGGCGCAGGCCCCCGTCCCGCAGGCCCGCGTCGCCCCGCTGCCCCGCTCCCAGGTCCGCACGGTCACGTGTATGGGTGAGTGCACGCGGACGAAATGGGTGTTGATGCGATGAGGAAATTCAGGAGCGTGCTCAAACTTCGGGCCGATCTCCACTAAATCCACCTTGTGCAGGTCGCGGACGAATACGACAGCGTGGGGATTGCCCATCGAGACGCAGGTGACGCGGTAATCGACGCCGCCGAAACGCAGAGGATGGTCGATGACTCGATCGGCGGCGATCGTCGTGGGGATCGCTCTGGCGCTCAACTCGGGTAGCCCCATGTCCACCCGAACCGACGCAACCTTGCCGCCCTCCATCACGCATTCGACCGTTTTGATTCCCGCATCCGTTTCGATGCGAAGCTTCGGTCCGGGCGCCAATCCGCGCTCGACGGCGTACTTGGCCACGCATCGAATGCCGTTGCCGCACATCTCCCCCCGCGACCCGTCGGCGTTGTACATTTCCATCCGCACATCAGCCTGGTTGGAAGGTTGGATGATAATCAGCCCGTCGCTGCCGATGCCCGTGTGTCGATCGCTCACAAGGCGAGCCAGTTTCGACGGATCACTGACCTGCTCCGTGAGGCCGTTCACGTAGACGTAGTCATTGCCCAGCCCGTGCATCTTGGTGAAGTTCATCGAGGCATTATATCGCGTATTGAAGAAACGTAGCGGTACCCTCGTCGGTAGCGCGATCAGAGCCCCGAGCGGGAGCGAGGGGATTGAACCGCTCGTGTCGCTACCGCTCCACGCTCTGTTTGACCCGTCGCTCGCGCTCCGGGTTCGGATCCCCGGTAGCCCCGTCATCCACCCTTGGGTCGTTCGGCGGCGAGGGCTTTTTCGACGGCTTCGACGATCGTCTTGTCGTCGGGGAGCGTCTTGGGGCCCCACTTGGCGAGGACCATCCCGTCGCGGCCGATGAGGTACTTTTGGAAGTTCCATTGTACGTCGCCGGAGATGGCCTTGTCCGGGTGCTTGGTGAGATAGCGATACAACGGGCACTGGTCCTCGCCCTTCACGGACACCTTGGCGAACAGGTCGAAGGTGACCTTCTTGCCCGTGCAGAACGTCTTGATCTCGCTGTTGCTGCCCGGCTCCTGGTTGCCGAAGTTGTTGGCCGGGAAGGCGAGGACCTTGAAGCCCTTGTCCTTGTACCTTTCGTAGAGCGTCTCCAGACCGGAGTACGACTTATCGGTGAACCCTCACAAGCTCGCGACGTTCACGATGATGCACACGTCGCCCTTGTACTTGGCGAGGGCGACCTCCTTGCCGTCAATGTCGTTGACGGTGAACTCGTAGATGGACTTGGCCGTCGGCTCATCGCCCTTGGGCTTCTTGGCCGAGTCCTCTCCCAACGCGCCGACGCCGACGCCCGTGCAAATGGCGGCCACGCACAACGCTCGAACCATCATGTCCCATCCTCTCTGAAACGAAGCGAATACCTTCGGACCCGAAGCCCCCATGATCTCCAACCGGGGCGGGTTGTCAACTCTTGGTGATGTCTCAACCTCCCCTCGACCTTGCGAGCCGGGAACCGTTGGGTTATGCGGGCCCTCGCAAGTGCATGACGACGGGGCCGGCGGTCGATAGCTAGGCTGAGGTTCGGGCGGCCGGCCGTCGCCCTATAATCTACGTCGCCGTCGTGGGTGAGCTGTGTCCCGGAGCCGGTGGTTCGATCCAGGCTCGTTATGGAACATTCTTCCCTGATCGTCGTCGCGTTGGGCGGAAACGCCATCTCCCGTCCCGAGGAGGAGGGCAACGTCGACCAGCAGTTTGACAACTCCCGCGCGACGGCTCGGGCGCTCGCCGACCTGATCGAACAAGGCCATCAACTCGTCATTACCCACGGCAACGGACCGCAGATCGGAAACTTCCTCCTCCGCAACGAGGCCGCCGCGGGGTCGATTTATCCCCTGCCGATGGAGGTCGCCGTCGCCCACGTGCAAGGCGGCATGGGGTTCATGATCGCCCAGGCGCTCACCAACGAACTCAACGCCCGCGGCTTTGATCGAATGGCGACGGCCATCGTCACCACCGTCCGCGTCGATGCCGATGACCCGTCGTTTCGCAACCCGACCAAACCGATCGGGCGCGCCTTACCTAAAGAGGACGCCGAGCGCTTCGCGCGCAGCGAAGGTTGGGCCATCAAGGAAGTCTCGCCCGGCAAGTACCGCCGGGTGGTGGCTTCACCGATCCCGCGGCACATCATGGAGCTGAAGACGATCCGTCGCGCCGTGGCCGCGGGGGACCTTGTGGTGGCCTGCGGCGGCGGCGGGATCCCCGTGGTTCAGGATCCCGTGGAAGGCCTGCGCGGCGTCCGCGCCGTCATCGACAAGGACCTCGCCAGTGCGCTCCTAGCGGCCGAGCTGGAGGCCGACATGATGATGATCCTCACCAACGTCGATCGCGTCAGCATCGACTACGGCAAGCCGACCGAGCGGCAACTCGACCGCATGACGCTCTCCCAGGCCAACCAATATCTTCAAGCCGGTCAATTCCCCGCCGGGTCGATGGGCCCCAAAATCCAAGGCGCGGTCAACTTCCTGCACGCCTCCCGCAACGGCGACGCCTCGGTCATTATTGGCCCGCTGCACCGGGCCGTCGACGCCGTCGCGGGCCGCATCGGCACGCGAATCACCCGGTAGGCTGCGCCCTTGACGCACCTTTTCCAACGTAGGGCGGGTTTCACCCACCTTCGTCCGATTGAACGAGGCCCGCAAGTGGGGGAAGACGAGTTGCGGCGGGCAGAGCGTACCCCCCCCGGCTCATTTCGCGCGATATTCGACAAAGTACTGTTCGGGTAGGAACTCGTGGACCTTCACGGGGCGTAGCCCGGCGGCGGCCATGTCTTGATCGACGACCTCTCGGCGGAGCTGCATCTCCAGCGGCGGGCCGAAGCCGCGCTGCTCTTGCGGCTTGGGAATGAAATCAATGTTCACCATGCGCCCGCCGGGCGCCAGCGCTTTGCGGAGTTTGGCCACGTACGCCCGGCGGTCGGAAAAATGATGGAAGGTGTTGACGATCAGGATGGTATCGGCGACGCCGCTGGGGAGCAGCGGATCGTCGGCGACACAGTGCACGTACTCGATGTTGGCCAGTCCCGCGGCGACGGCGTGTTGTCTCGCGCGGGCGAGCATTTGGGGCTCGATATCGACGGCCCAGACCTTGCCGGTCGGTCCGACGGCCTTGGCGATGGGAATGGTGAAGTACCCTGGTCCACAGCCCACGTCGGCCACCCGTTCGCCCGGTTCGAGCTTGAGGGCCGCGACGACTTCGTCGGGCTTCTGCCACTTCGCCCGCTCCGGCGACTCCTGACGGGCGATGTACTCGTCGAGATTTTCGTGCGGCCCGTGGGCGTCAGGATGGCGCCCGCCGTGCCGCGCCCCAGTGCCTTCCGGCCCACGACATGCGGTCAGGCCCAAAAAGACGGCCATCGGCAAGACCACAGTCGCGTCTAATCGTTGTTGAATCGCCATGACCAGTCCTCGGCTCCTCCGCCAGACCGTTTGTTCCCCAGGGCGCCACGTACTTCCGGCAAGCGTTGCCATGCCCTAGCTGGCAGCGACCGCCGATCCTATGTATGATCGTAAGCAGTTGGAAGCGGCCTGCAACAGGACTCGGACCCTGCCGTCCGCGACGGCCCCGCGGCGACGGCGCCGGAACGTGAGGTCGAAGGGATGATGAGTGACAATCCGTGGCACTTCTCCGGCCCCGGTCCCGGTCGCGCGTGGATCATGTTCAGCGCTGCGTGGATGCTGACCGCGGGCTGTTCTACGACGTGGGATCGTTTGCGGCCCAACGGGTGGGCCGCTGATTACGACACGGCCGAAGCCCGCGTGCGCGAATCCGGCCGCGAACGGCTCATCTACTATCACGCCACCGATCAAGGCCTGCATGACCCCACGTTCGACGCCCTGCGGAGCGGCCCTCTCCGACAACAGACCGCTCCCTTTGTCCTCTGCTCGTTGTTTCGTTCCTACGAGCGGGACCGCCGTTACGCGGCCCAGTTCGGCGTGGAACGGGCGCCGGCCCTGATCGTCGTGCACCGCGACGGAACCTACCATGCGCGGACCGGCAACATGTCCGCCCCGCAGATCGTCGAATTTCTCGCCGCCGCAAAAGCGCCGGGAGCCCCGCCCGTCGTCAATCCCCATATTCCCCGTGAGCCCAATTATGTCTGGTGCGGCTCGATGGAATCCGCCGAGACTGCGGCCCGAAAAACAGGGCAATCGATCCTCATCGTACTGGACCGCTGGTGGCCGGGCGACCGGCGAAAACTGAAAAAACTTCTCGAACATCGGGAGGTCTACAGCCGTTTCGCGCACATGGTGCACTGTCGTCCGGGGTCGATCTGGGGACCGGGTGATAAGTCGATTACCCGCTTCGACGTCGTAAACTTACCCGCGCTGGTGATTCTGCATCCGAACGGTGCGCATCAGGTGTTGGAACTCCCCACCTCCTACGAGGCCGTCGTCCGTTTCGCGGACCGCGCCCGCGCGACGGGCGGCAGTGCGTCCGCAACCTCTGCTGCTGTGGGACCCTCATCAGGAGAGAAATGACAAGTTACGAGTTACGAGTGACGTATGACTGCATCATCGAGTCTGAGCGCACCGAAATGAACCGCGTTCCTCATGGGGCGTTCGTAATTCGTAACTCGTAATTCGTAATTCGACCATGGCTTGGCTGAACTGGCCCAATCGCATCACCATCAGTCGGATCGTCCTGGTCGTTCCGTTTGTCATCTGTTTGCTGAATCTCAACGAGCCTTGGGTCGGATGGCGTTACTTGGCGATCGCGCTCTTTGTGGCCATGGGTCTGAGCGACGCTCTCGACGGCCTCCTCGCCCGACGCCTCCAAGAATCGACGCCGCTCGGGCGCTTCCTCGATCCCGTCGGCGACAAGCTCCTCATCGTCTCCTCGGTCATCCTTCTCTCCATCGACGCCACGGCCGTGCCGGGGTTTCGCCTGCCGAGCTGGGTGCCGGTGATCGCCATCGGCAAGGACGTGTTGACCGTGATCGGCTTTCTTTTGGTATACGCGGCGACCGGTCAGTTCGTCCTCCAGCCGCGCATTTTGGGCAAGGCCTGCACGTTGATCCAATTGCTGATGATCGGTTACGGCCTCGCGGCGCCGGACATGGCGCCGTGGCTCCACCGTCCCTGGCCGATCCTATGGTGGCTGGCGAGCGCCGCGGCCATTGCGGCTTCCGTCGATTACGTCCGTCTCGGAACTCGCTTCGCGGCCGAACATCACGCCCGCTCGTCGATGTGAGGGTGGTGCGGACAAGTCCGAGCGTTCCCAGAGGTGACCCCGCCAGGCACGCGGTCCACCACGGCGACCCTTTGAGGTGAGCTCGCTGCTGTTCTCGATCCTGCAAGAGCCCCCTCCCCCTCGACGGAAGAGGCTGGGCGAGGCGTGAGCGTCGCGGAAGCGGCTTGTTTTGCCACCGGAAGGATGCAGGAGTCGCGGTGCTTCTCGGGCTCCATCCTCTGCGCAAAAATCCAGTTTATCACACGCTAACGATGGCATACTTGGGCTGCGTCCGGCAATTCCGCAAGTGCAGACAACGGACGTGCCCAATTGGCCCGGCCTGGGTCGGCTTTTCTCGCCTTATCGTCACCAAACAGGCCGGCGCATCGCTGGCGATGGATCTCGCACACAGCCGTCCACACAAGGCCTTTACCCATGCACCGCTTCTCGCCCACTTCGATCAGGGGTCGGGCGGCGCCAATTGCGGAGCGAGGGGCTCCGCGCACTGAAGAAAACAGGTGGTGCCCACACCCACAAACGAACCCTGGCACGAACACTGCGTGGCGATGTTGCATCCGCCGTCCTCCTTGCAGCAGGCGCCGTACTCTCGTGTCGCGAACCCCTCACACGGTGCGGGCACGCCGTTGCCATTGCAGTCCTCGCAATAGGTTCCCGCGCCGCCGAAGGTTCCCGCCCGGGTCGTACAACAACTGGCCAGCATCACTCCGCACAGCGCGCCACCCACACAACAGGCGCCGAACGGATCCGACGTTCCGGCCTCGCATCCGTCCGGGAGACTGTTGTTGTTGCAGTTCCCGCCGCAACGAGTCTGCAAGCGATTGAATGTTCCCTTGATGCAGCAAGCCTCCGGGATTAAGCTGCAACTACTACCCTTGCAGCAGGCCCCAAAGGATTCGCAGGCGTCATCCACCCCGTTGAGGTTACAGTCCGTACCGCATGAAGACTGCGGCAGCGAGTAGTTCGCCCCCTTAAACGTTCCACCCTGGTATAGGCAGGAAAGCTCGCTGGTGTTGGTGCACGTTCCATTCAGACAGCAGGCCCCGACGTCTGCTTGACACACCGTTCCCACACCCCTAAACAAACCTTGGCACGAACAGTCCGTGGCGATGATGCATCCGCCCTGCGGTGTGGAGCAAGCGCCGTATTCTCGTGTCGTCGGGCCCTCGCACGGTGCGGGCACGCCGTTGACATTGCAGTCTTCGCAATAGGTTCCCGCGCCGCCGAACGTTCCGCCGTACGCAATGCAGCAAGTCT
>CAYQZH010000190.1:0-8942 GCA_964421865.1 uncultured Phycisphaera sp. | reverse complement strand
GATCGTCGCCCGACCCGCCAGCGCCGCCTATCAATTCAAGAAGTTCGCCCAGCGCAACAAGGCCGTCGTGGTTGGCGTGGCCGCCGTGTTCCTGGTACTGGTGGCTGGGATGATCGTCAGCACGACCCTTTACTTTCGAGCTGAAAACGCCCGCGTAGAGCAAAGCCGCGAGCGCGCCCGCGCCGAGAACGCCCTGCTTGCCGAAGCCGAGCAGCGCCGCATCGCCCTGGACAACGAGGCCCGCGCTCAGGAAAACGAGATCAAGGCGCAGAAAGAGGCGGAAGTCGCGCGGAAGGAGCGGGACAAGGCGCAGATCACCTCCAGCTTCATGTCCGACATTCTCAAAGGAGCAGGCCCGTCGGTGGCTATTGGGCGAGATGCGACCATGCTCCGCGAAATGCTCGACGGGGCCTCGAAACGCATCCGGGACGGCGAACTCAACAACGCTCCGGAAGCGGAAGTTCAACTTCGTGGCACGATCGGGATGACCTACGACGAACTCGGCGTTTACGACCAAGCCCGCAACATGATCGAACCTACGATGGAACAAGCTCGTCGACTTTACGGAGACGAACACGCGGAAGTGGCGACTAGTTTGCACAACTTTGCCACGTACCTTCAAAACCAGGGCAACAACGGCGAGGCGGAGCGGCTGGAACGGGAAGCCCTGGCCATGCGCCGTAAGCTGCTCGGCGAAGTGCACCCGGAGGTGGCGCGCAGCCTGTACACCCTGTCCGCAGCCATTTGCAATCAAGACAGATACTCGGAGGCCGAGCCGCTGCAACGCGAAGCGCTGGCCATACGTCGCAAGCTCCACGGCGAAGAGCACCCGGCGGTGGCAGAGAGTTTGAGCAATCTCGCGGCGTTCCTCCAGACTTATGGCAAATACCCGGAGTCGGAGCAACTGCAACGTGAAGCCGTGGCCATGCAACGCAAACTCCTTGGCGACGATCATCCGGCCCTGGCGATTAGCTTGAATTACCTCACCTCAGCCCTCGAAGGTCAAGGCAAGTACTCCGAGGCGGAGCCGGTGACTCGAGAAGCGCTGGCGATGCGTCGCAAACTCTTGGGCGACGAGCACCCTGAGGTGGCGACCAGTCTGTACGAACTCGCCTGGATCCTCCGTAACCTGGGTAATTACCCCGAGTCGGAGCGACTTTATCGCGAAGCGCTGGCGATGAATCGCAAGCTCCTGGGGGACGAACACCCAACGGTCGCGGCGAATTTGAACGGTCTTGCTCTGATCCTCGACAGCCAGGGCAACTACCTGGAGGCGGAACAGCTCTTTCGCGAGTCGCTGGCACTGAATCGCAAACTCAACGGGGAGGAGAACCGGTCGGTGGCGACGAATTTGAACAACCTTGCTTCGGTCCTCTACAGCCAGGGTAACTACCCCGAGGCAGAACGGATGCACCGCGAGGCGCTGGCGATGCGTCGAAAACTCCTGGGGGAGGAGCACCCGGACGTTGCTCCCTCTCTCTACCTTTTAGCGAGGGCCCTCGAACGCCAGGGAAACTGCGCAGAGGCGGAAGCGCTGGCGCGGGACGCGTTGCGGATTTGTGAAACAAAGTTGCCTCCAGATCATAGCTGGCGGTTAATGGCAACCGGCGTGCTTGGCAGGGCACTTCTCGGGCGCCAGCAGTTCGCCGAAGCTGAACCGCTGCTGCTTGCGGCCCAGAAGGGATTGAAGGACCGCGCGGACTTGACATCCTCTCGCAAACGCGAAAACGTCGAGTACCTCGTCAAGCTCTACGACGCCTGGGACGCCGCCGAGCCGGGCAAGGGCTACGCCGAAAAGGCCGCCAAGTGGCAGGCCAAGCTCGAAGAAACATCAAAAAATAAAAACCCCGAAACGCCGAGATGAGCCGCAACCGTCGTTTCGATTTAGCGAACAGCCTGGCGTTTGGTCAATCGACAATCTCAAATCTCAAATCGCCAATTGGCAATCCCCCCGGTTGTTCCGCCACTTTGCCGATCCTAGAATCCAGCGATAGGAGTATAGCGCCGTGGACCAACCCTCAGCCCCTACCGCCCCCGACGAGCAGGCCGATCTCGATCTCGACGATCTGCCGCCCGGCGACCACGCCCTCGAGGTAGCCGCGCGGAAGGGCTTCGGACCGCTTAGCCCTATCGTAAAACGGGTCTGGCACGGCGACGCAATTCCTTGCGTAACCTGCGGCCAGCTTGTCCGCCGCGGCGACGACCGTTGCGACCACTGCGGCCAGGACTTGTCAGAAGAGATGGTTGAGAAGATGCGCGCCCACGCCGGACCCTGGTACGTCCTGGAGCACCTGCGCCCCTTCCCCGGCGTCGCCCTCGATCGCATCGTCCGCCAGATTCGTCGGGGCCTTATCACTGAGACCTCGATCGTCCGCGGACCGTCCACCGACTACCAATGGCGCTTCGCCGTCGAGACCCCCGGCCTGTGTCGCTACTTCGCCAAGTGTTGGCACTGCCATCACGAGGTCCGGCCGTCCGACACGTACTGCCAGGCCTGCCTCTCGCATCTTTCCTTCGAGAAGCCGCGACCGCTGACGGCGCTCACCGCTACCGAGCCTCGGGATTCATCCCGCGCGGAGGTTCCGTCGATCAGACCCGCGAGCGGAAGCGAGCGGACAAGCCTGAACGTCGCCCCGCCGTTTGGGGCGGGCGACCGGCCTTCGACACACGCACCGGCAAGCGTGGAACCGCCCGCGAGACCTGTGCTACATCCGGGCAGCGAACTCGCCAAACTCGCCAACGTCGTCCACCACCTCGAGGCCATCCCGGCCTCGAGCGGGGATGGCCGTCCCCGCATCGGCCCGCTCACCGCGACCTGGATCGCCGTCGCCATCCTGCTCGTCGCCATCATCGGCTTGGTTTGGATCGCCCGCGTGCGCAGCCACGGCTCGCCCACCCCGAATCCCACAACAACTAGCGTGGTCTTGCCCTCGTCCTCCTGATCCGACAAACCACCGCCCACACGCCTCCCGCAACGCGACTCACCCTCGCTCCGGTCCGCGTCCATCCCTCGCCCGACGCCGATCCGCAGGATCGGTGCGATCCGCCGACGGGTTTGTCCGCCCGACTGCGCCCTGGGGTCCGTCATCTTCCAAGCTGAACCCGATGTATCCTTCAAACGGGGCATGTCGTACGGCCGCCGCTTTCGGGTCCGTTGCCTGAAGGTCTCGATTAACGAACATCTTGCGACTCCGCCCGCGGCATGGCCGAGAACCTTCCCGCGTCCTCATGGGCGATGCCAAGAATCAGCGAAACGCCCACGCCGAGGATCGTGAAGATCAAATCATCGCTGACGCCCAGGCCGACTTGAGCCGCGAACGCCGCGACCACCGTAGTCAGCGCCACCCGCACCTTCCTCGAAGCCAACGGCCCCAACCACCATCGAAACCTCGCACGCACGTCCATCGGATACCTCCTTCCAACGCGTCTTCACTCTTCGCCCTTCACACTTCAAACTTCCCGGCATGGCGCCCGTCGGAGGCGCACCCCGGCGCGCGCCTCCGACGGACGCAGAGGGAGGGAAGAGGGGAAAGTTCGAAGATCAAAGTTCGAAGAGCAAAAAACGCCGAGTGCGGGATCGGCGCCGTTCCTTTTTTCGAACTTCGAACTTTGATCTTTCAACTTCCGTATCACGCCGCTGCTCCGTTCGGTCTTCGCCACAAGTAGTACACCGGCTGGGAGGCGATGATTCCGCGGAACGTTTGCGCCAACAGTTCCGGCGACTGCCGCTCGACCCGCCGCTCACCGCCGGCCGTTGTGGCCGCGTACCAGTCATAGACCACCCGAGACACGATCTCACGAACGCGGCGACGCCGGCACACTTGCAGCGTGAAGTCGCGGCCGTTCGGATTCACGCCCATGCCTCGCAAAGCATCCAGCGCGGCCTGACGCCGCGGCGAAACGCCGTATTGTCCGATACGCCGCATCCCGGCCTTCTCAAACACCGGATTGAACTCCCCCATCCCGGCCAGACACTCCACGTACTCCGTGCCAACCAGTGGCAGCGTCCGGCGCAGAAGGTAATGCCCCAGCCCGCACCCGCGGACCTCCGGATCGATCACCAGACGGCGAACGATCCGCAGGGATCGGTTCACCCGCGCGGCGTTGCGGCTGAACAACCCGTCCGTCGCCTGATTTCGTAGGGCAAGCTCCAGCGGACCGTGCGAGTACACCACGATGCCGAGCAGATCTCCGTCCGCCCCGTCGCGCATCACGAACACTTTGTCCACGAACCCCAACTCGTCCGTCGCCCGATAGTGCATGGCCGCAAAGGCCTCGTAGTGCCGCTTCGAGCCCGGCTCGATCCGCAGCCGCCGTCGAAAGCTCGGCGCTCGCCGCGCCCGCACGTCGCGCTCCTCCACGTCGCAGCGCCCTCGACCCCGGAACCAGACGATAACGTTGGGTTGCAGGTCGGCGATGATGTCCTCGTTGGCACACGCCAGAACCACCGAGAGACAACGCCTTGTCACCAGCTTTCGGAGGCCAAAGCTGATCGCCTTGGCCGCCCGACGATGGAGCGACGCGCAGAACTCGTCGCACAGCAGCGGCGCGGCCGGAGGGTGCCCCACCCCTTGGGGTGGGGGACTGATAGACGCCGTCGTCCCCCGGGTATGCAGAGCCATCGCCCGCGCCAGACGCGCCCGGAACTTCTCGCCTTCGGAGAGGCCTTCAAACGGACGAACCCACAACGCCGCCTCGCCCAGGCCGCAGCTTGTGAGGATGGACAAAGCCTCGCCGAGCGTGGCCCACGGCGCGACGCGATCGAGAATGGCCACGTCCGGCGGGAACGATATCCGCTGGACCATGCACCCTCCGGCGAACCGTCGTTCCAGCTCGCCCAGGGCCGTCGACTTGCCGCTGCCCGACGGACCCACGAACAGCACGATCCGCCCGGGTCCTAATGCCAAACGCACCCGTTCCACGATCGTGACCGGCCCGCCGGAAAGAGGGAGGCCGAAGCGAACCGCCACCGTCGCCGTCCGCGCCGACGGCCGCCCTAACTTAGCCTCCCGCAAGCACTTAAGGTCGATGGTCTGACTCCCACTCCCGTCGAGGGAGAGGGTCGGGGTGAGGGTCGAAGCGGGCGTCGTTTTCTCACATGGCTGGGCAAGCGGACTCGCCACGGCGTTTCTCGTCGGGATACCTAACATATACCTAACTATACAACCTAATTATTGCTTGTCAATATACAAATCAATTTTCTTGTCGTCCGATAAGAGGCGGCAGCCGTGGCCGGGCGGTGCTGGTCAGAGCCGCAGGCGCAAGCCTGCGGACCCGTTCAGAGCCGTAGGCGCAAGCCTACGGACAGGTTCCGACGCCCCGGGAACAGCCGCGGTGTCACCGGGCTTGCGCCGGGTGCTCTGATCTTCTCGCATCTTGAGCGGGTCATCGGGTGAAAAACCTGAACTTTCCGCAGATTTCGCTTGCCGTATTCGGGAAGGGGACGTATTCTGTGCATTCGTACTGATAGATTTTCGTTGATGTAGCGTCACCCCTTGCGGGTGACGAACTCCCGTTGCGGGAACCGCGCCGCGCACAGGGTGCGGCGCTTCATTTTAGGAATCACCTGTTGTCACATGCCGGCCTCACCGGCCGGCGGAAAGGAGCGGGAGATGTTCTTCCGGAATCGCATCGTAGTGGGCGTAGGAGTTCTTGCGACGATGTTGGTCGCGGAGAGAGGGTTCGCTCAAGACTGGACCTACAATCCGGACAACGGGCATTGGTATCGACTCACGACTGACTATGGCACTTGGGTGCAAGCGAACGCAGAGGCCATCGCGGCAGGCGGGTATCTAGCGACGATCTGTAGTTCTACAGAGAACGATTGGCTAACCCAGTTAGCGACCGTAGCAGCCGGTGCAAATGAGCGCTCCGGCGAAGGGAACAATGCGTGGATCGGGTATCGTGACGCGGGATCTGGATGGGGTTGGGAAAACGGCGAAACATGCGGCTACACCAACTTGCATAGCAATTGGGGTTCATTTTCGGGAAACCATGCCTACCTACATGGCGCAGACCATCCTGAACCGGGAACCTGGCAACACAACCAGCTTCACGACAACGACTTCATTCGAAACGTCCGTGGGATCATCGAACGAAATACGAAACCCGCCGGTGCGATTCCCGCAGTCTCGGAGTGGGGCATGATGGCGATGGCGGCGCTGATGCTGTTGGCCGGTGGGGTGGTGATCGCCCGGCGGAAGGCGTGACGGAAACGCTGAAACGCAGAAACGCCGAAACCGGACGGCGGCGGCCGGTCGTGCTGCGGTGCCGTGCAGCCGCGTAATGAGAAACTCGGATCGCCCCGCTTCCTTCGCGATGGCCGCCGGGGTATAATAGCCTGCGCCGCGACACGGAGATCCTTGCCCAGGGGCGTTCTTCTTGGCGCGGTGACGGAGACGACGCTTTGAGACCACAGCCGCAGTACGTCGTGGACGACCGTGGAGAGCGCCGGGGGGTGCTTCTCACCTTGGAAGAGTACCAGCGCCTTCTGGACGCACTGGAAGACCGGCTCGACGCCGCGGACCTCGACGAGGCCGTTCTCGCCGGAGAGGGTTTTGTGCCCTACGATGAAGTGCGCGAGGGGCTTCGGCGCGAGGGAAAGCTGTGAACTATGCGGTGCTCCTGACGACCCGCGCCGCACGCGAGTTCGCGGCGTTGCCAAAGGAGGTCGTCGCCCGAATCGACCCTCGGCTGACCGATCTCGGTACTGATCCTCGCCCGCCCGGCTGCAAGAAACTGAAGCTCCGCGAAGGGGACGGCTGGCGAATCCGAGTCGGTGACTATCGCGTCTTGTACCGCATTGATGATAGCTCGCGGCGCGTGTTGGTCTACCGGATTGGGCACAGGCGCGACGTGTACGAATGACGGCGACCCCTTCGGCGACGCGTGCGATCAGTGTCCGTAGAACCGCAGAATCTGAAGACGGCGCGGTGTCAGTGCATCCCCACGCTCTCCGAATGGGGCATGATCGCGATGGCGGCGTTGATGCTTTCGACCGGTGGGGTGGTGATCGCCCGGCGGCGCGTCGCGAAGGTGTAAACGTCCCCAGCCCTTCGGGCGGAATAGCTAAAAAGAGAAAGAGTATTGGCGCCCCTTCTTGAGGGACTAAAGTCCCTGGAATCAGATTCCTTTTTGTTCCTCTCCACCCGGGGGCGCATTCGACACGGGTAGGGCCACGTCGGCGCTCGCCCGAAGGGAAGGTTCGGACTGCGATAAAGCCACGCCGGAGTCGCCGGACGGCTCGTCGTCCGTATGCACTTCCTCGAGGTCCGTGCCGTCCACGTCGCGTCGAAGCAGGAAGTAGATCACCGTGCTGCCCGAGAAATAGAAAGACGCCAGGAACGCCCACATCAGCCCGATCACGACGAGCACGTACCCGCCGATGAAGGCCGCTGAGACATACTCATACCACGAGAGCTGACTCCAGTTGGGCCAGGAGTAGAGTGCGTTGGGTCCGGCGAGCGGCCAAAGCAGATCGAGCTTGCGGACGTGCGCCCCGCCCTCCCCGCGACTCCACCAACCGAACGGCGACGTGCCCAAGCCGACGATCCCGCGCGTGATGGTCAAGGCGAAGAAAGTGAACAGGTTGACGAAGACCCAGCACAGGCTGGCGAAGACCGTGGCGATGACGGCATACAGCACCGCCTTCCACGGCTTGGAGAGCGGATAGGACAGACTGCGCGAAAACGAGTCGAACGCATCCGACCCCTCGGCGGCCACCGCCGGCCAGAATAAGCTGCCGCCGACGAGCAGACCGAGCAGCAAGATCGCCACGACGAAGCCCCCGAGGATCGCCAACCCGAACACCGGCCCCGCGAGCAGGTCTCCCAGAATCGGAATGCGCAGCACCGCCCCTCCGACGACCATGAAAACGGCGGTGATTAGAATAAACGCGACGGGGATGCAGGGGGCCAGCACGAAACCGCCGAACAACTTCTCCTTCGCGTAGGATAGGGCCTGCCGGATGGTGAGCTTTTCGTCCTTGGCGTACTGCACGGCCGCGATGCGACAGATCGCTCCGCCCGCGCACGCCCAGATCAGCAGCGAGCCGACGACGAAGAGGATGAAATAAAGCGGATGATAGCGCAACAACCACCACACGCCGTAGCCCATGCCCGCGAGATTGCGAAGCGGCTGGGCATCGGAGTGGGCTTGAACGTACGAGCCCACGGGCGTCCCCGCAGCGAGCGATGTCCCCGGAAGCGAGGAGCCGAGAAAACCAAGGACGCAACGTCGCTCGTGCTCCCGCCACACTTGGAACAAGCCGCTTGTCCCCTGCGGCTCGTCATAGGGTTGATCGAGTTCGCACGAGGAGATGAATCGCGTGACGGCCGTCTCGTCGACGCCTCCGCCGCGCGTCCAGATCCAATCCAGGGCCCCGCCGAGAACGAAGGTCAGAACGATGGCGATCAAGGCGATGCCGAGCTTGGCGGGGTGCACCGCCAATCCCAGCGTGCGAAAGATGTGCAGCAACCCACTGGCTTCCAGCCACCCCGCACCGCGTTCCGAGACCTGTGAGTTCTTCATTGTTCTTGGCTCCTTGCCGCCCGGCCCGCGCCACGAGCCCGGATCGACAACCTCTGGACCGATTGACGAACAGCGACACTCATTATAATTGCCGGTTCTAGGACGGCAACACGCCCCGAACCCACAATCGGCAAGGCTTGAGCAGGTCAAAGCAAAACGTAGGGGCCGCTCCGCGGACCGTTTCCGTCTTGATCCTTGGGCGAATGGTCCGCACAGCGGACCCTACCGAACTCGGCAAATCAATGCGATCCGCCCACAATCATCGCCTCCCCCACCTCCAAGTTCGTGTTCAGCGTGTCCATGGGATTGAGCCCAACGGGGTCATGACCTCAAGCCCAGGGTTGTCCGCCGTGGCGGACTACCCTGGGTCAACGGTGACGAACACCAACAACCCCAACGGGGTTGCGGCTCCC
>CAYQZH010000189.1:0-8952 GCA_964421865.1 uncultured Phycisphaera sp. | reverse complement strand
GATTACCCCGAACCTGCCGGAGGAGAACATCGACCTCGACATTAGTGACCTCGGCAGGGTGCTGCAGGCGGCGCAGGGGTACGCCTATCCGGCAAGCGAGTCCGGTCCGTGCCCGTGTCCTCCGGTGCATCCCGTTACCGGCCTCGCACTGCTTTGCGGTGTTACGGCCTGCGCGTGTGACGCCAACAGTGGGCCCTGTGTGGCGTGCGGCGGCGGTCAGTGCGTGAAGACGTGCACGAGCGGCGAGAACGATGGTCTGGCATGCCGCGACAACGTCGCCGGTCACAACCACTGTCCGGGAGGAACCTGCGGCAGCGGATTCTGCCGCGACGCCTGCGGGCGCTGCACGCCGTAGGGGGAATCAGCGCCGGTCAAGGGGGGGCACGGATCGAAGCGGCGGGCCGACGTAGCGACTCAACGGTCGGTAGATGCGGTTGTGCTGAATCTGCTCGATGTAATGCGCGCACCACCCGGCGATCCGGCTGCACGCGAATAGCGGAGTGTACAGGTCGGGCGGCATCCCCATCAGGTAGTAGACCAGTCCGCAGGGGTAATCGACGTTGGGATAAATGGGGTGTTCCTTGTTGACCACCGGGTCCTTGATCGCGTCATAGATGGCGACGAGGTCCTGCCGCCCCTTGACCGCGGCGAGCTTGCGCATCTCGCCTTCGAGGATGACGGCCCGATGGTCGCCGTGCTTATAGACGCGATGCCCGAAGCCCATGATCCTTTCTTTTCGGGCGAGGGCCTCGCGCACCCACGCCCCGGCCTCTTGCGGCGACTTGAAGCGCAGAATCAGATTGATCGCTTCTTCATTCGCCCCGCCGTGCAACGGGCCCTTCAACGCTCCGATGGCGCTCACCGTCGCCGAAGTCATATCCGACGCCGTAGACGCCACGACGCGGTTGGTGAAGGTGCTCGCGTTGAAGTCGTGCTCCGCGTAGAGAACCAGCGTCAGGTCGAGCAACCGGACGGACAGCTCATCAGGCTCGGTGCCGTGAAACATGTAGAGCATCTGATGGGCGTGGGACACGCCCGGCTTGGGCATGATCGGCTCTTTGCCGTTGAGCAGCCGATACCGCGCGGCCACGATGTCCGACGCCACCGCCAACAGCCAGATCGCCCGGCGCTGCAACGCCTCCGACTCCTGACCCTGCACCGGATCGAAGTGGCTGGCCATGGAGATACACGTCCGCAGAACCGACATCATCGGTACGCCGGGCGGGATCATCCGTAGCGTGTTGAGCACCTGAGGCGGCAGCCCGTGAAACTCCGACAACTCCTCGCGGAACCGCTGGAACTGCGCCGCCGTGGGCAGCTCCCCGAAGATCAGCAGATAAGCCACCTCGCCGAAGGCCGCCTTCTCCGCCAACTCCGAAATCGGATACCCACGATAGAGCAGTTGGCCCTGGTCGACGCAGCAAATCGCCGTGTCGCCGACGATCACGCCTTCCAAACCGGGCCTTGCGATTTCGACTTCGGGTTCCATGCGCGGCTCTCCTACGATGCCGACGGCGGTGCGGACATCGACGCCTCGTAACCCAGCAACTCGTACAGTTCGTGGCGGGTCTGCATCCGATCGAGGATCGACCGTTGCGACCGCTCCGCCTTCAGCGTCCGCAAGGCCTCCTGCGTCGCCTTCATGGCACAGCGCTGCAAGGTCACCGGGAAGATCACCAGATCGTACCCCATCTTTGCGAACTCATCCGCCGTCAGGTAGGGTGTTTTACCAAATTCGGTCATGTTCGCCAAAAGGAGGGTATCGACGTCCACGGCGAAGCGTTGGAACTCCTCCCGGCTCTCCAACGCCTCGGGGAACACGCCATCCGCCCCAGCCTTTACGTAGGCGCGGGCTCGCCGCACCGCCGCGTCATACCCCTCCACCCCGCGAGCGTCCGTCCGCGCGATCAGCAGGAACTCCGCGGACGCCTTCGCCGCGACCGCCGCCGCGATCTTCTCGCAGAACTCCTCAATGGGAACCAACCGCTTCCCTTCGAGGTGGCCGCAACGCTTGGGGAACTCCTGGTCCTCGATATGGATTCCGCTCACCCCCGCCGCTTCCAGCACCCTGACCGTTCGAGCTGCGTTCTCCGGCCCGCCGTACCCGGTGTCCGCGTCGGCGAGGATCGGGATTGAAGTCACTCCGGCGATGTGCGCGATGTGGTCGCGTGACTCGGTCAGGGTCATCAGCCCCACATCCGGCACACCTCCGACGCTGTTGGCCAACACCGCCCCCGAGACGTAAAAGGCCTCGAATCCCTCCCGCTCGATCATCCGCGCGCTCAGGGCGTTGAACGCTCCGGGCAGCATGACCACGCCTTGCGAGATCAGGCGTCTCAGTTGTGCGGATCGAACGCTTGAGGGGACCATGCGGTCGTCTCAGCCAAGAATGCAGAGCACGCTGCGCCGGCAGCGTCTAATGATCTTGCACGAAATGGCGCGGCAGGGCAAGCGGCGGGTCGGCAGGCGACGCCTTCGGGCCTGCACGCCACGCCGATCAGATCCGGTACCCCTGCGGATGATCCCGGTGCCACTTCCACGCCGTTTCCAGCGTCCGACGGATATCCGTGTACCGTGCCTTCCAGCCCAACTCAGCCGCCGCCTTCGAGGCGTCAGCGTATAATTCCGGCGGGTCACCTTCGCGACGGGGTGAAACCTCCGCGGGGATCGAGCGGCCCGTAACGTCCCGCGCCGCCGCGATCAACTCCTTCACCGTCACGCCTACGCCGGTGCCGACGTTGTACGCCCGGAACCGCCCCTCCACCTGCGTCTCCACGGCCCGCAGATGCACGTCGGATAGGTCCTCCACGTGAACATAGTCGCGTACGCATGATCCGTCGCGCGTAGGATAGTCGTCGCCGAAGACCTGGATCGAAGCGCTCTGCCCGAGGGCGACTTGCAGCACGCGCGGAATCAAATGCGACTCAGGCCGATGGTCCTCGCCCAGACTCGCATCGGCAGCCGCGCCCGCGGCGTTGAAGTAGCGCAGCGCCGTTGCACCAAGTCCCCACGCGGCCGCACAATCCTGCAAGGCCCACTCGATCGCCAACTTCGTGCGGCCGTACGGGCTGATGGGATTCTTGGGCATGTCCTCGGTGATGGGCGTCGCCGGCGGGACGCCGTATACCGAGCACGAGGAGCTGAAGACCAACTCGCGGACCTGGTGACGCTGCATCACCTCCAGCAGCGAAACCGTGTTCACCACGTTGTTGCGATAGTAACTCAGCGGCTCGCGCACCGACTCGCCGACCTCCGCCGAGGCCGCGAAGTGCATCACCGCCGCGAATCGACCCTCGGCGAACGTCCGGTCCAGCCGCGGACCATCGGCCAGGTCCGCAATAATCAGCGCCGCCCGCCGATCGACCGCTTCTCGGTGCCCGCGGTGCACGAGATCATCGTAAACGACAACCTCGTGCCCGGCCTCGCACAGCCCGCGCACGCAGTGGCTTCCGACATACCCGGCCCCGCCGGTCACAAGAATCCGCACCCGTTACAAATCCTTCGGTTTGAACACAAGGCTATTCCCTGTGACTTCTTCCGCTTTTAGTATCTCCCCGTTCGGCGTTCACCTCGCGTCCGCCAACCCCCAACCACGGATGACGCCGAAGGATACTGTCGGTCCAACATGGCCGTCGGTCAAGGAATCCGCGCCGGGGTCGCCCGAACCGTTGCATTACAATCACTTCCGCCCATCCGTGAACCTCCCGATTCTAGGTATCCGCCTGAGCCACACGCACCCTTGTTCGTAGTCGTCCTCGACGGTAGATTCGCGGCATCAACTGTTCGGGCAGACCTATGATGGGTCGGAACAGTTCGAGCAAGCCTGTCAAACGCAAGGAGCGAACGGCATGATGCCCAATCCAAGTGCGCGTCCCCCCATCGTGCGGCTAGTTGTCGCTGCTGGAGTCCTCGTCGCGGCCATCGGACTTTCGCCGTGGACCGTCGCCCAATCGGAGAAACACGATCACGGCCACGGCGAAGCGGGCAAGAACCCCGAGAACTGGGTCGCCCCGAATCAAATGCACCTGTATCTCTGCGCGTTTCATATCGCCAAAGAGAACCCCTCCTTCCAGATCGAGGCCCACCATTACTGCTCGCAACATCGCACCGTGCATCAGTGCGTGATCTATGATCGACGGGACGCCGACGCCAAGCTCCTGGGCGTCGAGTACATCATCGGCGACGAGGCCTATCGGACGCTTCCCGACGGCGAAAAGAAGTACTGGCACCCGCACGCGTATGAGATCATGGCGGGACACCTCGTCGCCCCGGACCTCGCCGACCAGGGCGACGGCATCTTCCCCGGCCTGATCAACACCTGGGGGAAGACCTGGCACACCTGGCGCGACCCACAGAACGAGCTCCCCATCGGCGAGCCGTTGTTGATGTGGTCGGCCAATGGGGACGGGCAAATCAGCGAAGGCCTGATCGCCCAGCGCGACGCGCAGTTCAAGATCTCCACGGACGCGATCCGCAAGCGTCGGGCTTCGTTCGGGTTCCCGGTCCCGAACATTCCGCCGCCCAGATCGGTCAACGATCTTGGGCGAACCTGGACGCCCTCGGGCCCGGACAAACCGAATCCCTAGGCCCATCCAGCGTGGCGGAGCACAAGTTACTGGGGCTGTAATACGGCCGATCGGGGATTGGATCGACCGATTCGGCGTGTGAACGTCGTTTGCGTGGGTAATTGGTTGGAGGACGTTACCCATCCCGCCGTCCACAACCGATAGCGGGGGGGCGGGGCGTTTGCGCGTCTACTTACGCATGAAGTCGATGCCGGCCCAGCCTCTGACAACGGGTCAGCCTCACCGTTGACAGGACGACCTTCCGATTCTAGTTTGGTCTCTTTCGGACCGGGTTTTCGGTTGGTATTCGGTTTCGGGAGGACTGACACATGGGACAAATGTACAAGGACATCATCGGCGCGATCGGCCGGACGCCGCTCGTTAGGATCAACCGCATCATCAACGCGCCCGCGACGGTCTACGCCAAGCTGGAGTTTTCCAACCCGCTCTCCAGCGTCAAGGACCGCATCGGCGCCTCGATGATCGAGGCCGGTGAGCGCGACGGCCGCATCACCCCCAACACCACCATCATCGAGCCGACCTCGGGCAACACCGGGATCGCCTTGGCCTTTGTGTGCGCGGCCAGGGGGTACAAGCTGACCCTCACCATGCCGGAGAGCATGTCCATCGAACGCCGCGCCATCCTTAAGGCCCACGGGGCGACGCTGGTGCTCACCCCCGCGGCCGATGGGATGAAGGGTGCCATCGCCGCCGCGGAGAAGCTGGTCAAGGAAACGCCCAACGCCTTCATGCCCCAGCAGTTCGAGAACCCGGCCAACCCGGAGATTCATCGCCAGACGACCGCTCAGGAAATCTGGAACGATACCGACGGCAAGGCCGACATCCTCGTGTCAGGCATTGGCACCGGCGGAACCATCACCGGCGTGGGCGAGGTGATTAAGGCGAAAAAGCCGTCGTTCAAGTGCTACGCCATCGAACCGGAGAACTCGCCGGTCATCACCCAAAAGCGCCAGGGCAAGCCGCTCCAACCCGGCAAGCACATGGTCCAAGGCATCGGCGCGGGGTTCATCCCCAAGATTCTCAACCTCGAGATCATCGACGACGTGATCCTCGTCACCAACGAGGACGCTTTCTCGTGGGCCCGCCGCGCCGCCAAAGAGGAAGGAATCCTTTGCGGGATTTCCTCCGGCGCCGCCCTCTGCGTGGCGGATCGCGTGGCCCACATGCCGGAGAACAAAGGCAAAGTCATCATCGCCGTCCTCCCCAGCGGCGGCGACCGCTATATCTCGACCCCGCTGTTCGCCGAGTAGGAAGTGAACGTGTGCCGCTGCTCTTGAGCAGTGGGTCCGTGCCAATGTGGTGTCAGCCGTGCGGCGCGTGGCGATCGGGCGATTGCGGTGACGATGCTCTCGTGCACCTGCGATTCTTGGCTGGAACCGAGAACTTTCCGTCGCACAGTCACGAGCATTGCCACAGCCCCGACGGGGTTGTGGCGTTTCTCCCCCGCGCACCTCGCATTCGGACGACAATGAGCCAAACATTGAACCGCGACCCCGTTGGGGTTGTTGGGATATGCCGCCAGACGACCCAGGGTAGCGCCTGCGGCGCAACCCTGGGCTTGATGCCATGGCCCCGTTGGGGCCTGACCGGGGGCATCGGCCCCAAGCGCGGCCCGGCTCCGCGACCCTACGGAGACGCCTCTGCCAGGGAGTCGGGTTTTCATTTTCTTTCGTCGCCAGCCTTGAACGAGACCTATCATCCCATTGGACGGGACCACGGAGAGGGGGTTGATCTTGTGGGGGAGACTGCGCATGTGCCCGACTCCGTTCTCTCGCTGAAAGACGGTAACCCTTATCCTCCTGATCGGCTCAACCGGCAATGACACACCCGCGAGAAGTGAGTGCGTTGTGTGGCGAAAACTCACGCCGGACCGACGTGGGGGTGCGGGGGTCTCATACGATTCCGTGCGACATGTGACCGTCCTGTTTGGGGGGTCCGCGCTGAAGGACACGTGGGAATGGGATGGAGATCGTTGGCGGCAGATGCGTCGCATCGGGTCGCCGCCGCGATCAGACCATTCGATGGCCTTTGACTCCTGGCGCGGGGTGACCGTGATGTTTGGCGGGGAAAACAAGCCTAAGACCTGGGAATGGAACGGGCGAGTGTAGGTTGCGAAACCGTCGGGAAAGCTGGATCCCCGGCATTCGTCCGCTATGGCACGATTACAGGTACAGGTTCTAGGGTTGCCATTCAGATCATGCGGCGCTATAATACTAGCGCTTGTTCGGTGGGTTACGGGACGTGGCGACGATTCCCCCACGGCCCATGACCCGAAGAAATACGGGCCGAGACGATGAACACCAACAGTCCCGTTCGTGACTACTTCTACAATATCTGGCGGACGGTCTATACGATCCTCGTGGGGCTGCGGATTACGCTGAAATACTGTTTCGCCAAGACGGTCACGCTGCAATATCCGGACGTCGCCCCGGCCTTGCAGCCTCGGTATCGCGGCATCCATTTTTTCGAGATCGAGAAGTGTATCGCCTGCGACCTATGCGCGAAAGCCTGCCCGGTCGATTGCATCTATATCGAGAAGACCGGGCCGCGTAAGATCGACAAAGAAACCGGCGTCGCCGCCGGCGGACTTATGACCCGTTACGCGATCGACTACGCCAAGTGCATGTTCTGCGCCTTGTGCGTAGACCCTTGTCCGACGGAGTGCATCCACATGGGCAACCTGCACGATATGTCGGGGTACGATCGCGAAAGCATGATCGTGGAGTTCACCGACCTGGCGAAGCAGGGTTTGCAAACGCCCCAGCCGCTGTGGATGCAGAAGCCCGACGACGGTCTGCCGGATTGGGCGAAACAGCGGAAGAAGGAGTGGGTCGAGTTCGAGTACTCCAAGGACAAGCTCTCCGGCGACAAGAGCCGTCGCCGACAGGAAATGGTGAAGGCGCTCGATCCGAAGGCGTAGAATCGTGTGCCACTGCTGTGTCAGCAGTGGCGTGGTGTTGAGAGAGTCGGCAATGACCCTATCGCTCACGAACATGATGCCCTTGGCTTCCGCCCCGTTGCTCGGCGCGGGCGCTTCCGCCTACGCCAACACCAACCTCGAATTGGTGTTGGGGATGCTTCTGTTCGCGCTGGCCGGGTTCGGGATCGTCTTCGCGGGCCTGTTGATCGGCAAGATCGTCCGCCCCACGATGCCCCACCCGGAGAAGTCCACGGCCTACGAGTGCGGCGAGCCGGCCATCGGCGACAGTTGGGTGCAGTTTGATATCCGCTTCTACACCGTGGCCCTTGTGTTCATTGTGTTCGACGTGGAAATCGCCCTGCTCTGGCCTTGGGCGGTGGTCTTTAAGGAGATGGGCGCGCCCGCTTTCTGGGCGTTTTTCGTGTTCTTTTTGCTGATCGCCGTGCCGTTTTTGTACGAATGGAAATCGGGTTACCTGAACTGGGTCCGGGCCTGCGGGGCGCAGAAGCGAGAGTCGGTGTTGGAGGCGGCAACGGGAGCAGAACCGCGACCGTGAGGGAGCGGGCAAACAGAGCCGCGAGCGCAAGCTCGCGGACCATGTCACCGGGCTCGCGCCCGGTGCTCTGATCGTGAGCGCGGCGGAGTTCGACCATGAGCTGGATCGAGAATCGGTTTGAGGAAGGCTTGATCGTCACGTCCTTGGACTGGGCGATCAACTGGGGCCGTAGCAGCAGCATTTGGCCGATGACGTTCGGATTGGCGTGCTGCGCCATCGAGATGATGGCCGTCGGGGCCTCGCGGTTTGACATCGACCGCTTCGGCGCCGGTGCCTTTCGCGCCACCCCACGACAATCCGACCTGATGATCGTCGCCGGCACGGTGACGTACAAAATGGCCAGCCGCCTCAAGAGACTCTACAACCAAATGCCCGAACCGAAGTACGTGATGGCCATGGGCGCCTGCACCGTCGGCGGCGGACCGTACTTCAAGCACGGCTACCACGTCGTCAAGGGCGTGGACCTCGTCGTGCCCGTGGACATCTACATCCCCGGCTGCCCGCCTCGACCGGAGGCGCTGCTGGAGGGACTGATGAGATTGCAGGACAAAATCCGCCACCAAACCCGGGCGAAGAGCCTGATGACCAAGGCCAAGGAGTTGGCGTTGAATTAGCAACCGTAGCGTCACCCCTCGTGGGTGGCGCAGAGATCGCCAAACCATTGCGGCGATCCTCGTACTCGCGGTAGAATTTGAGGATGGGTACGACCCCTGAAAACATCCAAGAGCTGTTGAATCGCGAACCGTTTCTGCCGTTTCGTTTGGTGATGACCAGCGGAAAGACCTACGAGGTGGTCAGCCCCAACTCCGCGGCGCTCCTCAAGTCCGAAGTTTTTGTCGTTTTCCCCGACGGCGAGCGCTGGGCCCACGTGCCGTTTCTCCACATTGCCT
>CAYQZH010000188.1:0-8974 GCA_964421865.1 uncultured Phycisphaera sp. | reverse complement strand
TCCGATCCGAAGTAGATCGTCGCCCCGACCGCGGCGGCCCCCATCTCGGCGGCCTGGTGCACGTTGGCGAACATGATCTGGTCGTATTTGTTCGGATAGGTCAGCAGTTCGTTGTGATTGAGCTTGAGGATGAAGGGAATCTTGTGGGCGTACTTCCGCGCCACCGTCCCGAGCACGCCGAGCGTGGAGGCCACCGCGTTGCAGCCGCCTTCGATCGCCAGCTTGACGATGTTCTCCGGATCGAAGTAGATCGGGTTCGGAGCAAACGACGCCCCCGCGCTATGCTCTATCCCTTGATCGACAGGCAGGATGGAGAGGTACCCCGTACCGGCCAACCGCCCGTTGTTGAAGACGGCCTGCATGTTGCGGAGCACGGGGATCGGTCGATCGCCCGCGGCCATCACCCGATCCACGAAGTCGGGCCCGGGCAGCGTCAACAACGACTTTTCGATCCCGCGGCATTTGTAGCTCAGCAGGGTCTCCGCGTCCGATCCGAGTAGGTCCGTGATTGCGCTCATGTTCGTTGTCCTCCGTTTTCGTTCCTATCGGAAGGAACCTGACCCCCGTATCATATCCGTCCACCCCGATGCGGGAAAGCCCCGCTGTATATCCCGGAACACGCCAAAAAATGTGACGCCTTCGAACAAATCCCCTTGACGATCTTGGGTCGCCGTGCTAGCCTGCCACCTATCGTTCTTGGCATGCCGGCGGAGAGGGGGTGTCCGCTTCCGGAGGTCAAGCTATGGTCGTTCAAGCCGCAAGAATCAATCGTCCCGCTATCTCAGCGTTCGCATCGGTCGCTCTCTGGACTCTGGTCTTCCCTGCCGTCGCTTTGGCCGACCCGCTTGGCGCGGGCGACGGGGCGATCTACATGATGACCCCGAAGGCGGCTTATCAGGAGGGCTGCTTCCCGCCTTGCATGTGCCCGATCATGATCGAGCAGCCGATCACCGGCACGTTCAAGCTGGTTTATAAGGGCCTCGACAGCACAGGACTCAACACCTACGCGGTCGAGGACGTGAACTGGACCGTCCCCTTCTTCGACCCGCCGCTGCGGATCACCGGATCGGGCAAGTACAGCATCGGCAGCCCCGGCATTCTGACGGTGATGGAGCAGCGAATGGAGCTTGATCTGCACGTCGGCGCCAACGCCGTCGAACACTTTGATAGCGGTTGGGTCCATATCGGCGACATGTCCCGCATCAACGTCACCGTCTCGATCCACGGCATGTTCTGCTATGATCGTGTCGTCACCATTGACGCGGACCGCGCGGACGGCCAAGTCACACCGTACACACTTGCGTCCGGGGCAACCTACGAGCGCGGTTGCTGCTCCCCGTTCAGTCCGTGCGATTGTCTTTGCCTGGGGCCGGTACCGATGGTCGGGGATTTCGCGCTTGTGTTTCTCAATGACAACAGTCTCTTCCGTGAATACGCCGTCGTGGATGTCCGCTGGCAGATCCCGTCGACCGGGTCGACCAACGGCATTCCCATCCGCGGGTTCGGGTTTTACCGGGTGGGCGGCGAGGTCGCGGTCCAACATCAGCTAGACCTCGAGCTCTGGCTCAGCAATACGGGGCCGACCCATTTCGACAGCGGGTTCGTCGTGGGCGGCGGGCAATTTCCAGTGATCGATATCTCCGTATCTCGGACCGCCATGGACCCGACGGCGTGCACGGACACAATCCTGCACGTGGTGGGCAAACCGGTCATCGGGGGCGCGATCTGCGGCGGCATTGCGGGCATTCCCTGCCAGGCCGGTGAGTTCTGCAAGCTGGCGGTGGGGGCGTGCTGCTGCGATTTTCAAGGCATTTGCACGCCGATTCCCGCCGCTTGTCCCGACGTTTGGGCCCCCGTTTGCGGTTGTGACGGGGTCACTTATGGCAATGAGTGCGAGGCCGACCGGGCGGGGGTGACCATTGCGTATCTCGGCCCGTGCGGCCAGCTCTGCTTCGGAGACAGCGATTGTTCGAGTACGACGCGGTTCTGCAAGTTCCCCGCGGGAACCTGCGGCGCGATCGGTTCAGCCGGAATGTGCGTGGAACGACCGACCGCCTGCCCGATGGTGTGGATGCCCGTGTGCGGCTGCGACGGAAGGACGTACGGCAACGAGTGTGAGGCCGACGCCGCCGGCATCTCCCTTGCCCATCGCGGCCCGTGCGAGGTCGGCGCGTGCTGCGCTGACGAGGGAGGTTCCCCCTTGCCGGTACCGGTGTGCGCGGAGATCACTGCGGATCAGTGCCAAGGGGGCATCTTCCAGGGGCCTGGGACGACCTGTGAACCAACCGAGGCTTGTTGCATGCCCTTGGCTAACAACGCTTGTGTGGACATAAGCCGATTCTGCTGCGAGGCCTTCGGCGGCATTCCCAAGGCCCTCGGGTCAAGCTGCGTCGATCCCACAGGCGCGAACGTTTGCGGGCGGATCTGCGGAGGCTTCACCGGATACCGCTGTGAGCCGGGAGAGTTCTGCAAGTTTCCGGACGGAATCTGCTCCGACGCGACGGATCACACCGGGGTGTGCACCCCGATTCCGAACGCGTGCCCGGAGGTTTATGATCCTGTCTGCGGGTGTGACGGCGTAACCTATGGGAACGCCTGCGAGGCGGACCGCGCCGCCGTCTCCGTCAAGCATCCGGGTGTGTGTCTTCCGGCGGTGTGTGCCGCGTCGCGCGTGCTGTCCGACCCGGAACCCACGTATTGTCCCGGATCACGGAAGCTGGTTCGGATCGTGCTGACGCCGCCGAACACTGCGCAAGTGCTCGGCGTAGAGGATTCACCGCCGCGCGGCTGGATCGTGACCAGTAACATCAGTCACGGCGGCGGTTACGACCCAGTCAACGGCAAGGTGAAATGGGGGCCGTTGTTCCCGCCGTTCCCGGCGGCACTGACTTACGAGGTGATCCCCACCGAGGTGGCGGGCGTTCCACCTTGTTTTTCCGGTCAGATATCGGTGAATGGGGGCCTTGAGCCGATTTGCGGGGACATGTGCTTGGCTCTCTTCTGTTGCCCGCGGATGGAGGCCGACGAGCCGCGGCCGGCCTGCAACATGTGCCGCGTCGGCGACTGCAGCAGTTGCGGCGCGGGGGCTTGCGAGAACGGTCAGGTCACGCTGTGTGAGGTGATCGGCTACGCCTGCTCGTGGATGCGCGGCTGCAATGATGACCTTTCCGGAATGACCCGTGCGGCTTTCGTCTGGCGAAGCGGCGAGTGCTACTGCTGGGACGACGGCCGGAAAAAATGGATGGCGACGTCGTGTCCGGCGCCGGATTCGGGATGCTGTCCGTCCAGCACGCCGAGCTCGAGCGGCGGAAGCGCCGCGGTGGAAGTCTCCGTCCGTGTGATCGATGTGCCCTCCACCCTCGGCGCGGTCCGCGACAAAGCGGTCCACGCCTGGAACATCCCGGTGACGATCGAGGCGCCGAGCGGCACCACCGCCGCGGCCCTTGAAGTCCAAGTCCCCGCGGGCTGGGTCGTTACAACCATGAGCGACGACGGAGCGTGGGACGCCGCCCATCGCAAGATCAAGTGGGGCCCGTTCTTCGATGACCTCTCGCGGACGGTGATGTTCCAGGTGCGACCGGCCGTGGAATCGGACGGCGGAAAGCCGCGCACGCTGCGCGGGGGCCTGCGGTCGATCGGACTGTCGGGGACCGTCTCCTTCGACGGTGTCAACCACGCGATCGCCGTTCGGTAGCGTTGAGCGTCGCTGGGTATTCGGCTTTCCGGAGGGGAGCGGGTGACTCGGAAACATAGACGCGCTCCCCTCCTCGCGGTCTGGCTGTTCATGGGGGCGGGGTCGGCGGCGACGGTGTCGGCGCAAAACGCCACACGTGCACTGCCCGATGACTACACCCCCGGCGCTACGTTCACCGTCTCGATCGTGGTCAATCCACCGGCCGACACGGCCGTCGCGGGGTTCGAGGATCGGCCGCCCCTGGGTTGGGTCGTGTCCAACATCAGTGACAGCGGCGTGTTCGACGCGCAGTGGCAGAAGGTGAAATGGGGCCTTTTTTTCGGTACGTCGATACCGTCCTCGCTTACCTATGATGTCAAACCCTCCAGCGGCGCTTCCGGCGAACAGTGCTTCGCGGGTACAGCGTCGTTCGACGGTCTCGACCAACCCATCGGCGGCGAGCAATGTGTCCCCCGATCCGTCCCGACCCTCTCCGCCGTCGGCATGGCCGGATTGACCTTGTCGCTCGTCATCGTGGGCACGATCATCGTTTCCCGAACGAAACGGGCGATTCACCCGGCTCGTTGACCCCGGTGGCCGTCGGACTACAGTTCGTGACCGTGGAGCGGTAGAGGTATCTCCCTGACTTGACCGATACTGAGAACTGCCGATTTTCGTTCCGTGCCGCGCTTTTGACTTGTTGACGTTTTGACTTTTCGGCGTTTATGTCCACGACCATCGTCCATATCGAAGCGCGGGAGATTCTAGACTCCCGTGGGTACCCGACCGTCGAAGCCTCGGTGGTGTTGGAGGATGAAAGCTGCGGAGAGGCGGCGGTTCCGTCAGGCGCGTCGACCGGTGAGCACGAGGCCGTCGAGCTGCGCGACGCCGATCCCAAGCGTTACCACGGCAAGGGCGTCCTCAACGCCGTCGAGTTCGTCAACGGCGAAATCGCCGAGGTCGTCATGGGTCTCGACGCCACGGACCAGGAGGACGTCGATCGGACCATGATCGACCTGGATGGGACGCCGAATAAGTCACGGCTCGGGGCCAACGCCATCCTCTCCGTGTCGCTGGCGACGGCGAAGGCCGCGGCCCAGTCGTGCAACCTGCCTCTTTTCCGATATCTCGGCGGCCCCAAGGCCCACGTCCTGCCCGTCCCGATGATGAACATCCTCAACGGCGGCAGGCACGCCGACAACAACGTCGATTTTCAGGAGTTCATGATCCAACCCTGCGGCGCGCCGTCGTTTCACGAGGGCCTGCGAATGGGCGCGGAGTGTTTCCACGCCCTGCGAAAAGTCCTGCAAAAGCGAGGGTACAATACCAACGTCGGCGACGAAGGCGGATTCGCCCCCGACCTGAAAACGAACGAAGAGGCGTTGGAGGTGATCGTTGAGGCCGTCGCGGTGGCAGGCTACAAGCTGGGAATGGATATCTTCATCGCCCTCGATCCGGCCGCTTCGGAAATGTTCGACAAGAAGACCGGGCGATATTCCTTTTTCAAATCCGCTCCACAGAAGAGCGTTACCTCGGATGAGCTGATTTCCTTCTGGGCCGGGTGGTGCGAGAAGTACCCGATCCGCAGCCTCGAGGACGGCTTGGCGGAGGACGATTGGGAGGGGTGGAAGCGGCTCACCGCGCGGCTCGGCGATCGCATCCAGCTCGTCGGCGATGATGTGTTCGTCACCAACACCCAGCGGCTCAAGAAAGGCCTGGAGATGGGGGCCGCGAACGCGATTCTCATCAAGGTCAACCAGATCGGCACACTGACGGAGACCTTCGCCGCGATCGACCTGGCCATGCGCAACGGCTGGAGCGCGATCATCAGCCACCGCAGCGGCGAGACCGAGGACACCACCATCGCCGACATCGCCGTCGCGGCGAACGCCGGACAGATCAAGACCGGCAGCGTCTGCCGCAGTGACCGCATTGCTAAATACAATCGCCTGCTGCGCATCGAAGACCATTTGGGCGCGTCGGCAGTCTATGGCACGGGGTGGGGGAAGCGGAATGGTTGACGAAGCGACCGAACTTGACTGTCGAATGTCAAATGTCGAATGTCGAATGGAAGGCACCGACGGGTCGTCTGGGCGGCCATTCGACATTCGACATTCGACATTCGACAATCCCCCCCGCGGCGGTTTCGTCTACTGGATGCTGCTCCTCATGGGCTTGGCCACGTTTACCCCCTGTGTGGTTCTTCCCGAATGGCGGGAGTATCAGGCTCTGCGAATGGCGGAGCAGACGGAGCGGCATCGACTGGGCGAAATGCAGCGGGTCGTCGATCGGAAGCGCGACCTGCTCGACGCCATGCAGAGCGATCCCGCCGTCATCGGTCGCCTCGCCCAGCGCGATCTGCACTTTCACCGACCGGGCGACACTTCGGTAGCCGTCTCGGTCCCATTGACCGCGACCGCGCCGCAAGCGCCGTTTGTCGGTGAACCCATCGAGCCGCCTGTCGCCCTCGCCCGGGCGCGATCGTATATGCCCGACTTCAACTATGATGCGCTCTTCTGCGACAACCGCACCCGGCCCATCATCATGGTGATGTCGGTGGGGTTGATCGTCACGGCCATCGCCCTGTTCTCCGGCACAACGTCGGTGCGGAATCCATAGCGTCATCCGCACTCCAACCGCACGTACGCGGTCGGGAATGAGTGTGGCGTGGGTTTCTCAGACCGCGCCCGGCAATCCGCTCAAGTCCGGCCTTGACCTATCCGACGCAGGAAACAGCCGGTCCCGCGTCGATCGACCGGCTCTCAGGGAGCGTTTCCATGGAACCGACCGCTATCATCCAGCCCGCCGAATGGGTGCGCGACATCATGACCGCGCAGGTGCACACGTTGCACTTGGACGACTCCCTCCGTACGGCCGCGAGCCTGTTTGAGCGGGAACACTTTCACCATGTCGTCGTGTTGGAGCGCGGCCGCGTTCACGGTGTGGTGTCGGACCGTGACATCTTGAAGGCCATCAGTCCCTTCGTGGGCAACCCGGTGCTGGAGCGCCCCCAGGACCTGAGCACGCTCAAGAAGCGCGTGCATCAGATCATGACCCGCAAGCCCGTCACCATCGGGGGCGATCAGTCCATCACCGCGGCCGCCGACGTCATGCTCACGCAGCGAGTCTCCTGCCTGCCCGTGGTGGACGACGACGGGAAACTCCTCGGGATCGTCACGGTGCGCGATCTCGTGGGCCACCTCGCCGCGGCGCGAATCCGTTCGGAATCATAACCTGGCGACCGGCCGTCCGACGTGTACGACGACTCCGCCGCATTTTCGGGTCCGCGGGAGATGACTTATCCAACCCGGGCGTAATCAAAAGCGGAGACCCTCACGGTTTTCGCGCGGTTCGGAGGGTGCCGGGCGATCTCATCGAGTTGTTCAAGGACCGGGCCCGGATAATACCGCTCCCCGCACGCGGAGCAGACTCCCACCGGGACGTTGTGGAAGATGTACAGCCGCGGCCCGCGGCGCATGTCGACGGTCACCCGCCGCGTGCGAACTCGCCCTCCGCAGTATTCACAGGCGTCGAACTTCATGGCTCACTCTGCAAAAACGGTAATCACTCGAAGCCGTCCGGTTTCCGTCAGACGACACACCAAACGAAGTCGCCGCCGGGCCTCGGTTCGACCGGCGACCACCAGCTTCCGCGTCCCGCGGCCGTGCCGCTGGACGGCGACGATTCTACCCGAATAAATCGCTGATTTCACGTCTGCCACAGTGAAGCCGTCCTGCTCCATCTCGTCCTTGGCGTGCCCGGTGAGCTCGAAATGCCCGAAGGCGACCTTCTGTCGAAGCGTAGCGATCCGCGATCCCACGGATGTTGTTTACCCAACGCCGCCAACGCCGTCCATGCCGGGCGGTCGGACAACCCCGCGGCGGCCGATCGGACCAAACGGCGAGCGTCGATGCCGGCCTACGCCGCTCCGGCGGCGACCGCAGCCTGACGCCTCGTCGATGGCGAGAACGGCATGGCCGGGTAGGAACTCTTCGGGGCGGACAGGCCGGCGAGGCGGCGAAGATACTCGCTCAGTTGTTCGCCTGAAAACTCGGCGAGGAAGGCCGCACTCACCGTGGGGTTGATCCGCACGATTTCCGCCATGGTGTCACTCTTTGTCATTCCGTTTCTCCGCTCCTTTCATCACCCAAGCGAATCCCCCCACGACCACGCCACGGGATGGATTAGAGGGTCTATCGGTCGCGCGTTTCTTCGCCCTTGAAGCGATGTCAACCCGCGTGAACGCCGCTTCGGGGAAAGGTTTTCGCGCAGTCGCTGCGCGTGGCTGCGGCGAAAGTCGCGCCGGGCCGCACGGCAACACAGGGAGCGATGCGCGGGACGCTCCGGCAATGTTGTTTCATCGGTCGAATCTGCGCGAGTGTTGCGCGGGGTCCGTCCGGACCTCCATTTGACGATCAGCACTGCGGGGCGATACGATGCCATGGATGGCCATCCGATTTCAATGCCCGGCCTGCTCGCAGCCGATCGAGGTGGACGACGGATGGGCGCTCAAGGCCGTCGCCTGCCCCTACTGCCGAAAAACTATCACCGCGGCGTCCGAATCGACGCTGGGTGACTTGAGTCGGATTCCCATGGCTTCGCCGCTGATCTTCGGCGATGCCGCCGTCGCCCTTCCAACACCGCCGGTGAGTTCGTCCGCGGCGTCCGGCTCCGCCGCCAACCCGACGGCCGTCGCCGCCTTCATCCTCGCCTGCCTGACGGTGGTTCTCTTATTGTTGAGTGCGACCGTCGCTTACTCCCATTCGTTAGACCTCGAACAGCTTCAGAAGGATCTCCAACAACGATCCGTCGCCAACTCCGGGTCGCCGTTGCAGGCGATCATGGCCTACGCGGAGGCTCGCGGCGGGCGTTTTCCGGGTTGGATGGTGGCGATGGGGTTGCTTCAGCTTTCGGCGATGGCGGCCTGGGCCGCGGCGGTCGTGTGCGGGTTGCTCGCCTTGCGACGGACCGCGCGTCGCCCGCTGGCGATCATCGCCCTGGCAAGTTGTGGAGGGATCGTTCTGCTCTTTTGCCTGAACCTGTTCTTCGCCTTCGCGGCACTGAGATTTCACCGGTAGGCATCGGCTCCGCATGGGCTCTCGCGAAGGCGCGGACGCCGTCAGGTCGATGTTTTTTGTTCCGTGGGTTTGGGGCGCGGCGGCGTGGACTTGGAGACGTGCGGAACGACGAAGGCCATGCCGCATTCGCTGCAGCGCACGCGCTGCCCGCGTACGCTGTCCGGCACCCGGAGGATCGCGCGACAGCTCAGTCGCGGACAAAGCAACGTCACCGCCATGATGG
>CAYQZH010000187.1:0-9006 GCA_964421865.1 uncultured Phycisphaera sp. | reverse complement strand
GGAATAGACAAAGTCTGTTTCCTCCTACGGCGTACGGCTTAGCCAATTCTCTCTTGGCTAACTCCTTTATTCACAAGGACTTACGAATGAAACCCAACTTTCCCAGGGGACGCGGATTTGGATGTCGCTCAGTTCCACGGTTGCGATCACGAATCCAAGCGACGGGGGGTAGCGAGCTGTTGGCGGGCGGCCTCGGCGGCGCTGCGCAGCAGAATGGCCACCGTTACCGGTCCCACGCCGCCGGGTACGGGGGTCATCACCCCGGCCACGGCCTTCACCTCGTCGAACGCGACATCACCGACGATCCGGCGTTCGCCCGCGGCCCCGACGACGGTGTTGATGCCCACGTCGATGACCACGGCGCCGGGCTTGACGTGCTCGGCCCGGATCAGGCCCGGCTTGCCTACGGCAACGACCAGGACATCGGCCCGCCGCGTGTGTTCGTACACGTCGCGTGTGGCAATATGGCAACAGGTGACCGTGGCCATTCGCTGCAACAAGAACAACGAGACCGGCCGGCCCGCGATCCCTCCCTGTCCGACCACCACGGCGTCCAAGCCGCGAGGTTCGACACGGGCCTCCTGCAGGACCTCCATGACCGCCAGAGCGGTGCACGGGGCGATGATCGGCGTATCGTAGAACAACAGCCCGATGTTGGCCGGGTTGACCCCTTCGACGTCTTTGTACGGATCGATGCAGTACTGGATCGCCGGGGTATCCAGCCCCGGCGGCAACGGCAGGTTGAGGAGGATCCCCGTGACCGAGCGGTCGTCGTTCAACTCACGAATCAGGCCGCGGATGTCGTCCTCGCGGGCATCGGCGCCCAGCGCGTGCAGCCGATACGTGATGCCGACCTCCTGGCACCGCTGGCGCTGCGAACGGGCGTAGATTTCGCCGGCGGCCGGGTCGCCGACCAACACGGCGTCCAGGCTGACCCGTACTCCTTCTTCGGCGAGGGCGCGTACCGTGGCCGCCGTCTCCCGCTTGATGCGCTCCGCGAGCGCTTTGCCGTCGACGATTCGTGCGCCGGTCATGGTTCCTGCATACCGCGCCGGATCAGCGGACGCCAGTTTGGGGGTGTGCCACCCGGCCGCACGTCACGGCGTACAGCACCTGCAACCGAGTGTTCTACGGACCCGTGACGGCTTGTACGAACAGCCTCCAGTCGTTCTGGTCGACGTCGCGGTCACCGTCGAGGTCGACGCAGGCACAGCGCGGCGGAATCGGTCCGCCGTTCGCGCCCGTGTAACAGTTCTGGAAGTCAGCCATGTCGTGCATATCCACGTGGTCATCGCCGTCGCAATCACCCGGCGGCTCGCAGAACGTGTTATAGGAGATTTGAAGCTCTCCGTATCCGGTGGAGCTGTCCCATCCCGCGACGCGAATGAGGTAGCAGCGGCCGGTCGTGGTGCTGACGGTGACCTGAGACGGTCCGCCGACAATTCCGCATGTGTCATCGCCGCAGGCCAACGGCGTAGAGAAAATCTGTTGGCAGTCGCACGTCGTAGTTCCGCCGTAGACGGCGAGGATGGAGTCGAATTGCGTCGTCCCGCACAGGCTGGCCCGCACCGTCCCGGTGCACGGAGCCACATACTCGTACCAGAGGTCCGCCCCTATAGGTTCATTCAGGCCGTCACAATTGATTGTCGAGGGCCCGTCGGTCGTCGCACGCTGATTGTCGAAGGGAACCGCTACGTTCGCGTTGGACGGAAGAATGGTCCGATTCGCGCAACAATTGTTCGGCGGGCCGCAGATCACGCTACCGCATGACGAGCCGGTTCCGCTGAACAACCCGGATACGATCCTGCACGCGCTGCGCGTCCTCAGCGCGCACGACCCGTTGCACTGACAGCAGGCCCCCTCACACTCGTCCGGGATCTGATCTTCATTCGCGTCCTTGGACGATCCAATGTCGATGTCGCACGAATCGGGAACTCCGTTCAGATTGCAGTCGGCGCTAAGACCCGAAAAAATGTCGCAAAAATCCCGAGTCCCGTTGTTGTTGCAGTCCACGTACGGCTCGCAATCATCCGGCAGGCCGTTTCCGTTGCAATCGACGGCATTTCCGTCTCGAAGATCGCAATCGTCGGGGATCCCGTTTTCGTTGCAGTCATTGTGTCCCTGTGCGACTTCACAATCATCGGGTACGCAATTCGAGTTGCAATCTTCGGCGCTTGCGATGCCGAACAGGCCTCCATCCCTGCGCAAGCTACCGGCGTCTCCTTGTGTGACGGTTGGAGGGACGAATTTATAGACTCTATTCCACGCGCAGCAATACAGTTCACCGGCTGCATCCTCTCCGAACGAATAACAGGTCAGGAGACACAGCCTTCCGGTGACTAATTCACCCGTGAAATCGTGATGATTCATGGCCCGCCCACCCTGGTATTCAAATGTCTTCACAAAGCCCCCGCAAAGGTCCGAGTAGAAGTATCGCCCGTATAGCGCGGGAATGGCCGCACCTCGATACACATAGCCTCCAAAGACAGCGCAACCCGAATCATGAGAAAACGACCAAACCGGAAACGTCGCGCCAAACAAGGAAAATGTACATTCCTCATAATAGGGGTTGGCCGCATTGCCTTCAAAACAGGGCCAGCCGTAGTTTTCGCCGCCGACGCTCCCGGCGGGCTGAACGTCGATTTCCTCCCAGCTACCCGCGCCCACGTCGGCGATGTAGAGGTCCCCAGTGAGGCGATCAAAGCTGAATCGCCACGGGTTGCGTAGACCGAAGGCCCAGATCTCATCGCGGACGGCCTCCAGCGGGTCACGGTCGCCGACGAATGGATTGTCAGCAGGCACATAGGTCGGCGGGTTGTCCACGTCCAGGCGGAGCATCTTGCCGAGAAGAGAGCTTGGATCTTGGCTCGTTGTCCATGTACCGCCGTCGCCCATGCCGATGTACAGGTACCCGTCCTTGGGGCCGAACTGCAATTGACCGCCCTGGTGAATGGTTGATCTTTGAGACACGGTCAAGATGGTCAAGGCTGAAGCAGGGTCGGCCACATCGGGATCGTCCGAAACGTGGTATCGCGCTACGATTGTGGCGGCGGCGGCGGGGTTCGAATAATTCACATAGAAGTAACCGTTGTTGGCGAAGTCGGGGTGAAAGACCGCACTGAACAGGCCTTGCTCGTCGCGTAATACAATCAGGTGGCTGATGTCGAGAAAGGGCTTGTCCAACAGCACGCCATTCTTGACGATTCGAATCCGACCGGGCAATTCGACGACAAAGAGTCGATCGAAGTCGTTCGGCGGCGCGGTCGCGAAGACGGCGCCGTCGAACCCGCGCGTACCTGCTACTTGGACGCTTTGCACGGTGCGCGTACATGTCGTCCCGATCGGATCCAATGCCCGGGTCGTCGCGGAAACCGACAGCAATCCCATGATGCTCCATACGATTCGATGGGTATTCGTGGTCTACCCTCCGGAACGGCGTTGCGAGGCAATCCTTACAGTATATCCGAAGTCGCGAGAATCGTCAACCGAGTTGTGACTGTTGGTTTTTCAGCGGGTTGGGGGAACCATCGTCCAGTAGTAAGTGAAGAAAGCCCCGCCGAGAACAGCCGCTGCGAGGAGCGTGGTTTTGATGCGACGGATGAGGCGTTCGAATTGCCTGGCCCTGGCCGGATCACCCGCCAGCGAAACGAGGAATCGAATCCGACTGCCGATGGAGGAATGTCGCCAACTCCGTTCCTCCGAGGGGATGCCGTTCAGGAGGGCCACGCGCTGGAGCGCTGAGGCAAAGACGGCCGCCGCCGTGGCGCAGACCCGTCCGTCTTCGGTACAGGAAGTCCGAGCGTCGAGGTGTACGCTGCACGGACGGTCGCACTCCGATTCCGCAGGCGTGACGCAGCGAGCGCCGAACAGATCGGCTTGTCGCTCGAACCGCCGCGAGACCCATCCGAACCCGATGCCCCAAAAGAGGACGGTCGCGGCCAAACCGATGCCTTGAATCGCCGCTGACGAGAGGCCGCCCGAGGCGCGTGATCCCGCCGTGGCCTGGGCCAGCCCCTCCATAAGGCCGGCCACCACCAACCAACCCACCACGGCGAAAACCAAAAAGTGCTGAATGTGCCGATGCCGGACGTGTCCCGCCTCGTGCCCGAACACGGCTTCGATCTGCCTCGGGCTCATCGTCGCCAGCAGGGCATCGGAAAGGAGAACGTACCTTACGGGGGCGAAAACGCCCATGACCGCGGCGTTAATCATGATCCCGTCGCTCTTCCAGATGAGAATGTCGCGACAGCGCAGCCCGATCCGATCGCAGATGGTTTCAAGACGCTCGCGCAACGGGCCGGCCTCCAGCGGCGCCGTGCGCCAAACCCGGCGGAGCATCACCGGGGCGACGACGAAAACTCCCGCGGCGACGACGCCGAGGAGCGCGTCGGGCGTCCAGATCCATCCACTCCACCGTCGAAGCGCGGCGTCGTACCCCCGCGTCATGTCCGCCGCGAAAAGGATCAGCATCATCGGGGCGGCGACGACCAGAAGCTGATGGCGGAGATTGAAATCGAGATAGACGCCCAGCCTCCAGCGCGGAGCGCTCGTCAAGTGCACGCCGTCGGATCGCGGATCGCCGAACAGGCGGAGCGCTCGCTCCGCCGGGTAGGCCGCCACCCACAACGCCACAGCGCCGGCAAAGAAGGGCGAAAGAACGATCGCGTCACCGAAGATTTGCAGCGCGGGCGTGATACGCCCGAAGTCGAACCAATCGGCCCAGCGTGTGAGCAACACTGCGGCGGCGAAAGCAACGAGGAGCGCGGTGCGGAGTACGAAGACCGCCCGATGGTGAAACTGCTGGGCGATGTGGGGCGCGTCGGGGTGCTCGTGATGCAGCCTGCGGGCACGGCTCGCCGCCCATGCAGCGGCCAGGCCCAACAGCAGCGGCTGGCTTAAAACGGTGAGCAGCGTCCTAGAAACGTCGTCACCCGGAACGAGCCGCCACTCGCCGGCCGCCCCGGCTCGCCAGAAGAGGACCGCAAACGCAAGAATGGCAAATAAGTGCATTTGTTACACAAATTTTACGGATGCCGAGCCGTCCATCGACGTTCGGCGCCTTGTGAAGCACCGTGCGTCCAGCCTAGTATTAGGCATGTTGTAAGCGGAGGTCACGAAACGGCCCAACGGACTTTTTCCGATACGTTCGGGCGGCTCAAGTAGGGCTACCGCCAGACCGTAACGGCGGTGTCCGTCGCGCTTTGGGCGAGCGTCCCAACACGACCGGAACTTGTACCAGGAGAGGATACGTATGAACAGCACACGAACGACCATGGGTTACATCATCGCTCTTTCGATGGTCATGACCGGGTTTGCGAACGCGCGGCCCGCGCTCGCCCGACACGGCGCGAGCGGACCGACTGGGACGGCGCAGGTTGTCGCCGACGACACCAAAGCGGGAGGGGGCGCGACGACCCAAGCGCCCGCCGCGGGCCCGAATGCCGAATCCCCCAAGCCCGGCGGCGAATCGCCCAAATCTGGGGTGTGGATCCAGGCGCGGATCATGAAGATCAACAAACTTCGTGAGATGATGGACGAGAAGGTCGAGTTGACCTCGGCGCAGAAGACGAAGGTCGGCGGCCTGTTCAGCGATTTCATTGAGGACGCCAAGAACAACGTGCCCATGCGCCTAAATGATCCGCCCAAACCGGATCACAAAACCTCTCCGCCGCGGAGCCCCCGGCGCCCGAGGCCGTTGGAGAAGGTCCCAAAGGAAGGCGACCCCCCCGCGACGAAAGGCGTTGCCGACAAAATCAGGCCCCAGATGATGGAACCGCTCACCCCGACGGACGACCATTCGGATGTGCTGATCGGGAAGGTCAAGGCGCAACTGAATCCCGATCAGGTTCCGGCTTTTGAGAAGGTCGTCGAACGCTGGAAGGCGATCGCGCCGCGTGGACCGCGCTCGGGCCCGTTCCAGCAACTTCGGAGGGCGCTGCAGGATCCAGAAGTGGGCCTGTCGGAATCCGAGAAAGCGGACGCCGACAAGGTCCTTCAGGAGACGCTCAAGTCCGTCCGATCGGACCCCGACCGCGACCCGGGGAAAATGGAGAAGGCGGCCGATAAAGCGCGGTCCACCATCTGCGAGAAATTGACACCTTTGCAGCGTTCCAAGATCGAAGCGGACCTCCAAATGTTCAAGGCTGAGCAGAAAGAGTTAAACGATTCCACAAACCGAGGCCCGAACCGAGTTGGTAAACCCAGGACAAAGGATGCAAAAGGGGCCGCCAAACCGGACTCCCCGGACAAGAAAGACACTGCCAAACCGGACAATGACAACAAGGACAAGGATAACAAGTAACACCAGCCTCGGCGTAGTTGGAAGCCTCGTTCCGCAATAGGTTTGCTGACGCCCGACTCGCGTCGCCCTTCCGCACCTCCCGAACCGTAGGGTAAGCGAACCGGACCCGGCTGCGGTTCCGGTGCAGGCGCGCCGGCCGCACGAACGGCGTGTTTTGCTACGTCTCGAAGTGGTCAACCCCGCACATCGAGTCCCTGCCGATCCAAATCGCCACGGGCGCAGGTTCATCGTAAGCGCGTTCGAGTTCCCGACGACTTGCCGGCGTGCTCGACTTGCCGTATGAAGACCGGCTGTACGATGGTCCCCGGGGCCGTGCACCGGAACCCCGGAGCCATGCCCGAGCCGTCCAATCGCGACGGGCGGGGCACAGTCACGATGGGATCGACGGGAGGGCGCGATGATGCAATACGCCGTTTTCGACACTGCGTGGGGAGTCTTCGGCTTCGTGGCCCAAGATCAGCGCCTGGTCGCGACGCTTCTACCGCGGACACGGCGGGAAATCATCGCGGCGATTCGCGCCTCATGGCCGGAGGCCGTCGAAACGCCGCATTCGCTGCCGCGTTTCCAGCGGGATATCGTCGCCTACTTTGAAGGGAAGCCCGTTCCGTTCTCGGTCGACATCGACGTGAGCGCCATGCCGCCGTTCTATCGCTTGGTATTGGAGGCGTGTCGTCGGATTCCATACGGACGCACGGCCTCCTACGGCGACCTTGCGCGAGCGGCCGGAGAGCCGAACGCGGCGCGAGCGGTCGGCGGCGCCATGGCCCATAATCCGCTGCCGTTGGTGGTTCCGTGCCACCGCGTCCTTCGCTCGGATGGGTCGATCGGCGGGTTCTCGTCCCCCCGCGGGGTCGCTGAAAAGCGCAGACTTCTACGGTTGGAAAATGTGTCGCTCGACCTACCTGCGGACGGGTCTTCGCTCGACGCGACGACGGTGGCGTCCTTCGATGGGTTCGGGAGTGCGCCACGGAAGCGTCGTGCCGCCGTGGCGGTGTGATGTCCATGACCGATCTTTCGCGACGAGACTTTCTACAATCCGCAGCCGCCGCGGCCGCGGTGGGGGCGTTGAAACCGACCCTGGCCGAGGTGCCGACGCAAGCAGCGTTAACACTGTCCGGCCCAATCGTGGTTTCGAGCGCCAACGGTCTTCGCGCGACGGAAAAGGCGGCGGAGATGATCGCCGCCGGTGCGGATACGCTCGACGCGGTGATCGCCGGCGTCAACATCCTCGAGGAGGACCCCACCGACAACTCCGTCGGCTACGGCGGACTGCCCAATGAGGACGGCGTCGTAGAGCTCGATTCGAGCGTGATGCACGGGCCGTCGTGCCGCGCGGGGGCGGTCGGCGCTCTTCGGAACATCAAGACGCCCTCGCAGGTCGCCAAGGTGGTCATGGAGCGGACGGATCACCTGCTCCTCGTCGGCGAAGGGGCGCTGCGTTTTGCCCGAGCGCACGGCTTCAAGGAGTGCGATCTCCTCACCGACGAATCGCGCAAGTTGTGGCTGGACTGGAAGGAGCGCCACTCCGACAACGACGACTGGATCCCGCCGGAAGTGCCGGACCCCAATAAGCGTTCCGAAAGGCGAGCGCCCTTTGCATTCACCTACGGCACGATCACCTGTGTGGGGATCAATCCCGCCGGCGACATTAGCGGAGTCACAACGACGAGCGGACTGAGCTATAAGATTCCGGGGCGGGTGGGCGACTCACCGATCATCGGCGCGGGGCTGTTTGTGGACAACACGGTGGGCGCCGCCGGGTCCACCGGTCGCGGCGAGGCGGTGCTGAAAATCTGCGGCTCGCACACCGTGGTCGAAGCGATGCGACATGGAATGGCCCCGCTGGAGGCGTGCCTGCACGCCCTCCAACGAATCGTCGACACCACAACCGAGAAGCGGCTGCGGCACAGCGACGGCCGGCCCAACTTCGACGTGAAGTTCTACGCACTTTCCAAGGATGGCCGTTTCGGAGCGGCGTCCATCTGGTCCGGCCCGAAATTCGCCGTTTACGCCGAGGGCCAAAACCGGCTCGAGGAATGCGCCTTCTTGTTCCAGCGACCCGTCGTCAAACCGTAGCGCGCCACTGACAAAGCACCAGGCATCATGGGACCGTACACCCGCGAGCGCATCGAAAACTGGGTCGGCGACTTCTGCACCTCCGACGCCATCCGCGGCATTCCCGGCGGACTGCGTGAATACGCCCGCGACGTGCTGGTCCGATTCCTGGTCACCGCCTGTGAACATGGCGACGTGGAGCCGGAGGATGTGGAAGAGGCCGATGTGAAATCGGCCCTGCTGGGACCGGTAGCCAGGCTCAACCTGCCGGCGTCGGTCAAAGGCGAGGTCCCCGCGTTGTGTGGAGCGTTCTTGGCCGATCTGGAGACGCGAGGTCGACTGGGAGGCGGCCGAATGCTTGGGGCCTACGCCGGGGCGCTCAAGGAGGCTTTCGAGGAGGCTGCCGCGGGCAAGCCCAAGCCGATCGTCAGACCCGGAAGCCGGTTGAAGCGCAACGACCCGTGCCCCTGCGGCAGCGGCAAGAAGTACAAGAAATGTTGCCTGAATGAGTAGTCCGACATGGCGGATGAACACCCGCTTATCCCGGCGCGGGCGTCAATCCACATTCGAAACCGTACTCGGACGAATTGCAGATGTCGTGCAGGTCGCGCCCGCCGAATTGGCGAAACCCCAAACTGCGGTACAAACGG
>CAYQZH010000186.1:0-9013 GCA_964421865.1 uncultured Phycisphaera sp. | reverse complement strand
TGTTCCAGTCGCGTGGGGAGGATGACCATGGGGACGCGGTCCCATTGCAGGCGGCGCAGGAGGGCGAAGGCCGTCTGGTTGTGCAAGAGGCGCTGGTACCAAGTGTCCTTTTGGAAGACGAGTTGGCCGGTGAAGAAGATAGCCTTGGGGTACCGCTTGAGGACCTGTACGCAGAGCTTTTCCAACTCCTCGACCGCGTCGGTGCCGATGGCCATGAAGGATGTGGCCGGCACGCCCCATCCGCGAACCAGGTCCACATACTTGGCCAGGGATTCCGCCGTGTGTTTGCGCAAGTCCTCCAGTGTGTCGGCCCCCTTAAAACTCCCGGAATCCACCACGCCGACGGACAGAAAGATGACGTTCTTGAAGTATCCGGGGGCGAAGCGGTAGGCATTGAGGAGCGTGTGGACGCCGAGTCCGCCGAAGCCGCCGACGAGCACCCCGGCTGCGGGTTCGGTCGGGTCCGGCTCGGTCGTGGCCGGCTCGCCGCTCGACGGCAGCCTGGCGATGACTTCATTCAATTGTCGCAGCCGAGACGAGACCTGTCGGTAGTAGCGTTGGATAATCAAACCCAACGCCACGACCACGCCGGTCACGGCCAGCGTCCGCCATCCGCCTTGATAGAACTTTTCATACACGGTGACCGCTAGGATCGAGACGCACATCACGGCCCCGAGGACGAACAGGGCGAGACGGCGATGTCGAAGCGGGTGACGGGATCGGACGCGCGACCAGTACTTGCACATCCCGATCATCGAGAGGGAGAAGGTGAGGAAGACGTTAATCGAGTACATGATGACCAGGGCCGACACGTGGCCGTTGGTGTAGAGCAGGGCGGCTACGGCGCAAAGACCGAGCAGCATGACGCCGTTGTGCGTGGACAGTCGCTCGGAGAGGTTGGCGAAGGGATGCGGCATCCAGGAGTCCAAGGCCATATTGGCCAGCAAGCGCGGTCCGCCGATGAAGCCCGCCTGGGCGGCGACGACCAGCAACGCCCCTTCCGCGATGATCGTGGCCAGTACGAATCCCGTTCCCGTCCAACTCCCCGCCAGCCCCAGTTCGGCCACGAACGCCTCGGTGAGAAGATGGTTCATGGTCTTGAGGGGGGAGTGCTGAATGTGGAGAAGCAAGTAGCCGACGAGGAGTCCGCCCGCGGTGACCGCGAGAGACACGGCCATGTAGAACATCGTGCGTTGACCGGTGGCAACACGCGGTTCACGCATGACGGCCATGCTGTTGGAGACAGCCTCGATGCCCGTGTAGGTTCCCGCACCGAGGGAGTAGGCGTAGAGGAACATGGCGAGCAAGCCCATCAGCCCTATGGCGGGGTTGTCCAGCCCTTGGCGCAGTCCGCTCGTCACCTCGCCCGCGACCTGCGAGACCTGTGAGACGTTCAACCCGATGGCGCCGAGAATCAGGACGACGTGCGTGGCGAGAAAGAGCAAGAAAATCGGCAGGAGGATCTTGATCGACTCCTTGACCCCACGAAGGTTCAGGAGGGTGAGGAGGGCGATCGCGGCGAGCTCGGCGGGTACCTTCCACGCTAGGCCCCGTGCGGGGAACAAACCGAACAGAGCGTCACCTGCGGCGGCGACCGACACCGTGATGGTCAGAACGTAGTCGACGAGAAGGGCACAGCCCGCGATGAGTCCGATGTGCGGCCCGAGGAGTTTCGAGGCGACCAGATACCCGCCGCCGCCGCTGGGGAACACCTCGATGATGTGGCTGTAGCAGGCTGAGATCACGAACACGGTGACGATGGTCGCGAGGGCGAGGAAGACGGCGAGGTAGGTGTGCTCGCCGAGGTTGGCGAAGGCCTCAGGCGGACCATAGCACGAGGACGACAATCCATCCGCGCCCAGTCCGACCCAGGCCAAAAAGGCCACCAGAGAAATGTTTTGAAAGACGGACCGATCCGATAGATCGTGCGCTTTGCCGATAAGGATCGTTTTGACTTTTTCCTGCAGCGTCGCGTGTTCCTCCGATGGGGAGGATCCCTGGGGGAACACCGCCGAGCGGGATACGGCGGCGTCCATGCCGGAATCGGGTTCCCGCGCGGCATGGGGGTCGGCGGCGGCGCCGGAGGGCGTCGGCGCGTCGAGTGGTATCGACGGTTTAGGGGTCTTGCCGGCGGAGGGAGGTCCGGCTTGGACCGGCGACGCGGGTTGGGAATCCATAGTTCTTCCTTCGACCGAACCGCAGAGTATCGTACCGGACACCCCGCCGCTTTGCACCGGCCGCGAGACAGTCCGCTAACTGTGGCCCTGGTGTGAGCGCCAAGCGTCGAGTAGAAGATCGCCGCGGCCGGAGCGGGCTTCCTTGAACGTCCCGTAGCGCGAACCGGCGACGGGAAAGCGCGTATGCCCGAAAATCCGACGGCAACCAACCCTGACAATCCTCCGCGGCGTGAGCGTCGGCCGCTTCATCTGAAGATTCTGCTCGGCTTGATGCTAGGGGCGGGGCTGGGGCTCGTTGCGAACGCGATCTACACCAGACCTGTTGTACCCGAGGTGAAGGATACCCTCGATGTCGACGCCAACGGGATCGACGACCGGCTCGATTGGGTTGCGACGAACATCGCCGATCCGGTGGGGAAAGTATTCCTGCGGTTGATGTTCATGGTCGTCGTGCCGCTGGTCTTCGCGGCGCTGGCCCTTGGCGTAGTTGGGCTGGGGGACATTCGGCGGTTGGGGCGGGTCGGCGGTCGGACGTTGATCTTCACGGTTGGGTTGTCGCTGACGGCGGTGGCGATCGGTGTGGTGCTGGTCAATGTCATAAAACCCGGCGGGGGATTGAGGGTGGAGCAGCGCGACGCCCTTCGATCGCAGTACGCCGCCCGCGCGGCCGAGCAAGTGCAGAAGGCCAAGCAAGCCAAGTCCCTCCGCGATACACTGCTGGACATCATTCCCGAAAACCCGTTGCAGGAGATGGTGGGGGCGTTGGACGGCAGTTCCAAGGGCAACGGGATGCTGGCGGTGATGTTCTTTGCCCTCATTTTCGGCATCGGCATTACCCTCGTTCCCGAGGACCGCACGCGGACGTTGGTGGCGCTCTTGGAAGGCGTGTTCGACGTGTGCATGGTCATCATCGGGTTTGCCATGCGCATCGCGCCTTATGCGGTAGCCTGTCTGGTCTTCGCGGTGACATCGCGCTTGGGCGTGGAGATTCTCAAGACGCTGATCTGGTTTGTACTGACGGCGCTGCTGGGATTCACGTTGCACATGGCCGTAGTGTACTCATTGACGATTCGGCTGTTCGGCGGCATGGGGCCGATGGAGTTTTTCCGCAAGATTTCGGAGGCCATGGTGACAGCCTTTGGCACTTCCTCGTCCAATGCCACGCTGCCGACGGCGTTGCGGGTGGCGAAAGAGACGCTGCGACTTCCGCGGGAGGTGGCGCAGTTCGTGCTCACGGTCGGCGCTACGGGCAATCAGAACGGGACGGCCCTGTACGAAGGCGTGGTCGTTCTCTTTCTCGCCCAAGTCTTCGGCGTGCATCTTACCGTGCCACAACAAGTCACCGTCGTCCTGATGTCCGTGCTGGCGGGCGTGGGGACGGCCGGGGTTCCGGGCGGATCGCTGCCGCTGATCGTCATTGTCATGCAATCCGTCGGCGTCCCTGGCGAAGGGATCGGGATCATCCTGGGCGTGGATCGAATCCTCGACATGTGTCGAACGGTGCTGAACGTGACCGGCGACCTGGCGATCGCGACGTGCGTGAGCCGGGCGGAAACGAGCCATCAACTCGCAGCCGTTGAGGAACGGGCGGTTGTATGAAGCTGCCGCAGTTCGATCGCGCCATCGTCGCCCGGAGCAAAGTTGTACGGTACCTGCTGTCCTCTACTCACCCTGAGGGGCGCACGAAGGCGGTTTGGTTCGGGCGCTTCGGGTTCAAGGTCGGAGCCTGGCAAGTCCTTGCGCGGGCGCTGCGGGATCACGCATGGGAACAGGAATTGGAGTCCGTAGAAGAATCCGTGTTCGGACGACGATATACTATCGCGGGGCCGCTGAGGTCTCCGGACGGTCGTACCCCGACGATACGCTCCGTCTGGTTTGTCGAGGCTGGCCGTACTATTCCAAGGCTGGTGACGGCGTACCCCGCGTGGAGACGACGATCGTGATTCGGGAGTTGGACAGGGTGGTGCTGACGACGAACCTCCGCAAGCACAGGCTCAAGCGCGGCGACGTCGGTACCGTGGTTCTAACGCATGAAACCGGGGGGTATGAAGTCGAATTCGTGACCCTCGCGGGCGAAACGGTTGCCGTTGTATCGCTCACCGTCGAGCAGGTTCGCCCGATCGCCGCCAACGAACTGCCCCACGTTCGCGACTTCGAGGCGGCCTGAAGTCGGCAGATTCAGGGTTGACAGCGGGTATACAGGGTAGTATACTAAATTGTGTACAGGATGGAGAACTGCCCTTGTCGAGTGCCGCCGTTCGCGTAAGTCTGACGAGTCAAGCCATTCTCCGCGACCTTGCGGTGCGCTCCGGTCGAACCATGCAGGCCGTGCTGGAGGACGCCGTTGAAGCGTATCGCCGGGAATGCTTCCTCACGGAGGCGAACGAGGCCTACGCTGCGCTGCGTCGCGACCCGACAAAGTGGAAGGCCGAGCTCGACGAGCGTGCGGCGTGGGACGCGGCGCTGAGCGACGGGTTGGAGGGTGACTGACCGTGCCCGATCCTTCGCGCGGCGAAGTCTGGCTGGTCGATCTGAACCCTACCCGCGGACATGAGCAGGCGGGCAAGCGGCCGGGCCTGGTCGTTTCCGTCGATCCGTTCAACCACGGCCCCGCCGGGCTGGTTGTGGTCTTGCCGATTACGACCAAGGCGAAACATATCCCTTTCCACGTCGAGATGAGACCGCCGGAGGGCGGGTTGAAGTCCACGAGCTACATCAAGTGCGAAGACGTCCGCAGCGTGGCCAAGGAACGGTTGGCCAGACGTTTGGGAATGATCTCGCCGACGGCACAAGCGGAGGTGGATGACCGTCTGCGGATCCTTCTCGGGGTGTAGGGCGCGGAAGCGTCTTGCGACGTGCGTTGGTCGGGCGAAAATGAACGCGGCGAATCGGGGAATCGACAAAGGCGCGGATCATGGAGAGGTCGGAGATGCAGATCGACGTCATGCCGCCGCAGAGCAGTCGTTGGGATCCCGACGCCACGGGTCGGTTCGGGGCCTTCGGCGGACGGTTCGTCCCGGAAACACTGATGGCCGCCGTGATCGAGTTGGGCGAGGTCTACGCCCAAGCGCGATCCGAACGCGCGTTCTGGGAGGAGTTGCACCAACTGCTCACGACCTACGTCGGCCGCCCGAGTCCGCTGTATCCGGCCTCGCGCCTCAGCGACCAACTCCGCGGCGCACGAATCCACTTCAAGCGCGAAGATCTCAACCACACCGGTGCCCACAAGATCAACAACACCCTGGGGCAACTGCTGCTCACCCGGCGGATGGGCAAGCGTCGGGTGATCGCCGAGACCGGTGCGGGGCAGCACGGCGTTGCCACGGCCACCGCCGCCGCCCACTTCGGGTTGGAGTGCACCGTCTATATGGGTGCGGAGGATATCCGCCGCCAGAAACTCAACGTCTTTCGTATGGAGCTGCTCGGCGCGAAGGTGGTCTCCGTGGACACCGGACAGAAGACGCTCAAGGACGCCATCAACGCCGCGATGCGCGACTGGATGGCCACCAGCGACCACACCCACTACGTCATCGGCAGCGTCATGGGCCCACATCCGTACCCATTGATGGTCCGCGACTTCCAGAGCATCGTGGGACGTGAAACGAGAGCGCAGATGTTGGAACGGAGCGGGAAGCTCCCCGACTGCGTCGTAGCGTGCGTGGGCGGCGGAAGCAACGCCGCGGGAATCTTCTCCGCATTTCTCGATGACGTGAGTGTGAAACTCATCGGCGTGGAGGCCGCCGGCGAGGGCCTCAAGCCCGGCCGACACGCCGCGACCCTCACCGCCGGGGCGCCCGGCATTCTCCACGGAATGCGGACGTACGTTCTTCAGGACGATGACGGCCAGACCATGCCGGTGCACTCCGTCTCCGCCGGTTTGGATTATCCCGGCGTCGGACCGGAACACGCTTTCTGGAAAGAGAGCGGTCGGGTGGAGTACGTAGCCGTCGACGACGCCGCGGCGCTCCGCGCCTTCACGACGCTCAGCGAAACCGAGGGGATCATCCCCGCGCTGGAGCCGGCTCACGCCGTAGCGCATGTCCTGCGAATCGCCCCGACGATGCCCAAAGAGCACACGATCGTTGTGAACCTGTCGGGCCGCGGCGACAAGGACGTCGTCGAAGTCGGACGCCTCCTCAACCGGTTCTCCGAGTGACAGCGCCGAGTCATCGCTGCCGTCCCGGCTGGGGGCGGTTACCCACGTTGGGTGGTGAGTCGCCGGCCCCTCCCACCCACCTCCGCAACGCCGTCGGCAGTCCGTCACCGCAAAAACCCCCTTCACGGCCGCCAAATCACCTTTCGCCGCGGCGCAAGGGGAATAGCGCATCGCGGCACGAGACGTGCTTCTTGGGGAGGGATGAGCACGGGCACGCGCGCATGACGCGGCTCGGGCAAACGCAAAAACCTGTCGTGACAGCCTCCGGCCTACGCCGGGGAGAGACTGGGAACGGCGCGAAGGGGGGACCCAAAAGCGCTGGGGGAAAGCTGAGAGAAGGCGGCCCTGGCGGGGGCGCCGCCGCACGCGACCGACGTGTCCCAACGGGCATGTCGGTCGCGATATTTTCATCTCCAAAGCCGTCCGACCCCAAGGTCGCGGTTGTATTGGAGCGGCGGACTCCCTATACTTACCGTGCTCGTTCAGCGACTGATGATGGGAACTGTGCGGCTCTGCCCGTGCTGCGGAGCGGTCGGATCGGCGAGCGCTACCGTGGGAGTAACGGGCCCAGATGCCGCTCGCCCCAGTTGACTTCGTCTTCGGCGAAGACCAATCCCTCATCCTTCACACGGCGCGGGAGTTCGCCCGCACCGAGCTTCTGCCGCTGGACCGGGCCTGCGACCTGGACGAGTCATCCGTCGCCGCCGCCCTTCCCAAACTTTCCGAGATCGGATTCCTCAACCTGCTCGTACCGGAAATACTGGGCGGCGTCGGCTGTGCGTATCGGACTTACGCCGCCATCCTTCATGAAGTGTCCGTCTGGTCGCCGTCGGTGGGAGTCACGATCGCCGTTCACAGCCTCGTGGGCGGGATCGTCGATCGGTTCGTACGCGAGCCGCTGCGAAGCACGTGGCTGTCGGCATGGGGCGATCCGGCGAACTTCGCGGCCTTCGCCGTCTCGGAGGCGGGTGCGGGCAGCGACGCCGCGGGCGTGAAGACAGCGGCCGAAGAGGTCGAGGGCGGATTCCGAGTCAACGGCGAGAAGATGTGGGTCACCAACGGAATCAGCGCCGGCTGGATGTTCACCGTGGTGCGCCTCAAAGGCCTCCCCGAGCCTGAAAACTACTGCGCCCTGATGATCGACGCCCGCCGGCCGGGGATCGCGCGAACCAAAATCCAAGGGAAAATGGGGATTCGCGGCAGCGAGACCGCGGTCATTCACTTCACGGATGTTTTCGTTCCCGCGGACCACCTCGTCGGTCAACGCGGCAAGGGGTTGGAAGTCTGCCTCGCCAGCCTCAACCAGGGGCGCATCGGCATCGCCGCCCAATCCACGGGCATCGGCGAGGCCTGTCTGAGCGAGATGGTCGCCTACGCTCGGCAGCGGGAGCAGTTCGGTCGGCCCATCGGATCCTTCCAGGCCGTCGCGGAGATGATCGCGGACAGCGCCGTGGAATTGGAAGCGGCCAAGGCGTTGGTCTGGCGGGCGGCCTGTGCGGTGGACGCGGGGGAGACCAACCGCAGTGCCAGCTCGATGGCCAAGCTCTACGCCTCCGAGGCCGCCAACCGCATCGCCTACCGTGCCGTCCAGGTCCACGGCGGCGCAGGGTACGTCCGCGATTGTCGCGTCGAGCAACTCTACCGCGACGCGCGGATCACCTCCATCTACGAGGGCACCAGCGAAATCCAACGCATCGTCATCGCCCGCGAGCTGGCTAAACACTAGTTTTCCGTCCATGAACCCGAGGCGTGGAGCGGGAGCGACGCGGCCCATCAGAGCCGCGCGGCGCGAGCCTGCGGACCCCGCCGCGCCGGGAGCGACACGACCCGTCCGAACCCCATGCGCAAGCGCGGGGCCAATGTAGCGTCGGGGCTTGTCCCCGGGGATGTAGCGCCACCCCTCGTGGGTGGCGAATATCAGAGCGTGGAGCGCCGGCGACCGGACCTGTCGGAGCCGCGACCGGCAGCGAGCGGACAATCCGAACCCGGAGCGCGAGGGATGGGTCTATCAGAGCGTGGAGCGGAAGCGACACGACGTTTGACCCCGAAGGGGTCCGCGATGGTAGCCGGGGGTCAAGTCCGCCCACGGCGGACGCGACCCCCGGAGAGCGTCCCCCCTACAACCTCCCCCTTTACAAAGGGGGCTGAGGGCGACCGAGGACGAAGCCCGAAGGGGGGTCGTCGAGACCCGCATGCCAAAACCGAGGCCGCTCCGATCGGGACGAGATGGCAGCAGGCTGGACGCAAACCCTCGACCGCCTCGCCAACCACCGTGCGAAGGCCCGACGAAGCGACCGATCGCAGTCTTAGAGTAGGTGGCCGGTCTTATCGTGCCGGGCCACGAAGCGACGAGGGGAGGGTGGGCATCACGCTCACGCCATGGACCGAAACCGCTGAGGACCTTTATGGATGGCGTTGCTGGTCTAAGCACGCCCGCAAGGCTTCGATACTCATTGGTGGAGAGTTCCGGTGCAGCCTAGCGTGACAGTTTGGACAGACGGGTCGGAGATCTTCGATCGGATCGACCTCATAAAGCGCGGCGATCTCGGAAAACGCCTTGAGGTGATGTGATTTGTTTCACTCAAAGTGAGACAACCGGCCTCGTCGAATAACGGTCTTCCTCCCGCCGCCGGGGGATGAGTCGTTGTCGCAGTTTCAGGTTCTCCTGCTTGCGCAGTTC
>CAYQZH010000185.1:0-9030 GCA_964421865.1 uncultured Phycisphaera sp. | reverse complement strand
GGTCCAGATTCTCCGCGGTGATCTCCGCAATCACGTTCTTCATCCGCGTGGCCTCGGCGGCGAGCTTCTCGATGCGGCGATCTTCCCGCGCCTCCCGCTTGGACGTGTAGACCGCCTCGGCCGAGGCCAGCAATTGCTTGCGCCACTGGTAGACCAGCGTGGGGCTGAGCCCCTCACGGCGACAGATCTCCGACAGCTTGCCTTCGGATTGCAGCGTCTCCAGGACGATCCGCAGCTTCTCCTTGGGCCTCCACTTCCGACGATTCTTCTTCTCGCTCATGACCGTTCCTCCCTGCAACCAGGCTGGCCGAAGGCCAGGCCGTCATCCTCCCCGGCGGAGGGGAAGGAAGGAAGGAGGGGGAGCGTGAGGGGGAACCTGGGAACTCTGGTTCCCCCCTCACACGGATGCCGAAAACCATCCGTTACTCGACGACGCAGAATGTCACACTTGCTATGCAACAGTACAATTGTCGATACTCGAGTGCTTCTGGATCGGCAACGTATTGCACCTCTCCGTGGTGTTCTTCCACGATCGCACGAATCGCTTCGAAGTCGGTTCTGAAGAACTCCTTCCGCGGCTTGAGCTTGTTGAGTCGGTGTTTGTGCAGCGTCCGGTGCAGTGCGTTCTCCAAAGTGGGGGCATCGTCGCAGGAGATCATCCTATGCACGTCAAACGGGAAGGGTACCGACGCGTCGCCCAGTTCCTTGATCCGCTCCATCGGTTCAAGCCTCCGCGTCATCCCAATTTTATAGACGCCTTCGCCGAGCGACCCAAGGTTGGAAATCACATAGACATGCCCCGCCTTGGTCATTTGTGCCTGCGACATCGCCCGCTGCGACTTTTCCTCCGCCTCAGTCAGCCGGGCCCGCAAACGTTGGATTTCCGCACTGTGTTGATCCCTTGTCTCGGAAAGGGCCTTGTCCAACGCGGCCTTGATCGCGGCACGCTCTTGCTCCAATTGCTTCAGCTCCCGTTCGATCTCCCTCTCCCGCGCCTGCTCCTCACGAATCTGCGCCTTGATCCGCGCTTGCTCCTCACGTTCTAGCGCCGCACGGACCACCTTTTCAAATTCCTTTTTGAGGTCCGTCAACAAGTCGTCTTCCTCTTTGGATGAGACCTCGAGCCCGATCCCACGACATCGTTCGATGACGTCTTGCAACCGTTGCTTGCAGTTGACGTAGTTGTTCGCGCTCAGCGACGCGCCGATCCACTTCACGTTCTCGCTCAAGTAACGGGTGCCCAAGTCTCGACAACGCTGATCGAGCCTCTCTTGTGCTTCTCGTTGAATCTGCCGATCCAACTCCAACTTCCGAACGTTCACGTCAACGGTCTTATGTCCGGGTCGGTCGCACCGGTCATTGGAGCGGACCGAGCCGTGCTTCGACGGCCCGCAGGACGCGTTGCGAACGGAGGAGTGCAAGGGACCGGTGGATGTCCTCGCCGAAAGGCCGGTCGGCGGCGGCATGGGTGATGTTCTTGCGGACCTCGGCGTGGGCCAGGCGCGGGCCGACGCCGGGCAACAGCGGAGCGCGGAAGTCGATCGCCTGGGCGGCGCAAAGCTGCTCGATCGCCAGGACGGTCTCGGCGTTTTCCAGGACCTGCAAGCACTTCACTGCGGCACGCGCGCCCATGCTGACGTGGTCCTCCTGTCCCAGCGAAGTGGGGATGGAATCGACGGAAGCGGGCGTGCAAAGCCCTTTGTTCTCGCTCACCAAGGCGGCAGCCGTATATTGCACGACCATCAGGCCGCTGTTCACGCCGCTCTCCTGGATGAGCAGCAGGGGCAGGCCGGCGACGCCGCTCAACAACAAATAGGTCCGCCGCTCACTGATCGAGGCCAGCTCGGACAGGGCGATCGCCAGATAGTCCAACACCAGGGCCAGCGGCTCGCCGTGGAAGGATCCGCCGCTGATGACTTCGTCGTGGTCGAAGATCAACGGGTTGTCGGTGACGGAATTGATCTCCGTTTCGACGACGGTCGCGGCGTGGCGAAGAGCGTCGCGGGCGGCACCGTGGACCTGGGCGATGCAGCGGAGGGAATAGGGGTCCTGGACGCGATTGCAGTCGGCGTGGGAGGCGAGGATGGCGCTGTCGGCCATCAGGCGGCGCACGTTGCCGGCCGTCTCGATCGCCCCGGGATGGGGGCGGAGCCGATGGAGACGTTCGTCGAAGGGTTTCACGCTGGCGGCACAGCCTTCCAGGGACAGGGAAGCGACCACGTCGGCGTGTTTCATCAGCCGTCGAGCGCGAACGACGATCGCGGCGGCGTAGGCGGTCATAAACTGCGTGCCGTTGACGAGGGCCAGACCCTCCTTGGGACCTAAGGTGACGGGCTCGATCCCCGCGCGGGCGAAGGCTTCCTTGGCCGACCGCCGCTGACCGTCAACCTCAACGAATCCGTGGCCGATCATGGGAAGCACCATGTGGGCCAGGGGGGCGAGGTCGCCGCTGGCCCCGAGCGATCCCTGGGTGGGGATGAGGGGGAGAACATCGGCCTGCAACATGCGCATCAGACATTCAACGGCCTCTCGTGAGACGCCGCTGACGCCGTGGGTCAAGGCGTGAATCTTGAAAAGCATCATCCAGCGGACAATTTCGGACGGGGCGGGGCCGCCCACGCCGACGGCGTGAGAGAGAATCAGATTGGTTTGCAGGCCGCCGAGTTGGTCGTGGGGGATCCGCGTCGTGCAAAGGTGCCCGAAGCCGGTGTTGATTCCATAGGCCGCTGCCTCGCCGGCGGCGATCCGTTGAACGGCCCGTGAGCTGTCCTCGATGCGCCGCCAGACGGAGTCGGCGATCGTCACGCGAAGCTGCTTTGCCAGGCCTGCATCGAGCGCGTCGAGCGTGAGTCGCCCGCCGTCCAGAACGTATTCGACGGGGTCGCGGTCATGGGCGGTCGATGGATCGGCTTTGGCCATCGGGGCGGATTATAGCATACGGCGGACGGTCCGTCTGTTGATCCCCCCGGGCGCGGCCGCTTACTCGTCACGCTTGGCCCCGGGCGCCGACGGTGCCGGGCAATAGGCGCCCTCGGAGAAGCCCTCCGCCTCTATGCCAAAGGCATGGTCGAAACGAGCACGGTAGTTCTCCCACGCGATGCAGGAGGTTAGTTCGACGAGTTGTCGATTGTTGAAACGCTCTTTGAGTCGATCGAACGTCTCCTCTCGAACGTCCACCGGCGTCTGCGTCATCTGTACCGCATAGCGCACGACAAGCTGCTCCAGCTCGCTGAGGGTATGGTTGCCTTCAAAGTCGTCGAGGGCTTTGAGTTTCTCGTCGGTAAGCCCTTGTTGTCTGCCGACCGCAGACCCGATGTCGATTCAGAACGGGCAGCCGATCAGCGTGGCCACTTTCAGTTGAGCCAGTGCTTTGAGCTGCGGGCTGACCATCTTGGCCGCCCCCTGGCCCAACTCCATGTGTGCGAGGGCGCGCAAGAGGCGCGGGTGATGGGCGACGATTTTGATCGGCGTTACGACGCGGCCGACCTTGCGTTTGGTCATGAAGTACGCGAGGCGAACGAAGAGTCCACCTTCTCTTGGAGCGATCCCAGCAATTCGGGCCATTTCCGGCACTCCCTGAGGGCGAAAAGCTCAGGCAAGTTTACCGCGCCAAGGGGCCTCCATGAAGTCTTTCGGTCCCCTCGCCAAACGCCCTGCTTTGCCGTGTACTTGACGATGCTGGTGGGGTGGTGTAGACTTGCCCGCGATGTTGGCGCGATTCGACGTCGCTTCGGCAACGAACGGTCGCGGCGGGGAGGCGGTGCTTGTACGGAGGTCGGTTTTCGGGCAGGGACGCCACACGTGTTGCCCCAGGTTCTCAAACTTTTCATGATCCAATCGGAAGGGAGTTCATCATGCGCACGGACGTGAAGCTCGGTGTCGTGGTATCCATGGTTGTTGTGCTTGTGGCCGGCGGGTACTTCCTTATTCGGGGGAAGTCCGAAGCGCCGATACCGATCGCCGACGGGGCGTCGCCGAACGCCGCGAAGGTTGCGGCCAAACCGCCCGCGGGAAAGCAAGCTCCGACCGGCGCCGGGCGTCAGGTGAGTTCCGCCAAGGACGCCGCGTCGCGCTCGGGCTTGCCAGTCAACCCAGGCTCACGGGATGCGAAACTGGCGACGAAGCCGGCGGACCGTCCGCCGGTCGCCCCGCCGAAGGAGCGCCCGCCTGCGACCCAGTCGATGTCGGAACCGATCGCCAGCGCGCCGGCGACCTTCCCCAACAAGCCCACGACCGCGGAGCCCAAGGCGGAGCCGCCGGTGTCGCCTCCGGCCACGGCGCCCGCGGTGGCGGAGCGCTCGATTGAACGCCCACCCGCGGCGCCGTCCGCGTCACCGTCGCCCGTACCCACGGGTACGCCTGATTCCGCTTTCACTTCACGAACGCTGATGGCCGGCAATGATTCGCCCAACCCCACTTTGCTGATGCCGGCGGAGTCACCCATCCTCGGCTCGCGCACACCGGCCTCGCCTGTGGCCGCCTCAAAGCCTCAGCCGACCGGTTCACCCGTCGACTCCAAGTCCGAGCTTGCAAAGGCCGCGGTCGATACCCATCGCGTGCAGCCGGGCGACTCCCTCGCCTCTCTCGCCCAGACCTACTACGGGAATGCCAAGTACGCTAAGTTCCTGGCCGAGTCCAATCCCGGAATCGCCGACCCCGCGAAGCTGGCCCTCGGCCAGACGGTGAAGATTCCGCCGTTGCCGGCGGATATCGACTCGAAGCTCGCTAATGCGGCTCCGGCGAAGACAACCACCCCGGCAACGACCACTGCCGGCGGCAAGCGGACCTACAAGGTTAAAGCCGGCGACAGCTTCTATCGGATCGCCAAGGATCAACTCGGCAACGCCGAGCGCTGGAAGGAACTGCTCGCTCTCAACAAGACTTTGGTCCACGGCGACCCGACGGCACTCCAGCCCGGCCAGACGCTGGTGCTGCCGGATTCATAGGCGACGACGGCGCACCGCTCGGCTCCCGTCAGTCCGCTCCCCGACCGTTCGCGGATGCGGTTCGTCCCGTCGACGATTCCAATCGCGCCAGCCGCTCCTTCAGTTCCGCGATCGCCGCGTCGCGTTCGGCCATCTGGCGATCCTTCTCCGCCCGCAGTTCGCGCAGCGCTTCCACCAGAAGCGCGGTTGTGCCTTCCTCCGTCACGAACTTGTAGCCGGACGGTGTTTCATCGACCCAGTCTGGGAAAACCGTTTCGACCTCCTGGGCGATGAGGCCGACCTTCCGGCCTGGGGTGGCCAGACCGGTGCGCAATCCCTCCTGGGTGAACTCGAAGGTGACCCCGCGAAGCGACAGCATACGCTCCAGAGCGCCGTGGAGTGGCTCGACGTTACGCTTGAGGCGGGCATCGGACAGTTGGGACCATTGCCCGCCGTTGGGCTTGGCGGCGGGACCGTTCACCGCCAACTTGAAGAACCCACCCAAGAAGTCCGTCGTGCCGACTCCCACGCTGCCCTGCGGGGTTATGACGAAGGCCGGGGCGGAAAGGTCAGAAGTCGCCGCAATTCGGAAGTTGGCGTCGTCTTGGGAGAGGCCCAGGCTCCAATCCACCGGCGAACTCGTTGTCGGCGCATCAAAGAAATGGACAGTGATCGTAACGGCGTCGATGAAGGCCGTGCCCGTTCCGGCGCAGTCGCAGGGCACAATGCCACAAGCCCCGAAGATGCAGATCGTTTCTCCCAAGACCAGATTCGCGGACAAGCGTACGCCAAAAGCGCTGGCGTTGACCGCGTTGGGCGTCCACACCAGCCCCCAGGAATCAAACGTCCCGCCCGCGACATGGTTGGTGTCCGACGAAGTCGGCGTAAAGGTCTTCTTCGCCGATTGCGCCGGGCCGCCGAGCAATTCCGCAAATACGTTTACTAGGGCGGTCTCGCAACCGGAGCAGGCAGCGGTGGCATGGCCTTCGGTCTGTACGGTGAATCCTGTGACCTGCGCACCTGCGGATAGTGCGAACCCGGCAGCAGTCAGATCCAAGAAGCGGGACTGATCGGTATCCGGCTTACCGACGACTTCAGAGAGGTTGCTGGTGGCATAGGCGTCGTTGCTGCCCAGGGCCGCGGCGGGCGTGTTCCATGGCTCACCGGCGCCGGAGGTCGTCGCCGAGCCGGGGGCGCGAAGCGCCGAAGCCGGCGCACCTTGATCGAACCTCACCGATTGAAAACGGATGCCGGTATCAGCATAGGGGCGCTGGAAGTGGAGCATCGACGTCGGTACGTTGGCGCCGATGCCCACGTTGCCGGAGAAATCGGAATCGCCCGCGACCGTGAGTTGATTGGCGGGGTTCTTGGTGCCCACGCCGACACGGCCGAGTTCATTGACCACGATGCCGCGCGTCTGAAGGGCGTAGGGCGTGGGCGTGATCGGCTGACGAGGCGAGAGCGGCACCGCGTTGACACGGATTTGAAGCCAGCGGGCGCTGCCGTCGAGGACTTCGACGCCGAAGTCAAGCTCGACGGTGAACAGGCCGTTGACCACGTCAATCCCGTTGCGGATGAGGCTCGCGCCGACTTGGGCCCCGTTGGTCTCGGCGTCAAAAAGCTGAAACACGAAGTCCGTCGGGCTGTCAACCGGCACGCCGCCCTGCTTGAGTTGTCCCTGATACGTAAAGGCCGTGCTCAAGGGCGTCTCACCCAGCGAAGGTGCGACGGCCGCCAGTGCGATCAAGGAACAACCAACGAATCGACTACCCATTTTTTCTCTCCTCTCAAACTCATACACAAAGTGAGATCAACGCATCAATGCGTCCTCGTGTCGGGCGGAATGCGCGACGCGGGTCGCTCCCGATCCGGGCGATCACGGCGTTGTATGGCACCCGCCCGCACGATTCGCTGTCATCCCGTGGCTTCCAGCACATAAGCAGATCGCTGAGGCTCAGGCAGAGCTCGCTCACCGCGGTCCGATGGCGATGAAGTTGATCTCGCTATCTACAAGATTTCCGTCAGACCTACGGAAGAGCAACAAGGTGGCGGAGGTCACGGTAACTCCTTGTATCTGGGCGATTGCAGTGCCGCTGCTTGTAAGCTTGACGGTCGCCGTAACTGTCGGAATCCCCAAGAACGGGGGGGTGAATGAGATTGTGTACTCGCCCGGGCCAACATGAGTCACGGTGAAGCCCGTGCCGAAAAGGATGCTGCCGTCCGCGCCGACGACGCCCCGAACAATGCGGAGGTTTTCCTCGCCGCTCGTCGCGCGAAATTGACCGGTAGGGCCGAGCCTGATGTCCCCGCGAACGTCCAGCTTCGCCGCGGGCGTCGTCGTGCCGATGCCGACGTTACCCGTCGTCTCGATAATGAAGTTCTTGTTTCCACCGCCGCCGACGCTTTGTAGCTTCAGCGCCGTGCCGGCCCCGGTTCCTTGTTGTCTGAAGACCCAGGATCGTTCGATGTTCAGCGACAGGGCGTCGGCCTGGTCACCCAGGCTGTCGATGACCAGGGCTCCGGCGACGTGCAACTTTGAGGTCGGAGCGGATGTCCCGATGCCCACGTTGCCATTGTTGTCCACGACCACGGCGTTGGCCGGCGAGCCGTCCGCGGCATCGAGCGCGAAGGCGGCCTTGGCGTGGCTGGCCAGCGGCGTCGCGGTAAGCTGCTGGCGCGGAGAAAGCAGAACGTAGCCGAAGTCGTCTGTGCATGGTTGGCCGATGTCCCGCCGCACCTGAATCTCGAGATGGCGTTGGGCCGTGGTGGCGTATTGCTGCCCGAAGTCGAGTGGAAGAGTGAAGAGCCCGTTGACGACGTCGACTTCATCGACGCAAAGCGTCGGTCCGACCTGCGCGCCTCCCGAAGCGGCATCGAACAGTCGGACGCGGAAATCGTGCAGGCCGTTGGTCGGCGCGCCGCTTTCCTTGAGCTGCCCCTGATAAGTGAACGCTGTGCCGTCAGGCGCCGCGACGACCTCGACCGGCACCCGCGCGATTAGCGCGAGCGCCGCAAACAAGACCGTCCCACCGAATCCACCGTTCCGTTCTGAACTCACGTTCATATTCCCCTTCTCCCTGAGTTGTGTTCACCCCCTTGACCCCATGCGCTCGCGATCGTCAAACGGACCTGCGGCATCGCCGCGACAGGGGCGGACCGAACGCCGTCATTGTAGCAAGTTGGAACGTCGGCCCAAATAGAACAACGGCGAAAATGTGCTTCGCTGGAGTTAGTTATCGCCCCTGCAACGTGTGACCGGCGTTGCGCGATGGCGATTCCGTAAGCACAGGCAGCGGGCCGGTATGCCGATGAAACGCTGCCCGGCACGTCTCGCGTCCGCGGGTGAAGTCGGCCGTTCTACGGGCCGGCGGACGGCGCGGCCCGGTGCAGACGTCCTTATGGGTCCTCGAAAAACCGTTCTCACCACCGGGGAAGTGGCCAAGATTTGCAACGTGGCTCCGCGCACCGTGTCGAAGTGGTTCGACTCCGGGCAGCTTCGGGGCTATCGCATTCCCGGAAGCAAGGACCGGCGGATTCCCGTCGAGCAGTTGATCCGCTTCATGCGCGGCCACGGCATCCCCCTCAACGGGCTGGACAGCGGGCGGCGACGCGTGCTGATCATCGACGCCGACGCGATGCTGTGCGAGACCCTTCGGACGGCACTGTCGCGCGACGGGTATGAGGTGACGGCGGCCGGCTCCGCGTTGGAGGCGGGAGCGGCGGCCCACGACATGAACCCGCACGTCGTCATCGTCGACGTGAGCCTGCGCGACGTTTCCGCACGGACGATCAGCCGCTTTTTCCGTTCCACGGCCGGGCTCCAACCCCCGCGGCTCATCGGCGTGGCCAAGGGACTCAACGAGGCCGAAGGTCAGGCCCTGCTCCAGGACGGATTCGACGCCTACCTAAGCAAGCCCTTCGACGCGCGGTCGCTCGTCGGGTTGATGGAAAACGCTGCCGCCAGCGCTCCCGTCCACGAGATGGTTTAGCTTGGGTGCCCCAGCCCTTGGGCTGGGGGACCGACTCGGCAGAGTATCCCGGCGCGCCGGGACTCCGGGCACTCATGGGACGATCACGGAGCTGAACATCAGTCCCCCACCGCAAG
>CAYQZH010000184.1:0-9033 GCA_964421865.1 uncultured Phycisphaera sp. | reverse complement strand
ACTATGCCAGCCGGGTCGGCTGGCCCACTGCGGTGCGTGTGCACGGTTGCGCCCGATCGCACCCGCACAAACTGTTGCCATTCGCAAAAACCCGTGGTGGAATCCGCCCGCAAACTCCAGCAACGCACGCGAACTATGCCTTCCAAACCTCTCCGGATCGGACTCGTCGGCTACGGCTTCATGGGCCGGGCCCACTCGAACGCCTTCGCCAAGGTCAATCATTTCTTCGACCTCGAACATCAGGTCGTCCGACAGGCCGTCTGCGCCCGCGACGAGGGCAAGGTCAAATCCTTCGCCTCGAAGTGGGGCTACCGCAGCGTCGAGACGGATTGGCGCAAGCTGGTCAAGCGCGAGGACATCGATTGCATCGACATCGCCACACCCAACAATACCCACGCGGAGATCGCCCTGGCCGCCGCGAAAGCCGGCAAGATGATCCTTTGCGAAAAGCCGCTGGCACTCAATGGACTTGAGGCCGAAAAAATGGCGGCTGCCGTCGCCCGCGCCAAAGTGCCCAACATGGTTTGGTACAATTACCGCCGTTGTCCGGCCGTGACGCTGGCCAAGCAGCTGATCGACGAGGGCCGGCTGGGGAGGATTTTTCACTATCGGGCGAAGTTCTTGCAGGATTGGACGATCAATCCCGATCTGCCGCAGGGCGGCGCCGGCCTCTGGCGCCTGGACGTGAAGGCGGCCGGGTCGGGAGTGACGGGGGATTTGCTGGCGCACTGCATCGACACGGCGATGTGGCTCAACGGCCCGATCGACAGCGTCAGCGCGATGACCGAAACGTTCATCAAGGAGCGCAAACACACCCTGACGGGCAAGGTCGAGAAGGTCGGCATCGACGACGCGTGCGCGTTCCTGGCCCGATTCGGCAATGGCTCGCTGGCGACGTTCGAGAGCACGCGCTACGCCCGCGGGCACAAGGCCCTCTACACGTTTGAAATCAACGGCGAGCACGCAAGTCTCTGCTGGGACCTGCACGACTTGCACCGCCTGCAGTACTTCGACCACGCCGACCAGGGCAAGGTGCGCGGCTGGCGGAGCATCCATGTCAGCGACGGCGACCATCCGTATTGCGGGAATTGGTGGGTGCCGGGCCTCCAGCTCGGTTACGAGCACAGCTTCGTCCACCAGATCGCTGACTTTGTAAAGGGCCTTGACAGTGGCACCCCGGCGCGCCCGGATTTCCGGGACGGATTGGCGACGGATTACGTGACCGACGCCGTGCTCGATTCCGGCAAATCCGGCAAGTGGGTAAAGGTAAAGCGAGCGAAGTAGCCCGCGTCGGACGCGTGGCGCCTTTAGCGTTGGGCCGAGTTGTACAAAAAAAGAACGGGCGGCGAGGCCGCCGCCCGAAAGTCAGGCAAGAATGCCTGGTCAACCCTCTCCCTGGTGAAGACTCAGTGCGCCATTGCGGCGAAAATGGCCGAATCGCCCACTACTCTCAGCCACTAAAATCCTCATTGGCAACGCGCGCTGGCCGCGAAGCCTGAAAAGTTAATTTCATACTCAGGCTGCGCCAAGGTTCCGGCAAGTTACAATCCTGTTACGTCGGAGCCTGGAACCTCTCACGAAACGTAATCCCTCAGTCAGGTGGGGCGAGCGTCCTCGCGAGCCGCTTGATTGCGTAGCGTTTCTTGGCTCCGGCTCGCGAGGACGCTCGCCCCACCGGCCTTCACTGAGGGATTACCACGAAACGAGTTGAGGCGCCGCAAGGTTGGAGGCCCCCCCGAATTTCCCCGAGCCGGGCGGGCGTAGTGGCGCCGGATTCTCCGTGTGTACTTGCTCCAATAGCAGGTCGTGTCCAGCAGTTCTAACTAAGGAGGTAGCAAAACTTTACTACCTGTGGATACACCAGCTTATCCGCCAACCCAAGCCCAACCCACGGAGGTCGGGGAGGGGGGAGGAATCTCCCCTCTCCGCATGGAGGAACACGACCAAACCTACCTGCCTGACGGTCAGGCACTGGAGGAGCAGCCCGCTCCCGCGCTCGTCACCGAGCGCGTGAGGCGATTCGCGAGGCCATTCATCCGGCAACTGTTCGCCCTCTTGATTTTTGGCTTGCTGTGCGTCGCCTCTCACTTCGCTTTTAGCCGCTTCGTCATCACACCAGTCATTATCCAGGGCCGCAGCATGATGCCTGCGCTGCTGGACGGCGAATACTACTTCCTGAACCGGCTGGCGTACTTCTTCAAGTCTCCCGCGCGTGGCGATCTCGTGGTCATCCGGGATCCGGGCCACGACGACTTTGCCGTCAAGCGAATCATCGCAAAGCCCGGCGACTGGCTGAATCTCAAGGATGGCAAGGTCTATCTGAACGGCCGACGGCTGGCGGAACCCTACCTGCCCAATGGCACGTTCACCGCCACGCCCGACAAGCAGGAGAAGTGGATTGAGCTGGGCAAAGGACACTACTTCGTAATGGGCGACAACCGGGTTTGCAGCGAAGACAGCCGCAACTACGGGCGCATCGCGCGGTCCAGCATTCTGGGCGCGATCCGAAAGTGATTCGCCCTCAAACTCGCGCGTCGTAGCTGCGACCTCACGGTCGCAGCTCTCCACGAACCACGACCGCAGGCAGAAAGATGGGGGCAGAAAAATGAGTTTATCTTTCTGCCCCCATCTTTCTGCCTGCCGTTGAACAGGTCAGTTCATGGTGTGATCACTCATTCCCTTGCCCCCATTCCCTTGACAGCTCCCTGGGCCGTGCAACCAAAGACACTTCCGGAATTGGCAGGGGAATGGGGACAAGGGAATCAAAGGATGGGAATCGCCTGCTCTGGTGATGAGCCTACCCACGAGGTAGCGGCTGCGCCGGCCTTCACGCCTGCTGGAACTGTGGGTGTGCCGCCAGGCGCGCCCAGGTCTCGGCTGAGAGCGGGCGCTTTTGGTATTTCCCGTCACGCAACGGTTCCGCGCTGTCGGACCGGCGTGCGCGCTCCAGCCAGCGGCAGTCAAGCGGAGTGGAAACCAGCTCAGGCGCGTTCGCCGCGACCGTCGTCTCTTCCTTGAAGCCCGTGGGTCGGCCTGTGCCGACGCGGAACCCGGCGAGCAGCATCGCTGCCCGCGTCATGGAACTGCGCGAGTAGGTTGCCAGCGAGCACGGCCGGGCCGGGTCGAGCGCCGCAAACAAATCGGCAAACAGCGGCGCCGTCCACATCGCCGGATTGCGCGCGGGCGAGAACGGGTCGAAGAAGATCGCGTCCGGCTTGGGCCATCGCGCTCCGGACGATTTCAAGAGGGATGGGAAATCGCCGACGTGCGCCCGCCATTCCACGGATGGACGCTGATTCAGGAATTGGGCGCTGCCGGTCTCGAGCAACTGCTCGACCTGTGGTTCGTAACCGGTGAAGTAGCCGAGAGCCTCGCAGTTGGAGATTGCGAACCGGAGTGGCGCGAGGCTGCAATCGAAACTGAGCAATTGAAGCGACGCGTCCAAATCGACGGTTGCACGCAAGAGGGCCAGGGCGTTGGCCGCGGCGCCCAGTCCCACGTCCCACACCACGAAAGTTCCGCCATGGCCCAACCGTTCCGCGATCCGAAGCTGCTTCACATAGAGCGCCTCCGCTTCCGCCGCCGGACCGAGTCCGGGGTGCATCGTTTCTCCGAACTCCACCGCATGAACGCTTCGCGCGCCATTGCGGAGACGGACGAGCCGAAAATCTTCGGCCGCGGGGCCTGGGGTTCGCGTAGCTGCGACCGTGAGGTCGCGGGAGGGGGACGCAGAGTTTTGGGCCGCGGCATCGTTTTCGTTCCCGCGTGAGGATTCAGCCTGCGACCTCACGGTCGCAGCTACGCGAACCGGATGCGCCCCGAGGGAACTTTTTCCAGTCGTGAGTGGCCGCGGCTGATCCATCCGTCAGCCCCCGGACACGAGTCGCCCGACGTCGATGTAGATTTTCTCGCCGGAGAATTTTCCCGCCGCCCGATCCCACGGGAAGAAAATGAGCACCGTCGTCCGGATCGGGCGGCCGGTGGGCGCGATGTCGTTCCACGGGCCGAGATGGGTGCCGGTCATCGTAGCCACCTCGAATACGCCTTGCGGGCCAATGACGATGTCGGTCATCTCGAATTTCACGTCGGGAAACGCGCCGAGGAAGCTGGTGTAAAACTCCCGCGCGCCGGCGTGGCCTGTCCAGCGCTGGCCGGTCGGCACGATTTCGTAGACGCAATCCGCCGTGAGCGTGGCGATCAGACCATCGAGATTGCGGCGGTCCTCGGCCTTCGAGTGATCGATCCAAAGCCGGCGGATGGCCGAGTGAAGTTTCGGGGTGATGCGCCAGCCGAGCCGGGCGCGGATGGATGGGGGGCGGGCGGGACGGGCCGAGGGTTTCTTTGATGGCATGTTCGGGGAGACTTTCGCATTGGCGCTCCGGGCAGTCCATGCTTAACCTCCGCGCCATGGACCCGCTCTTGAAATTGCTCCACGAGAACGCCGCGCTCAAGCCGGCCCAGCTTGCCGTCATGCTCGGGGTGTCGGAAACCCAGGTCGCGGCCCAAATCAAGGCCTACGAAGCCGACCACGTCATCCTCGGCTACCGGGCCGTGCTGAACGAGGAAAAGCTGGGCCGCGATATCGTCCGCGCCGTCATCGAGGTGAAGATCACCCCCGAACGCGGCGGCGGCTTCGACCGGCTGGCGGAGCGGGTCGCCAAATACGCCGAAGTGCATAGTTGCCATCTGATGAGCGGCGGCTACGACTTGCTGGTTGTCGTGGAGGGCTCGAACCTCCGCGAAGTCGCCTCGTTCGTCTCCGAGAAGCTGGCGACCATCCAGGGCGTCATCTCGACGGCCACGCATTTCATGCTCAAGGCCTACAAGGAACAGGGGATCCTCGTGAAGCGCGAGCAGAACGACGAACGCCTGGCCGTCTCGCCGTGAGCAGGGCCGCCCACCGGCAACTCGTTCGTGTTGAGCGTAGCTGCGACCGTGAGGTCGCGGGACGGGGACGCTTGAGGTTTGACGTCGGCATCGATTTCGTGACCGCTTGTGAATCCAGCCCGCGACCTCACGGTCGCAGCTACTCTGAACGGATACGGCAGCTCGGGCGGGAATCAAATAGGTAGGGAATCCGCGCGGCCGTCGTGGGGTGACCGGAGCACCGCCGCAAGTTCCACCTCTGGGCGGAGCGTCCGGAGACGCGGCGCGGTCCCTACCAAAACTTCAAAGAACATCCCGGGGAAATCGCCGCGTCAGTGGGCGTAAATCTTCGTCAGGTCGTCCGCCACGGCTTCGTAAGCCAGTTTCTTAGCGGACTGGATCAGGAGGATCGACGAGCCTTTCCGCAACTTGATGCGGGCGGCGGAGTCGAGGCTCTTCACGATTTGTTCCTCGGTGATCTGGCCGCCGCGCTCGACGCCGAGCACGTCGAACTCGTTGAGTTCGCCTCGATAACCCGTCTTCGGCCCTCCGTAATACCCGTGGCGCCGGTAGCTGGAGTCCGAGATGGAACGGGATTCACACCCGGCAAGGAGGAAAGCCAGGCAAACACAGGCCATCAGGCCCGCCAACGGGCAGAATCGTTGAAGCGCGGTCATGGGCAAGCGCAGTGAGTTCGTAAAGTTCGACAGTGCCCGGGCTGGATCGTTCGATTGTCGGACTGATGGAGTGATGGGGGGAATGGGGGAATGGGGTAATGGAGTGTTGGAGTATTGGAGTGATGGAGCATTGCAAAACCAGCATCGTCCGACATCCCAGCACCCCAATACTCCAATACTCCAATACTCCATTACTCCACCCCCCCCCCCCCCCCCCCCCCCCCCCCCCCCCACCCCCCCCCCCCCCTCCCCCCCCCCCCCCCGGCCCCTCCACCCCTCCACGCATCCACCCCTCTAACACCCCATCCTACCGTTCCCAGCCCCCCGCCGTCATCAGGACGGAGTTGCAAATGTTGGGCGAATCGGAATACTCAACCCCAGCACACAAACCCAATCGATTGAATTCGACCCCGTGACCGTCGGCGCGAAGACGGCCGCGCTGCGCATTGCCTCGAACGATTCCGACGAACCGACGGTGAGCGTTGCGTTACAGGGCGGGGGCATCGACACCAATCCTTGCGCCGCCCCGGACCCGGCTGTGGCGCTGGCACAGGACGTTTGCGCCCAAGCCCAACTCATCGGGCCAGCCACGACCTACTCCGGTGACTTCACGGGCGCAATTTCCGACGGGTTTTCCTCATGCATTGCGGCAGGGACCGTGGACGTATGGTTCCGTTACGTCGCCGGCACCAACGCGCTCTCGGTTTTCGTGCCGAACGACGCGGTCATCACGAACCTGACCTTCGCCCGCTTCCGCCTCAACTCGGCTGGCGGCTTGGGCGTCACCGCCATCACGCACCGCAAGCACGCCGTCTTTCCCGCCACCATCGTCGGACCGTCACCTCGTGCGAACAAGCGGACGGCCGACGCCGAAAGAATCACGGGGCCGCCAATCGACGCGTGAGCCAGTGCTCCGTGCCGGAGGCGTCCGCCGCTCTGCCGGTGGCGTAAATGTTTCCAAGGCCACCGCTGGTGATGGCCCAAGCCTGCGCGCTTTGGCCAGCGACGAGTTGGAAATCATCGACCGTGGCCCACGAGATGGCGCCGTTGGCCCCCGGCGTTCCCCGCCGAACGAGCCAGTGATTCGGCGCACCGCCGTCGCTGTAACCGCAGACATAGATCAGCCCTGAAGGCGCAATCGTAATAGCGTTGGGGCCGGCCAGCGCATATGGGCTACTGCTCGTCCCGACAGTGAAGTTATCCACCGCCGACCAACTTCCGCCGCCATCAGTGCTGCGGCGCACCACCCAGAGTTGAGTGTAACGACCTTTTTGGAATCCGATCGCCATGCCAGCCACATAAACGGCTCCAGACGAATCGACCGTGATGCTCTGCGCTTTCGCGAAGAGCCCGTTACCCGCTTGGTAGGAATCGACTGTACTCCACGTCGCGCCGCCGTTCACGCTGCGCCGCGTCGTCCATCGGAATCGTCCTTTGGAGTCCGACATATAGCCAACGACGAACACACTGCCGTTCGGATGAAATCCGATCGCTCGCGCCTCGCTGAAGCCGGGGGTCACGACCTGATCGACAGTCGTCCACGATGCGCCACCATCGGAGCTTTTTCTGACCAGCCAGCTCCAGCCGTTAGCGCCTCCCTGAGCCGCCGTAACGCCCGCGGCGTAAATGGCTCCTGACGGCGCGGCCTTGATGTCGCCGCACGAGGGTTTGCCACCGGCACCATCATCGAACACATCCTGTGTCGTCCAGGTAACGCCCCCATCGATGCTCCGTCGCACAATCCAGTTTTTCGTTCCAATGTTCGGAACGCCGTCCCACAACTCACCGGCGGTGAACAGCGCTCCATTCGCCGCCGAGCCAAAACCGCGATACTGCGTCCAGGCCCATCCCGCGGGCTTGAATCCATCCACAATCGACCAGCTTTGGCCAGAGTCGGTGCTGACGCGCGCCACTCCTGTGCGCACACCGTCCGTGTCTGTCGCCCCGCCGACGCTGTAGAGAATGCTTCCGCTGGGGTCGGTTCCGATGTCGCCGGCGGCGGCGTTCAGCCCCGGCGCGACCTGGAAATCATCCACGGTTTGCCAGGTTTGGGCTGTTGATTTCAATGGTGCGGCGGCAACGAGCGCTGCTGCCGTCCATGTGAGCAGTGTCTTCGGTCTCATAGTTTTTCCTTTTCTCTTGGTTCGCGTTCCACTTCGTGACCGCTGGGCATGGCCTAAAAGCAGGAGCACAGCCGCTTCACGGTTCAATGTGTAAAGAGGGAAAGGCGGCGGGCGATTACAGGGAATCTGCAGCGGACGGGCGCCAGGCATCTTCTGCTGCAACCGCGGCACTACGGTTCCGCCGTAATGGCCACCACCATTGGACTTCCGATGCGCTGGTTGGACAGCAGATCCACGGACGACAGCCGCAGGTCCGGGTGCGGATTGGTCCAGGTGGTTTTGAACAGGCGGGTCGAAAGTCCAGCGGCGCGAAGTTTCTCGTCCGGGTCGATCCAGACCAGGTTGAAAGTGGTGTCGTGTTCCCTGGGCCAAAGGCGGACGTGCCCGAAATCCCGTCCATGTACCAGCGGGATTCGCTCCTGGCGGCCGTCCTCGAAGTGCAACACGTATTGGCCCAGCATCGTCCCTTGGGCAATCCACCTGCCTCCGGCGGCGGCGTGAAGGAAATGGAGCCGGCGCGCTTTCAATCCCAAGGGCACTCCGGTCACCTCCAGGGGAAACACCCTGCCGGACGTCGTTTCGTAGCCAACGATGAGCGCGCCACGCGCGTCGAACGGAACGCCGTCCAACACCCGCACTCCGGCGGGGAAATGCGCCAGGCTCCAATCGTCCTTTTCGAGCAGGAAACGCAGGTTCTCGCGCAACGAAGCGTTGTAATGCGCGGTGAGATCGATCAAGTGCGGCCCGGCCTGCGCATCGCGGGGCGGGATGACCGGCGGCTCCGGCCGCTGTTGCCTTTCAAAAGTGTGATCATTGACGCCACGACCGGCCACTTCCGCGGCGGTGACGGTTGAGCCGGGAGCGACGGTCCGTGCGGCCGAGTCGGTCATCAACCATCCGGCCCAGGTTTCGTAGAAACCGGCCGTCGTGGCGGCGCGCGGCACGGACCATCGCTGCCTGAATCCGTAAAGCGCTTCGACCGGCACCGCACTGCTGATGTCACGCGGATCCAGGCTCTGGCCGGCGACGGCCTCAGCCAGTTCCGGCAGCCAGTCCGGGGCGGGCACCGGCGCCGGCGCCACGTCCCAAATCCGCGCGGCGCCGTCCGCCGAAGCGGTGACCACGCGCCGTCCATCGGGACTGAACTCGGCGTAATCGACGGCGGCGGCGTGCGGCAACGGCTCGCTGAGTGGATGCCCGCTCGCCGCGTCCCAGATGCGGGCGCTGCCGTCGTTGCACGCGGTCACCAACCGAACGCCGTCGGGACTGAACCGCACCGACCGGACTCGTCCCCCGTGCTTGATCGCCGCCGTGATCGGAGTGCCACTCCGAGCGTCCCAGACCTGGGCGGCGTTGCGCTGCCCACC
>CAYQZH010000183.1:0-9037 GCA_964421865.1 uncultured Phycisphaera sp. | reverse complement strand
TTCAACGTCGCGCTTCGGCACCTCGAAAACCAACTCGTCATGCACTTGGATGAGCATCCGAGCGGGATGACCTCCGCCCTTCAGTTCACGATGAATGTCAATCATCGCTCGTTTAATGAGGTCCGCGGCTGATCCCTGCACCACCGTGTTCACGGCGATGCGCTCGCCGAATGACGCTTGACCGGGGTTCCGCGACTTTAACTCGGGGATGGGGCGACGCCGTCCGAGGATGGTCCGGGCGTACCCTGTGCGTTTGGCCTCGTCGATGCACCGGTCGATGAACAGCCGGATGCCCGGATATCGCAGGAAATAGGTGTCGATGAACGCCCGTGCTTCGCCTACGGGGATTCCGAGCGACCGCGACAGTCCGAACGGCGTCTGGCCGTAGATGATCCCGAAGTTGACCGCCTTGGCCGCACTACGCTGCGCCGGCGTCACTTCCTCCACTGCCACGCCGTTGACCTGCGCCGCCACGGCGCGATGGATGTCCTGCCCCCGCTGGAAGGCGTCGAGCAAAGCAGCATCCTTGCAGAAGTGAGCGAGCAATCGCAGTTCGACCTGCGAGTAGTCCGCAGTAAGCAGCACACTGTCCGCCTCGCCCGCCACGAAAGCCTCGCGTATCCGTTTGCCCAGTTCCGTACGAATAGGGATGTTCTGCAGATTCGGATCGCTGGAACTCAAACGCCCGGTGATCGCGCCGGTCTGATTGAAGCTCGCGTGCACCCGCCCCGTCCGCCGGCACACCATCTTGGGCAGCGTGTCCACGTAAGTGTTCTTGAGTTTGGAAAGCTCGCGGTATTCGAGGACCAGCTTAGGAATCGGGTGGTCGGTCTGGGCGGCCAGTGCTTCGAGCGTCTCGGCGTCGGTGCTGCGGCCCGTTTTGGTCTTCCGCACAACCTGAAAGCCTTGCTCGTCGAACAGCACCTCGCCCAGTTGCTTGGGGGAATCGAGATTGAACACCCGTCCGGCTGCCTGATGCACGTCCCGGGTCAGCTCGATCAAGCGATCTTCCAGCGTCGCCCCGAGGCGTTTGAGCAGTCCGCAGTCCAGGGCGATTCCGTTGTGCTCCATCTCCGCCAGTACCTCGACGAGGGGCATCTCCGTGCCGTGGAAAAGTGTTTCGATGTGGCTTCCGGCGATCTGTGGTTCCAGAATCTCCTTGAGCCGCCAAGTGTAATCCGCGTCCTCGGCCGCGTATTCGCAGACCTGCCGAGTGTCCACTTGATCCATGGTGAGCTGGTCCTTGCCTTTGCCGATCAGATCGGTGATGGGGATCATCTCGTGGCCGAGCAGGTTCTTGGCGAGGGCGTCCAGAGCGTGCGACCGTCCCATCGGATCGAGCAGGTAACTAGCCAACATCGTGTCGAAGCGCAACCCGGCGACGGTGATGCCCAGTTGCCGCAGTACGAGCATGTCATACTTGGCGTTCTGCCCGACCTTGGCGATCGAAGCGTTCTCGAAGATGGGTTTGAGCCGCCGCACGACATCGGACAAGGGGAGCGTCGTACCCATCACCGCCCGCACCGGTAGGTAGTACGCCTCGCCCGCTTTCCACGCGAACGAGAGACCGACGACATCGACCTCGACGGCGTTCAGCCCCGTCGTCTCCGTGTCGAAAGCGAACTCGGCGTGCGCCGCTAATTGCCCGACGAAGTCCGCGAACCTCTCGGGCGTATCCACAAGGGTGTATTTTTCCGACTCGGTTGCGGCCGTCGTCTGCGGAGTTGGTTCTGCACGTGGCGTCGCCGACGCGGGCGCCAGCGCTTCCAACGCCTCCGTCAGTCGGTTGAAGCCCAGTTCCTCGAAGATCGGACGCACCGCCGAGGGGCTCAGTCGGTCCAGGGCACAGTCGCGCAGCTCGAAGTCAAACGGCACGTCGCGTCGGAGTGTCACAAGCTGTCGTGTGATGGGAAGCTGCGCCGCAAAGGCCTTGACCGGCTCGCGCAACTTCGGCTTCAACTCGTCGGCGTGCTGGACTACCGCATCCGCCGAACCATACTGAACGATGAGCTTCGCCGCGGTTTTGGGACCGATGCCGGGCACACCGGGTATGTTGTCGGTGGAATCGCCTGACAGCGTCTGCACTTCCACCGCCTGCTCCGGCGTATATCCCTTCGCCTCCCGCAAAGCGGCCACGTCCATCTCCGCGTCTTTGCTGGGATCGAGGAGCCGCACGCGGTCGGACAGAAGCTGTTCGAGGTCCTTGTCGCGGCTGACGATGTAAATACGCACGTCCTCGTCACGCAGCCGCTCGACGATCGTGGCGATCAGATCGTCGGCCTCGAACCGAGGGAGGCGATAGATCGGAACGCGAAGCGCCGACAGGATGGAAACGATCCGATCCGCCTGCACATGCAACGCCTCCGGCGCCGGGTCGCGGTGGGCCTTGTAGTTCGGATCGAGCTCGCGGCGGAACACCGTTTCATCGCTCACGTCCATCACCATCGCCAGGTAGTCCGGGCGACGCTTCTGGATCAGGCTGAACAGCATCGAACAGAATACATGGGTCGCCCCCGTCGGCTCGCCGGTGGGACTGCTCAGTTGCTGAGGAAGCCCGTAGAAGGCCCGATAGATCTGATAGTGGCCGTCGAGGAGGTAAAGAGTCTTGGGCATGGTTCCATCGACCGACGTGACCGTCATTCCGCCACGAGCGTCCCGTCACACTGCACCGTGAAGGTACTCGTTCCTCCGGCGTCGGTCACCAGTAAGTCAGCCTGCGCGGAAGCACGAATTGAACCGCCATGCCAACGGTAGTTCTCGACGAGTTCACCTTGAACGGTAATCCCCACGAGCGTGGGACGAGGCTCATACACGACCGTCAGCACCCGGCGAGTGCGGGTCACATTGGTGATCTCGAAGGCCAAGTCGGCCGTGGGGATCGAACGGAGCACTTCCCCGCCGACCGTCAACTCGTCGCCGTTGATGCTGAAGCGGCCCTCCGCGTCGATGGTCACCGTGGTTGAGGCCGTGAACGGCTCCTCCGCGGCGCTGCCGGAGGGATCGACAACGCGGATCGTGCAGGGGACGTCACCGGTATAAGTCCCCGGAGGGAAGGGCGTGCCGAAGATCCCCCCGCAACCGGTCACGATCCACGCCGCCGCACAGGTCAACGCGACGAAAGCGAAGACGCGGCGTCGAGCGGATAGTGATTTCATAGCCTCACCTCGTGCGTCGACCCACACGCCCGGAAACGATAACGGAGGACGAAGCCGAGCGGAAGGCCAAGCGCGACTTCGATGCGCGGTCGAGACACGGGGCCTCGTCGCGTTCGCTTGACCGTCTCGACGACGCGACGCATGATGCGCTGACGCACGGGGCCGATTCGAGGACGCCCCGTCTTGCGGGAGCGGTGTCCGAGTGGCTGAAGGGACCGCACTGGAAATGCGGTGTGCGGGAAACTGCACCGAGGGTTCGAATCCCTCCCGCTCCGATCAACGGCGATCGCATCCGACTAACGCATCGTCTCGGAATTGGCAGCGGGTGCCCGATCCGCCCCGCGCCCGCCTGCCCCTTACGCAAAGCGTCAAGGGTCAGGAAGCGGACCGCAACGCAGACCGGCGAATCCAGCACGGCCAACGTAGCGCCGCTCCTCGTGGGCGACGAAGAACCGTGACCGTCTTTGACACCGCACAGCACGTCGCGGTATACTTGAGGGTCGAAGTTCTCGACGGAGTAGGCTGAGATGAAATGGCGCGTGATTCTCGAACCCGACCCGGAAACCGGCGACTGGGCCGCGTGGTGCCCTGAGTTGCCCGGCTGCGCCTCCGCCGGCGAAACCGAAGCCGAAGCCCTGTCCAACATCCGTGAGGCCATCGAGCTCTACCTGCAGCCTGATCCGGTCGACCTGCAACCCGGCGCGGTCACACGCGAGGTCGTCATGTAATGGGCGAACGACTTCGCCGCATGACGGCCCGGGAGTTGGAGTCTCTTCTTCGGCGCCACGGTTCCTCCTCGTCTCGCAGAAGGGTAGCCATCGCAAGTGGCGGAGCGAAATGCTCGGCCTTCACGTCGTGGTCCCCGAACACCGTGGTCGCCAGCTTCCGCTGGGCACGTTGCGCAGTATCCTGACGACCGCCGAAATCCCCGAAAACGAGTGGCGCGCCTGATGCCCGATCCGCCCCGCGTCCCGCTCAGAGCCGCGCCCACCTGCCCTTTGCGCAAAGGGTCGTGGGTCAGGATGCGGAGCGCAGCGCAGACCGGCGAATCCAGCACGGTTAATGTAGCGCCGCCCCTCGTGGGCGGCGCACGTCCCGGCCGGGACGCCCGAAATTAGCCCAGGACCTTCAGTCCTGGGATCCGACGCCCCCCAGGTTCGTCCCCCTCTCCCTCCCAGGGAGAGGGTTGGGGTGAGGGTCATCCTGATGAGTTGAGCTTCCAGCCTCGTCCGCCCGGCCTATAATACCCCTTCGTCGAAAGAACAGGATTGCCGAGCATGGTCGCCTTGAACGAAATCCAGGAACGCAGTCGCCGCATCGCCGAGCACTTCCGCCCCGACAAGATCATCCTCTTCGGCTCGTGTGCCACTGCTCCGCGAGCAGTGCCCACGTCGGAGGTTCTTGAAGCCCCGAACGACGTCGACCTCCTGGTCATCATGCCGTTTGAGGGGAAGGGCTTCCACAAGTCGCTCGAGATCCTGAATCACCTCGATCCGCGTTTTTCGGTCGATGTCGTGGTTCGGCGACCGGACGACGCCTCGCGACGGTACGCTGAGTTTGATCCGTTGATCCGAGACGCCTTCGACAGCGGGATCGTACTCTACGAACGAAACGGTTGGAGAGTGGGTTGAGAAGGCCCAGTGCGTAGGGTCCGCTCTGCGGACCGAACATCGATGAAGCGGTCCGCACAGCGGACCCTAGCGATGTCGAGGTGTTGCGAGAGGTGTAGAAACAAGCCGGAAGGAGAACGGTGTGAACAAATTGGAACATCTCAAGGAACGAATAGCATGCTTGGAGAGACGAGTTCGCCGCGCGACTCGATTCGCGCTAAGCGTCCTGCTAGGAGTGGGGCGATGTTGATTGTTGGACAGGCGGCTCCTGAAGGTACGAAGCCGGACGGCAAGCGAGTCATCGAAGCCGACGAGTTCGTGGTCAGCGATACCAAAGGAAACCCGCGCATTCGGATCGGGACGGTCGGTTCTCTGGCATCCATCAAGATTCTTGATCGCAATGGGAAGGCGGCGGTTCAGCTTTCTAGTATAGATGAAAACTTGTATTGGAGCTACGTGAGTGTGAGGGCGGCAAGTGGGGCGACAGCCTGTAAACGCCGTTTGAAAAACGTGGCGCTCGGGCGGGTGCCCCTTGGATCGGTTGTTGCGATCGGCGTTCCAGACGGCGATGCCTTCTCGCCGAATCGCCTCATCCGCGACACGCTCGCCCAGACGATCGAGATGGACCCTCCCACCACGACATCCTTGCCCGCGACGACTTGCGCGCTGCGCCGAAAGTGCCGTGACGTATTGGGCGAGGCGGGAATCGAACCCGCACCGGGTATTCACCCGAGGGGATTTTAAGTCCCCAGCGTCTGCCATTCCGCCACTCGCCCCAACGTTTCATTATCAAGGTTTTCTCTTTCTTACGCACCTAGTACTACAACGCTAAGTTTGTCCCGAGGGGTTGGACAGGGGGTCTGCGATTCAGGCCGCTTTAGCGGCCTTCCCGCCGCCGAAGGCGGCGCCTCAGGCCAGCCGTTTACGGCTGGTAACGCGCTCGACCCCCAACCCCTCCCTCCGCCCGTTTCAACGGGCTTTCCTTCAAGCCGCGCGATGCGAATCTAGCGTTGTAGTACTAGATCGCGAGAACCGGAAGAGGTATCATATGCGGCGAGGTCGACAATGAAAGATCGAGGATTTTCTCAAAACTTCACCACCGCGGCGATCATCGTCGGCCTCTCGCAATTCGCCGGTCATGCGCAATCCCGTCCCAACCTCAAGGGGGCTTCGATACGCGGACCTGACAATGAAACGGCCTGCATCGAAGCCGAGGGCGAGCCGGCCGAGGACCAGAGCCGACTCGACGGCGATGAAGGCGTTCTGAACGCTCTGCTCTCGCACGCGGACGGAGTGCCGCCGGGTTTCGTCATCATCGAGGGCGACATCATCGTGCCCGAGGACTTCTTGAATCCGGTCGTGGCGGCCAGCTATACGACCAGTATTTGGCCCGGCGGAGTCGTGCCCTACGAGTTCGATGCGAATGTCTCATCGGCCACACAGACGGCCGTGCTCCATGCCATGGGCGAATGGGAGGCGCGAGCCGATATCGAGTTTCGCCCTCGCGCGACGGACACGGCCTACGTGCACATCTCGCAAACTTCGTCCGGCAACTATTCGTATATCGGGCACAGCGGCGTCAGGCAATACCTGGGCGTAACCGCCGGTGGCGGTGCCATTCGCCACGAGCTGGGGCACACGCTGGGGTATTGGCATGAACAGTCGAGAATGGATCGAGACGCTTACGTGCGGATCAATTGGGACAACCTTGGTTGCAATGGCGCCCCTTGCAACGGGAACTTCGATGTCCGGGCCAATCCGGGTGGTGAGTTCGGGCCCTACGATTTTGCCTCCGTCATGCATTACCACGAATGCGCGTTTTCCGTTTGTGTCCCCTGTCCAGGCGGCTGTGAAACGATCACGGTCCTTCCGCCGAACGAGTCATGGCAGCATTTGATAGGCCGGCCCGGTTTGAGCGAATGGGACGCCCGCGGGATGGGTTTCCTGTACGGTTTCAGCGGTCCGGACTGCAATACGAATTACATCCGTGACGGGTGGGATATCTCGGCCGGCACGAGTCGTGACTGCGACCGGAACGGCCTGCCGGACGAATGCGACCTCGCGGACGGCGCCGCCGATTGCACCGGGAACGGCATTCCGGACACCTGTGAGCGCTTCCCGGATTGCGATGGGAGCGGTCAGGCGGATTTCAACGAACTTTGCATAGGCTTGACGCCGGACTGCCTGCCGGTGCCGTGCGGGGTTCACGAAGACGCAAAGCTCACCGCTTCGGACGCGGCGCAGGGTGGGCGCTTACGCACTTCCGTCTCCGTCAGCGGGGACGTGGTACTCGTTGGGGGGTCCGGCCAAGGTGATTGCCCGGTCGGGGCGAACTGCGGCGCGGTGTATGTCTACCGTTTCAATCCCGGCGCGCCGGGACGCTGGGTCGAGGAACAGCAACTCCGCGCCTCGGACCCGGCGCACGTTGATGACTTCAGTTTTTCCGTGTCCGTCGACGGGAGCGTGGCGGTCGTCGGGGCCCGCGAGGACTCTTGCCCGGACCCAGGCTGCGGGTCTGCATACGTCTACCGTTTCGACGGGAGCGCCTGGGTCGACGAGGGCAGGCTCGCCGCCTCGGACGGGACGTTCAATGTCTGGTTGGCCAGTCCCGTCTCCGTCAGCGGGGACGTCGTCGTGGTTGGGGCGTTTGGGGACCAGTGCACGGCCGGGATATTATGTGGGTCGGCATACGTCTTCCGCTTCAATGGCAGCCATTGGCAGCAAGAGCAGAAGCTCACCGCCTCGGACGCGGCGTACAACGACAGGTTCGGCTTCAAGGTCTCCATCAGTGGGAACGTAGCCGTCGCGGGGGCTAACCGACGCGACTGCGATGCGGCGCTCGACTGCGGCGCGGCGTATGTCTACCGGTTCAATCCCGGCGAGCCGGGACACTGGATGGAGGAACAGGAGCTTATCGCCTCGGACGCGGAAGCGGGTGACGAGTTCGGCTACGTATCCGTCAGCGGGGACGTGGCGGTCGTGGGTGCTCCCAAGCACAATTGCTCGGCCGGGCCGGATTGCGGCGCGGCGTACGTCTACCGCTTCAATGGCAGTGTGTGGGTTGAGGAGGCCAAGCTCACCGCCTCGGACGCGGTGCCCAACGACAACTTCGGCAGTTCCGTCTCCGTCAGCGGGGACACGGTCGTTGTGGGAGGCTGGCGGGACGATTGCGCCCCCGGGCTCGATTGCGGTTCTGCGTACGTCTACCGCTTCCATCCCGGTACGCCGGGATACTGGGTCGAACAACGGAAGCTCACCCCCTCGGACGCGGTGGCGACTCGTCGCCTTGACCGCGTGGCGGTCAGCGGAGACGTCGTGGTCGTGGGCGCTTCCCAGTTCGATAGCGGGGCGGGTTCGATTTGCTGCGCGGCGTACGTCTTTGGAATTGGGGATTGCAATGCCGATGGGGTCGCGGATGCGTGCGCAATCGCCACCTGCTCGGGCCACCCGGGCTGTGCGGACTGCAACTCGAATGCAATTCCCGACGAATGCGATCAGACCGGCGATTTTGATGGAGACGGCCGGCTGCAATTGACGGATTATGCGACTTTCTTCCTCTGCCGGACGGACGTATGCGATCGGATGTTGTGCGATCCGCCGCTTTACCCGGTCTCATGCTGCGGGCTGGCCGATGCCAACTTCGACGGCGCGATCGACCTTCGTGACTATGCGGTCTTTCAGCAGGAGTTCTCGCTGATGCCTTGACCGATCAGGTATATTTCTCGCTGCTCTCGGTGATTCACGTAGATGCAGCTCCTCCGTCAGCGGCTGGTGATCTGTTTTTTCCCGGGGAAGGATGAAAAACAGCACAATCAAAAAGATAAGAAAAGCTACGGAGATTACGGGAACAAAACGATCATAACCTCTTATTTTACAAGGGCTTAATTGGATTTTAAGTCCCCAGCGTCTGCCATTCCGCCACTCGCCCAATCATGGTACCATCAAATTGTGGACTTTAGCCGTTTTTGAGCCATGAGCGGAGGATCTTCACAAAGAGCCATGCCGACCTTCCAATGGTGTAGGGGTTACCACAGCAGCGGAGGAGGTCGGCAAGGATGCCACCTTGGTAACGGCTGGGAGGCCCTTGGTCAACGGTTGGGGGCGGCGTTTACCCGCCCGACGTTCCTCACCTTCCTGCACATCGCCACCGGCTGGGTGTTGTGCCGTTCCAAACCCACGGTGACGAATCGGGTCTGCACCATCGGCTCGTCGCTGCTGGGGCATGTGGCCAAGCACTGGACGGTGTACGAACGGTTCTTCTACCGGGCAGCT
>CAYQZH010000182.1:0-9039 GCA_964421865.1 uncultured Phycisphaera sp. | reverse complement strand
CCTCACCCCGGCGAGCGTAACACCCTTGACGTGTACACAAACTTTGTGTATGATCCCCCCTTTGTCGAGCAGCACGAAACGTTCGGGCGTCCGGTAGACGCGCGTCGGCGACGACGGTAGACTGCCAGACACCGTTCATAGCGTTGAACAGCACGGCAGTTTTTTTGGAGGGCATTCTGATGTTAACGCAAACGACAACAACAAGATGTTCGTGGAGCTTGGTATTCTTGGTACTCGCCGGCGTTGTGAGCGTCTCGGGTAACTCGGCGGCCCGAGCGACCGACGGCTCGATCGTGGCGTGGGGAGCAGGCGGACCCGGTCAATCGGGGTCCCCCCACTACGGACAGAGTATTATTCCCGCGCCCAATACGGGCTTCATCGCGGTCGCCGGGGGCTGGGACCACAGCCTTGGCCTCAAGGCCGATGGGTCGATCGTGGCGTGGGGATTGAACAGCGACGGTCAAGCCACCGTCCCCGCGCCCAATGACCATTTCATCGCCGTCGCGGGGGGCGGGGGCTTCAGCCTTGGTCTCAAGGACAATGGGGCGATCGTGGCGTGGGGAAACAACGACTGGGGTCAGACCAACGTCCCCGCCGGGATCTTCACCGCTGTCGCCGCAGGCGGGTACCACGGCCTGGGTCTAAAGACCGACGGATCGATTGTGGCGTGGGGAAACAACGAGTCTGGTCAGAGTAACGTCCCCGAACCGAACGCCGGCTTCGTGGCCGTCGCCGCGCACGCTGCCCACAGCCTGGGCCTCAAGCCCAACGGGTCGATCGTCGCTTGGGGATGCGGCTTGCCGCAAAATAACTACGGTCAATGCATCGTCCCCGAGCCGAACACAGGGTTCGTCGCCGTCGCCGCGGGCAGGTACCACAGTCTGGGCCTCAAGGCCGACGGGTCGATCGTGGCGTGGGGATTAAACAGCTCTGGTCAAACCACCGTCCCCACGCCGAACACTGGATTCGTCGCTGTCAGCGCGGGCTGGGCCGACAACCTGGGCCTCAAGGCGAACGGGTCGATTGTAGCGTGGGGAAACAACGACTGGGGTCAGACCAACGTCCCCGGGCCTAATACAGGTTTCGTAGCCGTCGCCGCGGGCGAGGTGCACAGTCTGGCCCTGACCGGAGGCGGCGCCTGCTGTTTGACCAATGGAAGCTGTCTTCAACTCGCCGCGCAAAGCCTATGCGGCGCGCAGGGCGGAGTATTCCGTGGGTTGGGATCGAGCTGTGGACCGGAAGGGCAGTGCATTCCCACGGTTTCGCAATGGGGTCTGATCGTGATGGGCGGTCTGGTTGCGGCCGCGGGCGGGAGCATTCTGCGCATGCGCCGTGTGAATGCGGCGTAGGAGTTCGGCATCCGAGTCTCGCAAGGGACGTAAGGGAATGGGCACGGGCGTCAGCCCGTGGGATGCGGCGTGCCGGGAGCGGACGAAGGACGCCCCGTCATTCTCCGAAGACAGGTACCGGCGTGCCGGACTCGTCCACGGCCACGAAGATGACTTCGGCTTCCGTCACGTTCACGTTCTGGTCGGGATCGGTTCGGCGTCGGGCGCAGACGCGAACGCGGATGGTCAAGGAAGTCCGCCCGACGCGGGCCGTGTCGGCGTAGAGGCTCAGGACGTCGCCGACGAACACCGGCTTTTTGAACTCGACCTCGCGCATGGCGACGGTGACGTAGCGGCGATGAGCCTGACGGACGGCTTCGACGTAGGCGGCCTGGTCGATCAGCGAAAGGATGACGCCGCCGAAGATCGTCCCCTCGGCATTGGTGTCGCGGGGCATCATCACCACGCGAATGGCGGGTTCGGACGAGGGTGGTTTGGGTTTATTGCTCATGGCACGGTTGCTCCACGCTCAGGATAGGGGTTTGCGTCGGCACGGTCGAGTCGCCGCGGCGAGCGGCTTCACGCGGGCGTGCGGAACGACACGCGAAAAACAGAATAAAGATGGCCGCGCCGACGATGAAGGCGATGCGAATCGTCTCGGTCAGGCGTGGGAAACGGAAGCGATAGAGTCGCCACAAATGCCGTAGATAACGCCGCCCCTCGGCCAGGCTTGCCTTGCTGGCGCCGGCTGTGCGGGAGGCGAACGTGATCGGCACCTCGGCCGGACGACGACAGCCTCCTTTGACGAACAACTCCAGTGCGATCTTGTAGCCGATGGGGTCGAGCGTCGCCGCCTGCTCCCAGGTGCGGCGATGAAGAGCGAAAAAGCCGGACATGGGGTCGCTCAAGGGGGCGAGGGGACGGGCGAGGAACGTCGCCACGACGCTGCCGATCCGGCGACGCAGCGGCCAGTCGTCGGCGATCGACCCACGTGCGCCATATCGTGTCCCGATCACGAAGTCACAATCACTCTGTTCCAACCGGGCGAGCAATCGGGGAATCAACTCCGGCGGATGCTGCAAGTCGGCGTCCATGACGACAAACCGGTCGAACCGGGCCTGTCGAAAGCCCGCCAAGACCGCCCCAGACAGGCCCCGCTCGCCGCGCCGGACGACCAGGCGGATGGGGTACCGCCCGCGAAGGCGTTCCACGATCGCCTCGGTCCCGTCCTGTGAATCGTCGTCGACGATGATAAGTTCGGCCTCGATCCCGGCAGCCGTGGTGGCGGCGAAAACCCGGCTCGTCAGAGGCTCGATGTTGGGGGCCTCGCGGTAGGCGGGGACGATGATGGAGGCGGCGGTCGGCGACGATCCCATCAGGCGGATGATACCGCTCGGCGGTTGAGCCACAACGGAGCGACGACCGTTTGACAGGCCGATAACCGCCCGCTACATACGCCCGGCGTCGTGGATACGGGTGCCAGGCGAAGATGTGCACCCAGGGCACGATGGGTTCCGACCCGTGGTGGGGCCGGTTCCTTGGCGCGGAACGGACCGTTGACCGATCGCGCCGGTTCAGTGCCACCCAGTGCCTCTCTCTGGGTACAACGTGTTGCCGCGGGAGCAGTGTCACGAGGCCGCACGGATTGAGATCGGCGCCGCACGCTCGACACCGGCGCCACACCTAGGTGATGGATGGAACGTGTGTTTTCAGCCGTGGGGGCGAGGACGGTCGGCTCGGTCTCCGCGTTCGGACAATTCGGACTGTTCGCGTGGCAGATGATTCGCTGGCTGCTCACCGAGTCGCTGCGGCTGCGTACCTGGGTTCGGACCATGCCGCTGTTCTATGAGGTCGGCAACCGAACCTTGCCGGTCATCATGATCACCGGAACGTTCGTGGGACTGGTGCTGGCGGTTCAGAGCTTCGACCAATTGAAGGCGGCCGGGTTCGAGCAGCGAATGGGCGTGTTGGTTTCGATTACGCTGGTCCAGGAGCTTGGGCCGGTACTCGCCGGCATCATGGTCGCCGGGCGGGTCGGCGGGGCGTTGACCGCCGAGCTGGGGACCATGCGGGTTACGGAGCAGATCAGCGCCCTGACGGTGATGGGGGCCGATCCCATTCGCCATCTCGTCGTTCCCCGGTTCCTGGCGTGCCTACTCCTGACGCCGCTACTGACCTTCTTTTGCGATCTCTGTGGGTCGCTCGCCGGCTGGTTCATCGCCGTGCAACTCAAAGGAATCCCTTCGAATCCCTACTGGTATTACATCCGGGAAGCGATCCAGTTCTGGGACATATCCGTGGGCTTTTCGAAGAGCGTGGTTTTCGGCGGAGCGATCGGGCTCATCGCGTGCTACAAGGGGTTCCATTGCCGTACCGGCGCGGCGGGGGTGGGCCGGGCGTGTACGGAATCGTTTGTCGTCAGCTTCATCACGATTTTGGTGACCGACTTCTTCATCGGGTACTTCCTCTCCGGTTTGTACCGCGGCATCTACGGCTTTAAGTCGCTTGTGTAATGGTCGACCATTCCTCCAGCAACGTGGCAGAACCCGCCCCCAACCATCAGCCGGTGGTGCGACTGGTCGACGTGCACAAACAGTTCGGCGACCTGGTCGTACTCGACGGCGTGAATCTCAAGCTGCGCGAGGGTGAGACGACGGTGATCATCGGCGAGTCCGGCTGTGGCAAGAGTGTGCTCCTGAACCACATCGTTCGCCTCCTCAAACCCGATCGCGGGGAGGTGTACTTCCACGACCAGCGCATCGACAATCTTCCGGAACGGGAGTTGGCCGTCCTTCGACCCCATTTCGGGTTTCTGTTCCAGCTCAGTGCGTTGTTCGATTCCCTGTCGGTCGAGGAGAACGTCGGCTTTCCCATCGTTGAGCACACCAAGAAGAGTCGGAAAGAAGTGGAGACGATCGTCCGCCGCAAGTTGGCCATGGTGGGGTTGGACGGCCTTCAGAACAAGTTTCCCGCGCAACTGTCGGGCGGTCAAAAAAAACGCGTCGCCCTCGCCCGGGCCATCGCTCTCGACCCCGAAATGGTCCTCTATGACGAACCGACGACCGGTCTGGACCCGCCGCGGGCCGATGAAATCAACGAGCTGATCCTCAAGCTCAAGGGCGAGCTGGGGGTCACCAGCGTGGTGGTGACGCACGACATGGCCAGTGCTCGCAAGGTCGCCGATCGCATCGTGATGTTGCATCGGGGCGAGTTCATTTTCGACGGCACGCCGGAGTCCATCGCCCGCAGCAACGACGCCCGGGTCCGCTGCTTCGTCGAGGGTCGTTGTGCGGCCGACGTGCTTCAGACTTTGCACGAAAAGGGGCAAACATGACGGATGCAGCACGCAATTTCTGGGTCGGGGCTTTCGTGGTCGTCTCGGGAATCGTCCTCGCCACGCTGATGGCTTGGTTTGGTGAGACGCCGGAGTGGCTGGGAGGAAACGAATGGACGTTGAAGATCGCCAGCGTGCGCGAACTTCGCGGCATCCAACCGGGAAGCCCGGTCGGTCTCAACGGCGTGGAGATCGGGCGGGTCAAGGCCCTGGAATTCATCGACCCCAAGCGACCGGACCGCGGCGCGACCATCGTCACCCGGATCAACGACCGATATTCGATTCCGCAAGGCGCCGTCGCCAAGGTCTACGGGGCGACTCTGGGGATCGGAACGGGCCACATTGATATCCTCGTCGAACCGGGGACGGGGGAATACCAGTTGTTGCCCAGAAAGGACGCACAGATCACGGGGGAAATGCGCAGCATCGTCAATGAACTCATCACCAAGGACATGATCGACACCGTCCAGCGCACCATTACCAACTTCGGGAACTTCGCCGACGCCGCCACGCCCGTCGCGTCGAACCTTTCCAAATTGCTTGAGCCGCGCCCCGTCGCCGAGGTCAGCGAGCCGCAGGCGAAACTGACCGCCAACGTCACCACCGTCGTCGAGCGGCTCGACCACCTTGCGGCCAACCTCAACGCCGTCCTCGGCGACGTGAACGTGCAGGGTGACGTGAAGGCCGTCGTTCACGATCTCAAGACCGCGACCACCGAACTCAGGGAAACGATGGAGCTTTGGAGGACTTCCAGTCAGAAGATCGCCGACAACTTGACCACCGGCATCGACAAGACCGAAGCGAACCTGGAGCGTTCGTTCGTCAAGCTCAACGAGTTGCTGGACAACTTGGACGCGGGGGCCAAGAGCTTAGCGACCAGCCTGCAAGTCGTCGCGGAAGGGCGCGGCACCGCCGGACTGCTGGTGCGGGACGAGCGGCTGTACGAGGCCGCCCTGCTTTCCATACAACGGTTTGGCGAGGCGTGGGCGTCGGCCCAGAGACTCATGAGCAAGTTCGAAAGCGACGGCTACATTACCCTCGCCACACCCTCCTCCGGCCCCTTCACGAAGAAGATCCCTATCCCCGCAGGGGCTTTGGACGACGAAGGATCCACCCGTGATCGGGCGCCGTCTGGTCTTGAAACGGGAACTCAAAATCCGCAGCCTAGGTGAAGACGTGGACTGAATCACCCCTGGACCCTCACTTTTAGCCCTGAGAAAGTGGGTCGGGATGGAGATGCGATTGCCCTAGCGTCTCTCCCTCCGGCGTGCCACTTGACGGCAATCGTCGGTACGGCGCTAATAACCGGTCAGCAGTCTCTCGAACCGCACAGGGTGTGCCTATGACCGGGTCGCCTCATCCAGATCCTCCGGAGTCCGCCCTCCGTCCTTCGGACCTGACCGGGTCGTCTCCTCCCGATCCGACGGGATCCGGCCGCCGCCCGTCCGACCCTCGCCTCGTCGCGAGGCAGCACCTCGACCGATCCCCACAGATCGGACCCTTTCGGATTCTCGAGCAGCTTGGCGAAGGCGGCATGGGGCTGGTCTATCTCGCGGAGCAGGAAAAGCCCATCCACCGCCGCGTCGCCCTTAAGGTCATCAAGTTGGGGATGGACACCAAGGAGGTCGTCGCCCGCTTCGAGACCGAACGCGAAGCGCTTGCGCTCATGAGTCATCCCAACTTGGCGAAAGTCTTCGACGCGGGCAGCACGAGCGATGGGCGGCCCTATTTCGCCATGGAGTACGTGCCGGGCGTTTCCATCACCCACTACTGTGACATGCACCGCTTGAGCACCGAGGAACGCCTGCACTTGTTCATGGACGTTTGCCAAGCGGTGCAGCACGCCCATCAAAAGGGAATCATCCATCGCGACATCAAGCCGTCGAATGTGTTGGTGATGGTCCAAGACGACAAGCCGGTCGTGAAGGTGATCGACTTCGGCGTGGCCAAGGCCACGCAACATCGTCTCACCGAACGCACGATTTTCACTGAGCAGGGACAACTCGTCGGCACGCCGGGCTACATGAGCCCGGAACAAGCCTCGCTGACGGCGCTGGACGTTGATACGCGTACGGACATTTATGCACTGGGAGTGCTCTTGTACGAGTTGTTGGCCGGGGCCCGTCCCTTCGATGACCGTGTCCTTCGTGAAGCGGGTCTTGCCGAGATCCAGCGGATCATCCGCGAAGTCGATCCCCCCAAACCCAGCACGAGGTTCAGCAGTCTGGGCGCCGACTCCACCCTCGTCGCCCACAACCGTCGCACGGAACCCAGGACGTTGGCGCGGGAGCTTCGAGGAGACCTCGACTGGATCGTCATGAAATGTCTGGAGAAAGACCGTACTCGCCGGTACGCCACCGCCAACGGACTCGCCTTCGAAATCCGCCGCCACCTGAACCACGAGCCGGTTCTGGCCGGGGCACCGAAGGTGAGCTATCGCGTTCGCAAGTTCGTGCGGCGGAACCGTGCTGCCGTTGGCGCGACAGCAGTGCTCTTCGCCGCGACCGCTGCGGCCGGATACTTTTACGTTCGGGCTCGTCAGGCAACGTTCGCTATTGCCGATGCCGCGCGGTTTGCCGATCAAGCCAAGTCCCTGCAACTACAGGGAAAGTACGATGACGCTTGGCGGCGCTGCCAAGCGGCGCTGGCTCTCGACCCCGGTAACTCGCTGGCTCTGCGCACATCGGGGTACTTGCTGCTGCGAGAGCGCGGGGATTTTCAGGCGGCGCTTGATGCGTACAACCGCGGACTTGCGCCTCTGGAGCGCTTCGACATGCTTCCGGAGGACTTTCACAACCGTGCGAGGTTACGCCGGCTATTGGGCCAATATGAAGCGGCTATCAGCGATCACAACCGAGCCCTCTCCCTAGCTCCGGGCAAAGCTGTCCTCTATGCAAGCCGGGGCATCACTCAGCTTTTTCTTGGGCGCGTCGATCTTGCGATTGAAGATCTCGCAAACGCCGCAAAGCACAATTCGACGTGGGCGTTGCAGGGCGGTCTATGGACCTGGGAAATGCGTATGCTGCGCGACGATCCGGGCGACCGCGATGGGGCAGCCATCGCTTTGGTCCAGGCACAGTCGGCGGAAACCGGCGACCCCTTCGATCAGCTCTATGTAAACATCTGTGCGGGCGCCGTGGCTGCCGAAGACGCCCTGGCGAACTGCACAAGCGACCGGCAACGCTTCTTCAGCTATTACTACCTTGGGGCGAAGGCGCTAGTGGACGGTCGCCCGGTCGAAGCCGGGGATTGGTTTCGCAAATGCGTCGCCTGCGGCACGCACCAGGCGCAGGAGTTCGACCTGGCCCGCTGGCACCTCGAGCGGCTCTCGTCTCCGTAGGTCATACGGCCTGCACAACCGCGACGGCGCGCGTTCAATGTCCCACCGGCGAAGACTATCGGCGCTCAGATAACGTTCAGGTACAGCCCCGGGTTGTTAGAAACTACGAGGGGCGTGCCGTTCGGATCCACCGTTTGGCCGTTGACCTTGCAGATGAGAAACATGCCCGGCGGTCCGGGAAAGCGAACCCGCGTCCCATCGGCCACGGCGAGCAGTCGGCCACCAGGTACCGCATCATTCCAGCCCTTCGCGAATAGCGCGGCCATCTGATAGCCGGTGTAGCCGGGGTAAACGTCAATCTTCACCTCCAGTGAGACCGGTGGGGACGCCGACACGTCCGCCGTGAAGCTCATAACCGCGGCACTCTTGGCCTCTCCTCCCCAATTGATGTCATTCATGGCCTTCTCCTTTCGTTGTGACCGCGCCCTCCGTGGGGCGCCCTCCAAACCTCGCCTGATCGTGTCCACTACGTCGCGCGTGCCCTCTGCAAAGATGCCGAGCTGCTTGCGCAAGCCCTGACCGAGCCGGGCGTGCCGGTTACGAAGAACCCAGCGGGAACGCGCCGAGGGTCGAACCTGCCCCAACCACTGCCGTCGCACGTCGCGGCCCAGAAATCGGACTTCGTCTACGCCCGAGCGGAAGACTCGCTTAGCGAACCGGCATTGTACCGAAAGGTGACACCCGAGGCAAGCAGGAATTCAGGAGCTACCCCTTACGGCCCTCGACGCGCGTTTCGGGCTTGAAACCCAACGCAGGAATCTTTAGGCTAGGTTATTTTGGGACTCGAACGTAGGGGCGCAGGCGGCGGTGGGGGCTTTCTTTGTCCGTGGTCGATAGAGTCCGTGTCGGCGTCGGGTACGACATTCATCGCTTGGTCGAAGGTCGCCGGCTCGTCATGGGCGGGATCGAGATTCAGCACGCGAAAGGCTTGCTTGGTCACAGCGACGCCGACGTGGTCCTCCACGCGGTGACGGACGCTATCCTCGGTGCGGCTGGTTTACCGGACATCGGCGACCTCTTTCCCGATACCGACCCGG
>CAYQZH010000181.1:7190-9053 GCA_964421865.1 uncultured Phycisphaera sp. | reverse complement strand
GCGGCAGAAGGACGCCTTTGCCTTTTGCACGGACCCCACGGTAGACGACGCCCAGATCGTCGAACGCTTCGCGGCGCGTTGGCCCATCGAAGAGACCATTCACGACGGGAAGCAACTGGGCGGGTTCGAGTCCCGGCGCGCCGGGACAGGGTTGGTGCCCCCGCACCGTGGAACGTCAGGCGCCGATGGCTCTGGTGGTCCAAACCCTGGTCAAGGCGTGGTACCTGCACTACGGAATGCGTGCCGCGTCCGCCCAGCCGCAAGGCACGGACTGGATGCCCAGCAAGGATCACCCCTCCTACCTGGACATGTTGGCCACCCCTTCGAGACTCAGGGCAAGCCTGCGCCGGGTTCTCTGGGATCACCGAATAAATCACAACTCGACCCTCGGCGGTCGACTACGTGGAATATGGAAAACGCTGCAATTCACGCGGTGTGCAGCAGCGTGAAACGGCTAAAGCGTACGCATATATGTCGGTAATTCTATCCATCGCCTGTCGCGCGTCAACCGGGTACGCCGCGCCGACGCGCGGCGCGGGTGAAACTGCCGCCGCCTTGAGACTGGAACCAACGGTGACGGCTGAGATCATAGGTACCGGTGTCGCCTCAAAAGTGCGAAATCGGGTACCAGGGCCGGTTCAACCAAGAACCCAGCACACGGCGGAACCAAGAATCTCTTCGCGGCTGAAACGCGACGTGGGGTTCTACCGCTTTTATGGTGAATGAAGAGGCGGCAGGCCGACCACGGGCCTGGATCGAGTCTTGCCCCGGCAAGGCTTCAACGGAGAAGGTACATCCATGGAGGCGGGCGGAATCGAACCCCCGGGAAGCGTTTGGTTGGCTTGGCTGCTAACGGAGTTCAAGTTACGCGGCATCTTGGCGTTTTGTCGAACAACCGATGGGCGGCCTGGCCACGGACGCAGCGAGTCTGCCAACGAGCGAGGTCTCATAGCAGAAAACTGCCCTCAAACTGCCCTCAAAACGCATCACGAGACAAAAAAAAGCGTGGAGGAATCGTATATCAACGGGACGCGCGAACTCCCTGTCCGAGCGAGGGTTAAGTCCCCAATAAAGGCATTTGCAGAGTTTACAGAAAAGGGCCGGATCGAATCCCTCCCTCTCCGTTTCTTCCGTCAGGCAGTTTGCAAGCTCTTGAAACTCACGGACTTGCAAGAGTTTCTCGATTCTTGACTGCCCGACTGCCCTCAAACTACCCTCAAAACGCGAGTCGGCCACGGCGCGCGTGGCGGTCGTTCCCGTATATCCGAACCCGCTGTTCCTGTTCATAGACCCATCGAATCCGTTTTTTCAGCCTCGCCGGGCAACGCACGCGGACCGCCGAACGCGCCGGCCCGTGACGAAGCCGTCCAGATCCTGGAAGTCCCAGTCCTCGCGGGGCACGCGCTCGCCGCGCTCCGTGCGGACTGCGGCCCCCAGGTGATCCACCAGATACCGTGCGGCGAACCGATCGCACATGGATTCCTTTTGGCGGGTGTTGCGGCCGGCGCGGTAGACGAGCAGGTGATAGATTTCGTGCAGAAAGATAAACAGCGCGAGTTGGTAGGCGGTTTTGAACTCGACGATATAGATCGGTCGCCGCCAGCTCCGTCCCATCGTCTTGACCTTGGCGAGGTTGGTGCGCATCCCGTAGGGGTAGACGAGGTGGCGACCGAGGTTGATGTAGATTCGTCGGTCGACGTAAACGCACGTGCCCGAGAAATCCGCCCCGCGACTGAAGCGCACGCGTACGATGAGGCCGCCGACGTTCCAGCCGTTCAGGGCGTCCACGCACATCGTCTGGAGCTTCGCGCCCGAGAGATCCGTGGAGTTGTGAAAATCGATCAATGACAACGGTTCGATCCT
>CAYQZH010000181.1:0-7090 GCA_964421865.1 uncultured Phycisphaera sp. | reverse complement strand
CTACGGTCTGGGATGATACTCGCGATGGACGCGTTTGAGTTGGGCCTCGTCCACGTGGGTGTACACTTGGGTGGTGGTGACGTCGGCGTGGCCGAGAAGCTCCTGTACGATCCGCAAGTCCGCCCCTCCGGAAAGCAGGTGTGTCGCGAAGCAGTGACGTAACGTATGCGGTGACAACGGTTTATCGACGCCTGCGGCGATGGCGTACTTGCGTACCAATCGCCACATGTTGGTCCGATCGAGAGGCCGGCCTGTGCGAGAGAGAAACAGGGCCGAGACCGGCCGGTTGCTCAACAACCTTGGCCGCAGGTATTCCAGGTACTCTTCAACAGCCTCGATCGCGCACCGACCGACAGGAATGATCCGCTCCTTCCGCCCCTTGCCGATGCAGCGGACGTACCCCAGTCGCAGGTTCATCTGCTCGAGGGTGAGGTCCACTACTTCGCTGACGCGCATCCCCGTGGCGTAAAGAAGTTCCAACAGCGCCCGATCGCGGAGGTAGAACTCCTCGCCCGGGTCGGGAGCGGCCAGCAGGGCCTCGACCTGGTTGTAGCGCACCGTGTCCGGAATGGTCCGCCAACGTTTGGAGCTTTCGATCAGCGACGCGAGATCGCGCCGCAGCACGCGTTCGGCGTGAAGGTGGCGGAGGAAGACTTTGATCGCCGCGAGGTGACGGGCGATCGACGACACGCCCAGCCCCCGCTGTTGCAGTTCGATGAGATGCTGCTGCACGTCCTCCATGGAAATGTCGGCCGGCTCCACGTCGCGGACGACCAGGCCGTTCCAAAACTCACCGAGGTCGCGCTGGTAGGCGATGACGGTCGCGCCAGCGAGGCCGCATTCCACGAAGAGGTAATCGAGAAAGCGCTTCACCAACGGCGCCGGTCGATTCGTTTTCTCCACCGGCTGCGTCGCCAGGAGCGTCATGGCGCCCTCCCCGAGTATGAACCCTTACTGTTGAGTGACATCGCGTGGCACTCTCAGCGCGACGCGAGCGGCGGGGCCGTCTCCCCGGCACAAACGACCATTGTACGGTCCCGGCCCGTCCGTTCCAAGCGCTTCGTTGACGTGATCGTGCCTCGTTTTTCGCCGGCACGAATATCGGACGCTGTGTCCCCGCGCGTGGCGTGTATCAATGCTGAAAAACGGTTTGGAGGGTCGGCTACAGCTCCGACTCCGGGCGACCCGCCGGGCGCGCAGGACCGAATAACTCGGCGGCGTTGGGTTGTTCGAGAATGAACTTCGCGTTGACCGCGTGGTCCTGACAGAGGTAGTAGAGCGCGCGCACGACGGCGCCGTAGTCGAGACCCAGCCCCACCGCCTCTCCGCTGGAGGCGACGCCCGCGTCGTTTCCGAGCAATCGGATCAGCGAGCGCAACTCGAACGACGCCGGGATCGGCCCGGACGTCGACCCGCTGGCGACCACCGAACGCAGGACCGTCAGCGCCTCCTCGCCCGCGTTGGCGTTGATCGTGACGCTGCCGTCGGGAGCGCGGTAAAGCACCGGCGGGGAGCAGCGTAGGTCGTCGCCGAACAACGCGATCCGACGGGACCCGGTGCGTTTGACGTAGACGAGGTTGGACGGCGCGTCGCGGATGTGATCGAGGACGAAGTTGTCGCCGGCGATGGACGCCGATTCGATGGTTGGATCGCTGCGTTTGACCAGCGCTTCATAGGCCGCGATCTGCACTCGCGGGTCGGGGTCGTGCAGCAGGTTGCGCAGCGCGACGGCGGCGGCGCCCATTCCTTTGGCCTCGGCCAACGCGCGGATGGCTTGAAAACGGAATTCGTCTTCCGCCTTCGCGGCGTGCATGGCCATGCAATCACAGGCCACATGATCGCCAAGTCGCATCCCCGCGACGGCGGCATGGAAGCTGACATAGTCCCGGCTGTGTGTGTAAAGGTCGTTGAGCTTGGGCAGCGCCGCCCGTCCCAACCCCTCGAAGCACGTGGCGATCTGGGCGTGCGCCGCGCTCGGTTGGACGATCTCCTCGGCCAGCATGGCCGCTCGCGTCGCCTCGAACGCGGGATCGCGCGTCAGATACAAACCGCGGACCAGCGACAGAAAATGCCCCGTGTCGTCGTGGTACTCCTTGGGGACGCGGAGCTGGATGAACGAGGGCGAGATCGCGTCGGCGACCTTGGTCGGCCCGCTGAAATGGGCGTTGATGCGATCCTGAATCTGGCGGGCCTTGGGATAGGAGGGTTGGGTGAGGACGAGCCGGACACGCCGATCCTTCACCGCCATACCGCCTCCCACGACGATTCCCTCCAACGGGTTCGACTTGGTGGCCGCGTCCCCCTCTGCGAAGGGGTTCAAGAACACCGGACCCGCGGCGACCGCGAGGATTTGACCGGAAATCGACACCGAAGAGGAGAGTTCGCGAAAGACCTCCAAATCGGCGGTGAAGAGTCTGCCGCCACGGAGGGACTTGGTCTGCGTACCGGGCAGTGCCATCACCACGACATCAAACCGCGTCCTTTCGACGGCGGCGGGCGGGATTTCCCCCTGGACCAGCACGACGGCCGTGTCCGGGTCGGCGATGAGCTGCTCGGGAGTGATGTTCTTTTCGCCGACCACGCTGCTCGAAAAGCGATGGTGTTTATAGAGGTTCTGGACGAGCCGATCATAGATGGGCCGCGGGCAATCTGATGAGCCGTTCTTACCGAGTCCCACGACCAAGCCGTAGCCGCGCACGCGCATCGGCCCCATGCCCTCGTAGTACGTCAACGAGCCGATCGTGTCGCGGTACGCGGCGGACTTAGCCAGCGGGTTGTCGGTTTGCGTCACGCCGACGTCGAGCTTGGCCTTGTTTTCGCGTTCATGGATGCAGCCGCTTCCGGTGGCGAGAATGGCAATCAGAACCGTCAGCGGGTGGATCAGGGGAATACGGCGAATAGCGGGATCATTCATGGTAGGTCTTCCGGGCGGCGACTGTCCGCCTCCACGCTCATATTACAGGCGATCGTAGAGGGCTCAAAGCCGGTTGCCGGCGTTGACCCGCGGGGTGGGAATCCGTATGCTCACCGTTTGTCGGGCGGCAGGCCCGAAGCGGGCATTGGTCAAATGGAAGGAGGGGTCAACTCGTGCAGAGGTACAAGTCTCTCGTTGTGGACGTGGGGCCGCGGGGCGCTTCGCGCCTCGGGATGCGCGTGGGAGTGAAACTGCCCTATCGCGCGCTCTTCCTGGCACCCTGGTTTTTCACTGGATCCGCGCTGGGCGGCGCGGGTGAGGTCCGAACCTATTTCGCCCCAGCGGTGAACGCCTCGGCGGGCGTGCAGGCGGACGCCCCTGGGTCCATCGTCGGCTGGGGGGACGAGGTCGTTGGGGTCGATCTTTCCGGCGGTTTCGTGGCCGGAGCGGGCATCGGTCCGGACGTGATCGTTGCCGACCTATTCGGCACGACCAACTACGGGAGCGAAGACCCGCTAGGCAACGGCGACCGCATCTCGGCATTCTCCATTGGCACGAGGCCGTGCAACATCGGCGACCAGAACCTCGATTGGAACTCCGCCACTGACCAACACCCGGCGATTCACCAAAGTATGTACCGCCTGAAGGACAACCGCTTCGAGCAGCTCGGAATGGGTTGGATCCTACACGGATTCTTTGCGCTAAACGAGAGTTTTTGTGGGCCATGCACGGCCCCGCAGCCGAACCAGGGGCTCGAGCTGTTCGCCGGGTGCTCCGACGCGTTCGGCGCCAGCCTGGGCGGCAATCGGCCGGGCCTGGGGCCGACGTGGGAGATCGACGCGTTCACGGGGTTCTTCCCATCGCCGCACACGGCGGCGGGCGGATCGGACCTGATCGCGAATCGGTTACAGGTGCACAATTACGATCTAGACCCCGCGCTGAACACGGGGGCCGTCTACTTCGTGCAGGGACTCTACATCCACCCCGATGATGCAGCCGCCGGCAATGGGAACAACAATGCCTCGTATCGCCAGGCGACGGTAGCACCCGACCCGAATGTCGCCAATAAGTATAACGCAGCGCTCTCGAGAACCACGCAGCGGATGCGGGCCGCCATCCGGGCGTGGAAGGACAACGATCACTCGGTGCGCGAAACCGATGTGCAGGTTCAAGGCGAGGGGTTGTTCATCTTAGCCGCCAAGGTGACGGACCTTGGCACGGGATTCTTTCATTACGAATACGCCCTGCAGAACCTCAATTCCGACCGTTCGGGCGGTTCATTCACCGTACCGCTGCCGGAGGGGGTTTGGGTTCCGCACGAGAGCATCGACTTCCACGACGTGGATTATCACGACGGCGAGCCGTGGGACGGGGCGGACTGGCCCGCGACGGTGGACGTGGACAAAGTCACCTGGGCCACCACGCCCCATAGCGTCGATTCCGACGCCAACGCCCTTCGTTGGAGCACGCTGTACAACTTCCGCTTCGACGCCAACGTCGGCCCCGACGACACCACGGTAACGCTGGGGCTGTTCAAGCCGGGATTCCCGTCGGAAGTGACCATCCAAACCACCGGGCCACGGGCCGGTTTGATCGACTGCAATAACAACACCATCCCGGACGCCTGCGACGTGGATTGCCACGGGTCGGGCTGCACCCCGCCGTGCGGCGGGAGCCTGGACTGCAACGACAACCGGGTCCCCGATGAGTGCGAGACGGACTGCAACGGCACCGGGATTCCGGACTCGTGCGACATCGCCAGCGGCTTCAGCCAGGACTGCAACGCCAACACCATCCCGGACGAATGTGAGCCGGACTGCGACGGGGACGGCATTCCCGACGCCTGTGAGACGGTTACGGACTGCGACGGGGACGGGGTGACGGACTGTTTCGACCTGTGCCCGTGCACGACGCCGCCGGGTGGGTGCCTTCTGCCGGACATTATTGTTTGCCGGTTCCCCTCTGGGAGTTGCATCGCAGGTTACCCGCGGACGGCGTGCCTCGACCAAGGCGGCATACCGGTCTGCGACGACCCGCCGATGTGTCCGGGAACCCCGTGCGCCGATTCGCGGTGCCGCGACGGGTGCTTGGTGGGGGATTTCGACCACGACGGGGACCTGGACCTGTTCGACGTCGGCGCCTTTCAGAACTGCTTCGGCGGGTCCATCGGCGATCCCGCTTTTGTCGCCCCTTCCGCGGAATGTTTGCTTCAGTTCGATTTCGACGGCGATGGGGACGTGGACCTGGCTGATTTCGCGGTCTTCAGCGAACTGTGCGGAAATTAGCCCTGGTGCGCGCGGCTGGTTACGCTCGACGACGTTGGCCCGACGGCAGAGTGCTCCCCCGCTGAAGGTAGGCGATGGCATGATCCAGGTGACCTTCACCGCCAACATCCAGCGGCACGTGTCCTGCCCGCCGACGACCGTGGTCGGACGGACGGTGAATGAAGTTCTGAACTCGGTCTTCGCATCGAATGAGAAGGCCCGGGGCTACGTGCTCGATGACCAAGGCGCACTGCGAAGACACATGGTCGTGTTCGTCAACGGCCAGCCGATCCGCGACCGCACGACGCTCTCCGATACCGTACCCGAGGGGGCCGAGGTCTATGTCATGCAGGCGCTGTCCGGCGGATAAGCCATTGGGGGCACCTCGATGAACAACCGAATCTTCGTCGCCACTCGCAAGGGTCTGTTCACGCTCGATCGCGGCCGCGGTCGAACGCCGTGGACGATCACGCAATCCGCGTTCCTCGGCGTGCCTGTCTCGATCGTCCTTCCCGATCCGCGTGACGGCCGCGTGTACGCCGCCGTCGGCCACGGGCACTTCGGCACCAAGCTCCATCGCTCCCACGACGGCGGCAAGACGTGGGAGGAATGCACCGTCCCGGCCTACCCGCCTAAACCCGACGGCGTCGAGGAAATCCGCTGCCCCGCCCGCGGCATCCCGATCCCCTGGAGTCTGGAATTGATTTGGGCGTTGGAGGCGGGCGGGGCCGACGAAGCCGGGGCTCTGTGGTGCGGCACCCTGCCGGGCGGGTTGTTCCGCTCGAATGATCGCGGCTCGTCGTGGGAACTCGTTCGGTCATTGTGGGACCAGCCGAAGCGCAAGGATTGGTTCGGCGGCGGGATGGACTACCCCGGCATTCATTCCATCTGCGTCGATCCGCGCGATTCCCGGCACGTCACCGTGGGCATCTCGTGCGGCGGCGTTTGGGTCACGCGCAACCGCGGCGAGACGTGGGAGTGCCGGGCCAAGGGGATGTTCGCCGCCTACATGCCGCCGGAACGCAAGTACGACGAGCATATCCAAGACCCGCACCGGCTGGTGCAGTGTCCCGCCCGCCCGGACGCGATGTGGGTGCAGCATCACAACGGCGTGTTCCGCTCGACCGATGGGTCCGCGTCGTGGCAAGAGGTGATCAACGTCCAGCCGTCCACGTTCGGTTTCGCCGTGGCCGTCCACCCCACGGACGCCGACACCGCGTGGCTGGTCCCCGCCATCAAGGACGAGCTTCGCATTCCCGTGGACGGCAAAGTCGTGGTCGCTCGGACGCGCAACGGCGGGAAGTCGTTTGACGTTTTGCGAAACGGGCTGCCCCAAGAGCACGCCTATGATCTAACCTTCCGTCACGCATTGGACATCGACGAAAGCGGCGACCGCTTGGCCTTCGGCAGCACCACCGGTTCGTTCTGGACCACGGATAATCAGGGCGACTCCTGGTCGTGCGTGACCACGCACTTGCCGCCGGTGTATTGCGTCCGATTCGCCCAGGCGTAGCGGGCATCGGATGCATTCCGACTCGGCTCCGATTTGGCGAAGCTCTATGCGACCTCGACCAAGCGGCTGAACGAGCAGGTCAGGCGAAATCGCGACCGTTTCCCGGACGACTTCATGTTCCAATTGACCAAAGAAGAATGGGATTGTTTGAGGTCGCAAATTGCGACCTCAAAAACAGGACGAGGCGGCCGCCGAGTTCCACCCTATGCCTTCACCGAGAATTGTGCCACTGCTGTGTCAGCAGTGGGTCCGTGAGTTCGACTCTTCCGCATTGCTCACAGAGCAGTGGCACTCCCCAAAGATACGACCGACAGTTTAAGGTCGTATTTGACGCGATCCGGAAGCTGATGACGCCGCCTGAGCCGCGAGTGCCACGAATGGGCTTTCACGCCGCCAAGC
>CAYQZH010000180.1:0-9084 GCA_964421865.1 uncultured Phycisphaera sp. | reverse complement strand
GCTTACGCGACGCCCGCAAGAGCACACAAAACTTCCCGGAAATCCCGGATGATCCTTATTTATCCCCTTGGTGAGAAATCCGGGCTAGCAGTTCTCTCGAATGCATCTTGTAGTATTCCATCGTCGGGCGGGCTTGCAGGCAAGGAACGGCGGATCCTGCCCGACAACGGGGGCCGGTTCCGCATTCCCAATTCTCCATTTCGCTTTCCGCCGCAGCCGCGCATGCGGTACCGCCTGCTACCCAACTTCGAAGGCGAGGCCGAGGGCGTCAGCACCAACGATCCGGTCAAGGAACTTTTCGAAAAGACCCCGATCTTCACCGAAGCGGCGGTGCAGAAACCAGTCCAAAGAGTGGGTTCGTCGGCGTAGCGCCGGACGTCAGTGCTTTTCCAAATCAGGCAGCGACACCTCGATGCGCTTGAGCATGTCGGCGGTGAGAAGAAAGACGTCGTGCTTGTCGTCCACGCAGGCGTAGCGGCCTTTGTCGGTCTCGCGGTCGCTGGTTTGCTGCGAGACGTGCAGCACCCGTCGCGTGCCATCCTCTAAGGTGACCGATACTTCCCGATCCGGCGCCGACAATCCGAATGGCCCAAGATCATCCGCGGCGTTGCGAACGTAACGCTCGGTCTTGAGGTCCTTCACCTGGAGTAAGAGGTTGTCCACCTTCTTGGCGTCCAAGGGCAGGTCGGGTTCGGCCTGGTAGGTCCAACGGCCGTCGGCTTTCACGAACCCGTGGGTTTCCTCGCCCTTGCGGATGGAAAGCTGACGCACTTTGGCGTCATCGAAGGTGAGGACTTCAGTCGTGCGATACTCGTCGAACAGTTGCTTGTAGAAGTCGGCGGAGACCTCGTAGATCGTCGGCTTGTCCGACCGTTTCGCATAGAACTTGCCGTCGTGCTCGGCGACGGCAAGCTCGTAAGTGACAGGCGGCGGCACGACCTCGACGGGCTGGGCCGGTTCACCCTCGGCCACCGGTTGCTCGATGCGATGTTCGACGGGCGGCTGGTCGGTGATGACGATCCCGGCGCTTGGGGAATGCAGGCCGAAGGCGCTCGCCTCGCCCGTTTCGGAAGCGATCGCCGCGGCCCGCAGGCCGCTGACCGCCTGGACCAGCTTGTCGATGCGATCGGTCCGCAGCGAAGCGGCGACCGGCTGGGTCATTTTCCATCCGTCGGCGCTGCGCTCGAAGGCGATGATGTTCTTGCCGCCGACAAACCGATTGTCGGTGGCGAGGACGACTTTCTCCAGTTGGTCGGGCGGTAAATCGAAAACCGTGCGGTCGCGATAGGCCGGCGGGGCGCGGAGCAGGGGCGCGACGTCGGCGGAACGGACTTTTCCAATCGACGAAAGGTCGTTGTGTCGGACGTAGGCCATGAGCTTGGCTTTTTCATCGGTGTAGTTTCCGACGGCGATTCGATCGACGCCCTCGATGCCGGGAACGGTCAGGCGGACTTCGGTCTGAGGTTGGGAGAATCCGAAGGAAGCGGCCTCGGCGGAATCGGCCTCCACGAAGACGACGGCGTTGAGGTCCTTGACGGCCTTGAGCAGCTCCTTGACGGACGAGTCCTCAGCGCGGCCACCGTCGCCGTCGAACGACCACTTCCCGCCCTTGAGCGCCATCGCGGCCGCGCGACCCGGCCCGGCGAGCTCGATCCGCGTGGCAGCGTCAACATTGGCCGTGGTGATCTTCATATCCCGCCACTCGGACATCACCGGTTTGAACTTGTCCGTGGTCGTCTTCATCAACGTCGCCACCGCGGATTCATCCCCGGCGCGGACGAAGGCCTTGGTTTCCTCGCCGATCGGCGAGCGGTCGGCCACGTGCAGCTCGTAGACGGTCTTCTTGATCTCGGGCGTTTCCTCCTTGGCTTCTTTCCCCTCCCCTTCGGCTTCTTCCGCCCCCGGTTTCGATTCGTCTTTCTTGGCGGCGACCTTTTCCTCGACGGTCACGCGGACGGTGAGGGCGTCGGGATCGAGGCCGTAGACGCCGAGCTTGTCGCGGCTGTCATCCTGCCACTGGATGACACGCATCCGGCTCATGGTGCGGAGCAATTCATCCACTTTGCCGGTCGCTCGCGCGGTGACCGGCGACTCCATCATCCACTTGGTCCCGTCCTTGGCGAAGGCGTAGGTCACGGGTGCGCCGGCGGCGGAGCGGTCGATGATCTCAACGCGGGTGGCGTTCTCCGGGGTGAAGTTCCAAAGCTGCTGGTCGCGGTATTCGAGGGCCTTGGTTTTCCAGAGGTGGCGGAGGTTGGCCTTGCCCACACAGGTTCGATCGTCACCCGCAAGCCGCACGTAAGTCTCGTTCTCCGACGCCGGTTTGCCGATCTCCACGGTCGCCGTCGCCCCGCTGCTGTCGGTGAGGGTCACGGTCGCTTCGGGAGGAGCCAGACCGGCGTCGAGAGGCGTGACGCCGCCCGGCTCACCGGGCTTGTAGCTGACTTCATACTGAAGCCGCCCCAACTCGCGACCGAACTTATCGACCTCATACGAGGCGACGGCGACATCCTTGGGAGAGGTCATGCGCCACCCGGCGGCGCCGGCGCCCTCGGGTGGACTCTTCCTTTCGAAGGTCCAAGCCTCTTTACCTTTCATTTGGCAGACGACCTTGACCACGTCGCCGAGTTTCTTTTCGAGAAGGTCATGGGTCGTCGGCGACGGCGTCGGCGTGATCGCCGTGGTCGGACTGCTCTCCGCGGGCTTGGGGGCGGAGCGCGTCACCGCATAAAAGGCAACCAAAGCCGCCAAAAACACCCCCAGCACGAATGTCGTTTTGAAGTTCATAGACCCCTACCTACGTCGCACCCACCACATCACCCCACCGCAGGCCAGGGCCACGAACGGCCAAACGAAGATGGTCAGGGCCTGGACCGTTTTGACCGTCGCGGGTTTGGGTATCTCCAACACCGCGGCGTCGATGGGCTTGCCGATGTTCATAAAGGCCGTGTTGTCATTGAGCCAGTGCAGGGTGTTGATGAGCAGGGTCACGTTGCCCGGATTGCGGGAGCGGATGGTGATGCCCTGCGAGCCCATTCCCAATTCGCGGGCGAAGGCCACGTCGTCCTCGGCGAAGTCCCGCGAGGAGACCACGGCGACCTTCGCGTCGCCTTTGGTCGCCGCGACGGCGAGGTCGAAGGGACCTTCCAGGTCGCCCTCCACCCGACTCATGTAGTCGCGGCTTTCGAGTTGTTCCTGGTACTTTTGGACGTTCTTGACGCCCCACACGCCGTCGCGTTTCGGCAGGGTCACGAGTTTCTGAAGCTGCACGCCCTCCGGCGGCGTCGCGGAAAGTTCGAGCGGCGCGCACCACGGCAGACCCGCCCGACGGGCGGCGGCCCCGCGGACGATCTCATGGTCGGAGACGTCGAGGTCTTCCATGTTGTAGAAGTCGCGGCGGGTGACGACGTACCTTCCGGGGGCGATGTTGGTCGCGCCGATGAGTAGGGCCGAGGTGTCGATGCCGACGCCCCAGGTCTGCTTGAGGTACTCGTTGTATTCATAGGTTCCGGCGATCGGCCCGAACGGACCGGGCGACCAACCGGCGATGAACAGCGCCCGACCTTTTTCCCCAAGGGCGTTGAGTAAGGCCTTGCGGTGATTCTCGCCGAACGGCGGATCGGGCGGCTGTTGTTGCCCCATCATCGGATTGCGTTGTTGCGGCGGCTGGGGCTTGAGCACCACGAAGAGGGTTCGCGTCGGCTTGGGCGTGATCTCCGGCATCGTGTCCTTGGTCTTAAGGTCCCACTCCTCGACGATGAAGTTGGCGTCTTCGAGTTGCTGCTTCATCATCGCGTAGCCGGCGGGCGGCTGACCGGGCATGAAACCGCCCATGAACAACGGCTGACCGCCGTAACGCACGAAAACCACCGCGGTCTGCTCCTTGTGCGTGGCGCGGAGGATGGCCGCAGTGAGCTTTTCCTCGCCCTTGAACGCCCGCTTCTCGAACGGCACTTTGGTCCCGCCGGCGTTCTGATCCACCGGCGGCCAGGTGGAACTGAAGTCCACCACCCTCGCGTCGGCGTCGGTTTCGACAAGCATGGCGTTGCTGGTCGGCGTCATCTGGCTCAGCAGCTCGTCCGCCTTGAGCGGCTGCATATCCTGGAGCTTGGTGGTTTCGACCTCCAGGGAGGAAACGAGCGCCGCGTAGCGATTGCCGGCGTCGCGCAGAAAGTCAGCCTGGGCGGCGGGCATACCGGGATTGCGTCCCACCTCCCCAGTACCGAACTTCCCGATTTCCTTGAGGGTCTTGCTGATTTTCGGATAAAGGCTTTTGAGTTCACTGACGGCGGCGGAGTACTGCGGGTTGGCCGCCGTGGTCACGGAGTCGATCTGATCGCGCGTGTTCTCCAACTCGCTCGTCAGGCGTCGGAACAGCTCCTCGACCTGAGCGGTCGGCGACTGCCGCGGCGACTCGCCCATCGTCCCGACCGTCGGGCCGATGCGACCCAACTCATCTTCAACGAGCTTCCGCATCTGCCCGTCGAGTTCGTTCTTGTAGGCGTCAATGCGGGCTTGATACGCCGCGATCGTGTCCTTGAAAGCCGATTTTTCCCGCAATCGTGCGATGAGTTTCTGGAACTTCTCGTGATCCTTGAGCGGATTGACCCACTCGGCGGTGACTTTGCCACGATTGGTCGCCTCGTACAGATCGAGCAGGTTTTGAGCGGCTCGACGATAGCGCTGCTGGTCCTCGTCCTCGCGATCCGTCTCGAAGTAAAGCGAGGTGAGACGGACATTTTGGTTCAGGCCGCGCAGCAGGTTTTCCGTGCCTTCGCCCAGGCTGTTGACGCCGCTGGAGGTCATGTCCCAGCGGGAACTGTCGTAGGCGAACAGTTGGGCGACCACGCAGATGGCTGCGATGATCAAGGTGGCCACGGCGACGTTCGTTCCGACCAACATTCGCCGACCGGTCGAGGCTTTCGTCGCCGCCGGGCCGGTCTGTTTCTCTACTGCCATCGGCGCATCTCCAATCGCTTGACGGTGACGAAGAGGAAGAAAGCCGTCGTGGTCAGAAAGAAGACCACGTGATTGAAATCCAACATTCCCCGAACGAAGTCATGGAAATGAGTGCGGATGGAGAGTTGCTGGAGGAGTACCCTCGGCCAGCCTTCCACCAGTTGGGCGAGGGCGTGCGAAGCGAAAGTCATTAGGGCGAGCAGTGCGAAACTCAATAGGACTGCGATCACCTGGTGCTTGGTGCACGAACTGAAGAACAGTCCGACGGCGATGTACAACGCGCCAAGAAGCAATAACCCTAGGTAATTGCAGAACAGCAGTTTGGAATCAACCGGCCCGTACATCTGAAGCAGGAAAGGGTAAAGCAGTATGGCCGCAAGGAGGATCAGATAAAAGACAAACGCGCCACAAAACTTTCCCAAGACTACTTCGATCTCGGTGATTGGCGCGGTCATCAGGGTCTCGATGGTGCCGACGCGAAGCTCGTCGCTGACCAGTCGCATGGTGAGCATCGGCAGCACGAATACCAGAATTAGAATGATCCAAAAATCACACAGGGAACGCAGTGACGCCTCGCCGCCGGGAACAAACGTCCCCAACCCGAACGCGAGACCGGACGAGAAGAGGAACATGGCGATGACGGCATAGGCAATGGGGGAAAGGAAATAAGCCCCCAGCTCGCGTTGGGCCATCGTTGGGACATTTCGCATAGGGCTGAACTCCGTTCAGAGTTACAAGTTACGAGTTACGAGTTACATCATGGCTGGCGTGTGTTGCGGTCATGCTGCCGACCCCGTGTCGTGGGCGTGGTTTCGCTCCCCTATTTCGTAACTCGTAATTCGTAACTTGTAACTCGTCGTTGTCATTTCGTTCGTCGGTTTTGCTGTTCGGCCGTCACCTGTACGAAGAAGTCCTCCAACGTCGCCCCTTCGCGGCGCAGTTCGCGCAGCGTCCAGCCTTTGGACATCGTGAGTTTGAACAGGTCTTCGCGGATGTCGCGGTCGGGCGTCGCATCGACGGCCAGTCGCACCCACCCGTTGTTCGCCGACGCTTCCACCTTCTGGACGCCGGGCAGGCTCCGCGCGCTCGATTCCACCTCGAGCTGCGGACCGCGCATCTCGGCCACCACCCGCGCCTGGGCGCTGAACCGATTGCGCAGGTCCTGCGGCGACCCGCTGGCTACGATCTTCCCCGAAGCGATGATGATCGCCCGGCTGCACGTCTGCTCCACCTCGGGGAGAATGTGCGAGCTGAGCAGCACGGTGTGCCGCTCGCCGAGCTCCTTGATCAGGTTCCGCGTCTCGCGGATTTGCGTGGGGTCGAGACCGATGGTCGGTTCGTCGAGGATGAGGACCTCGGGATCGTGCATGATGGCATCGGCCAAGCCGACCCGCTGCCGCATCCCCTTGGAGAGTTGGCCGATGGGGCGATCCACAAAATCCCCGAGCCAGCATTTTTCCGTGACCCGTCCTATCGCGTCCACCCGTTGCGGATAGGTCAGGCCCCGCAGCTTCCCGCGGAAGTGCAGGTACTCGCGTACGCGCATCTCCGGGTAGAGCGGGGTCGATTCCGGCAGGTAGCCGACCCGGCGACGCACCTCCATCGAATCTTTGAAGACATCGAACCCGGCAATGCCGGCCGAGCCGCTGGTCGCAGGGTGGTAACAACTGAGGATGCGGAGGGTCGTCGTCTTTCCCGCCCCGTTGGGACCGAGAAAGCCGACCACTCCGCCGCGGTCCACGTCGAAGCTGATGTCGTCCACCGCGAGCAACGAGCCGTACCGTTTGGTCAGATTCCTAACCTGGATCATGGCCTACGTCCTACAAGGTTCTGGGTTGGCCGGCGCGCCGGAAGCAAGGGCGCCATGCTATCCCGACGTGCCGGGGCGGCAAGCGTAACCGCGCGACCAGGGCTGTCAAGCCTCACCGCAACCGCCCGTTACGGCCTCGTTACGCCCCTGTACGAACGACGGCCGCACTTGGTTCGGGGAGCATCCCCCTTTTTTTTGCAGGACCTTGGACCAAACGGCCATGACCGATGAGCAATGTAGGAAGGGCGCCCGCGATCGGGTGCCATCGCGTAGGATGCGTCTTATCGGTCCCATCACATGTCGATGGCCTGCCGACGGCCCGATGAAATGCCTACAATGATGGGGCAGGCTGGCGGGCCGTGCACGGGGAGTTTCTTCCGGGGGGGCGAGTGGAATGGTTCGAGGGGGACGGATCGCACGACGACGGCTCGCGGCGTTGATCGTGCTCTTATTGTCATCGGCCTCGCGCGGGGGCGAGGCACCCACGACAATTCGCGTTGCCAACGGACTCAGCAGGCCCCTCTTTGTCACCCACGCCCCCAACGACTTCCAGCGCATCTTCATCGTGGAACAAACCGGCCGGATCAAAATCCATAAGAACGGCGTGGTCCTCTCCACGCCCTTTCTCAATGTCGACGATCTGTCGTCAAGCGCCAACGAACGCGGGCTGCTGGGATTGGCCTTCCATCCCAACTACGCGGAGAACGGGTTCTTCTACATCAACTACATCGACAATCTCGGCGATACGGTCATCGCTCGCTACGCCGTTTCGGACGACCCCGATGTGGCCGATGCGACCGCCGCGATCGTCACACGCATCGACCGTCTTGCCACCGTCACAACGCACTACGGCGGGTGGATGGGCTTTGGGCCCGACGGCAATCTCTACGTCGCCTCGGGCGACGGCGGCGGTCCCACCCAGATCTCCGGCAACGCTCAGGACATCACCGACAACCTGTTGGGCAAAATCCTGCGTATCGACATCGACCGCGACGACTTTCCCGACGACGCCAACCGCAACTACGGCATCCCACCGGACAATCCGTTCGCGGGGATTGACGGTGACGAGATTTGGGCCTACGGGTTGCGCAACCCGTGGCGATGCGCCTTCGACGACCTCACCGGCGATCTGTACATCGCCGACGTGGGTCAGGCGGATTGGGAGGAGATCAACTTCGAGCCCGCCGACTCAACGGGCGGGCGAAACTACGGCTGGAAGTGCATGGAAGGCATGCACTGCACCACGTTCGGCGGGTGCGACTGTCCGTCGCCCGCCCTGACGCCGCCCATCCACGAGTACGGACATACCGGTTTTCCTCCCTTTGCCTTTGGTTGCTCGATTACCGGCGGCGAGGTGTACCGCGGCTGCGCTATTCCGGAGCTTCTCGGCACGTACTTCTACGCCGATTATTGCAGCGACCAGATTTGGAGCTTCCGCTACAACGGGGCCGTCAGCGAACTCCAAGAGCGCACCGCCGACTTCGACCCGCCCCGCGTTCTGGACATCAGTTCGATCTCTTCATTCGGTAAGGACGCCGCGGGAGAGTTGTACATCTGCGACCTGAGCGGCGGAGATGTGTTCAAGATCATCCCCGGCAATCCGATTGCGATTGCGTCTACCGATCCGCCCGCCGGGGCCATCGACGCCCGCCGACCGTTCAACCCCGACGACGGAATCCCCGTCGGATGGCAGAACGCGATCCTGACGTTCGACGGGTCCGTTTCCTGCCTGACGCCGCTGGACTTTACGGTCACTCAACAGGGCGGCGTCGGATCGGTCCCCTACGTGACCGATGTCCAGGGAACCGACGCGGACAAGGTTCGCCTGCTTCTCAATCAAACGATCGCGGTTCTTGCCTGGACCACCATCAAACACTTGTCGAGCGGCAGCAGCGTGCGGATCGGCTTCCTCCCGGGGGACGTAAACGGCAACGCCACCAGCGGTGCGAGCGACCTTGCAGCCCTCATCGACACGCTCAACGGCGTCGGACCGGCTCTTCCCATCTGGTCCACGGACATCGACCGCTCGGACGCGACGACGCCTGCAGATCTGTTGGAGGAAATCGACCTGCTGCTCGGCGTCGGCAACTATGATCCCTTCGACGGCGCTTCGTTACCCTAGCTCGACTCGTGCACTCTTCGACGTAGCGCCAAGCGATGTGCTCGCGCGCTGCGATGGGCTGATGGGCGACGTTGAACGCGAGGATGCGCCGCAACTTCGGCGACCATCGTCAAGGCGCGATTCGCTTCCAATTCTCTCCGACGAGGCGCAATCACAAACGCATGGCAAGAGGAAAATGCAAAAATTTTCAAAA